>NZ_CP046508.1:6824422-7168845 GCF_017161115.1 Variovorax sp. RKNM96 | reverse complement strand
CGCTGTGGACGGCCGCGAAACGGCAGGGAAAAGCCCGCAAATCCAGTCGAAGATTGTTCCGCGGCCAAATGTTTGCGATAATTGCGGGTTTCCCTGAAAACCTCATTGCGTCTTTCGGGGGCCATCCGAAACACGCTCCCCAGCGCCCGCTGCTTTTCGCATGCGGAAATCAGGGAATCAGGAACCATCATGAAACGCACATACCAAGCATCCAAAGTCCGCCGCGCCCGTACCCACGGCTTTCTGGTCCGCATGAAGACCCGCGGCGGCCGTGCCGTCATCAACGCACGCCGCGCCAAGGGCCGCAAGCGCCTGGCCGTCTGACGGCAGCCCACCTGCCGTTGCCAGCAGCCGACCCGCCAGCGCCAGCTCCCTCAGCTAGCGCACACGGCGTGTCAGGCTCGGTTTCCATGCAGCGGCTCAAGACCCGCGCGCAATTCCAGGCCGTCCTCGCAGGTGCCACCGTGGCGCGCACTGCTCATTTCGCATTGCATCGCTGTGCGCTCGATCTCGCATCGAGCGAAGCGCCGCTGTTCGCGTCCGACGATGTCTGGCTGGGCGCCATGGTGCCCAAGCGCTGGGCGCGCCGCGCGGTCACGCGCAACGCCATCAAGCGCCAGATCTATACCGTGAGCGCCGCGCCCGACGTCGGCCTGCTCCGTGCTGCGCACGTGGTGCGGCTGCGGGCGGGTTTCGATCGCAAGGAGTTCGTGAGCGCGTCCTCGGACAAGCTCAAGGGCGCCGTGCGCGCCGAACTCCAGCAGTTGCTGGCACGCGCCGCGCGTTCGTCGGCGCCTTCTTCCCCCTCCTCCCCATGAAACGCCTGCTGATCGGCCTCGTGAAGGGCTACCGCCTGCTGCTGAGCCCCTGGCTCGGCCAGTCGTGCCGCTTCACACCGACCTGCTCGGTGTATTCGATCGAGGCGCTGGAGGTGCACGGCGCGCTCAAGGGCACCTACCTCACTCTGCACCGCATCGCGCGCTGCCAGCCCTGGTGCGAGGGCGGCCACGATCCGGTTCCACCGAAATCACCGTGTCGCACTGACAAGTCAGGCTCGCTGTTTTCGTCTCTTCTCTCCTCCGACAAGAAGTCTTCGTCATGAACGATATCCGCCGCACGATCCTGTGGGTGATTTTTGGGTTCTCGCTGGTGTTGCTGTGGGACCAATGGCAGGTCTTCAACGGCAACAAGCCGACCTTCCTGCCGTCCAGCAAGCCGGCCGCCGTGGCCACCGCCCCGGCTGGCGCCGCGTCCGCGGCCAGCAACGGCGTGCCGACGGCATCCGGCACCGGCACCAATGCCGGCGCCGTGCCCACGCAGGCTGCGGCGGCCGCTCCCCGCGAGCAGGTCACCGTGACCACCGACCTGTTCAAGGCCACGATCGACAGCGAAGGCGGCACGGTCAACCACCTGGAGCTGCAGAAGTACGACGAGGCCGACCGCACCAAGCGCGTCGTGCTGTTCGAGAACGGCTCGCCGGCCACGCGCTACGTGGCGCAGACGGGCCTGCTGAACACGATCGATACCGGTGACCGCTTCCCCAACCACCTGACGCCGATGACGGTGAAGGCCGGTCCGCGCGAAATGGCCGATGGCCAGAACACGCTGGAAGTGAGCTTTGAGAGCGCCCCCGTCGGCGGCCTGAAGTACACCAAGACCTACGTGTTCCATCGCGGCGACTACACCATCGGCGTGCGCCACGAAATCGCCAACGTGAGCGACCAGCCGCGCGATGCGCAGCTCTACATGCAGCTCCTGCGCCACGGCACCGTGGCCGCAGGCACCATGTTCGGCACCAACACCTTCACCGGTCCCGCCGCGTACACCAACGAGAAGAAGTTCCACAAGCTCGACTTCAAGGACATCGCCAAGGGCAAGATCGAACCGCCGCCGCCGGCCAACGACGGCTGGATCGCGATGGTCCAGCATTACTTCGTCTCGGCGTGGCTCCTGAAGGGCGACCCGGCCAGCGAACAGCTGCGCCGCGAGTTCCGCGTGAAGGACCTGGGCGACAACCTCTTCACCGTCGCCATGGTGGCCACGCTGCCGAAGATCGCCCCGGGCACGACACAGACCGTGAACAGCGCGCTGTTCGCCGGCCCTGAAGAAGAAAAGAAGCTCGAAGCCATCGCCCCGGGCCTGGACCTGGTGAAGGACTACGGCATCTTCGCGATCATCTCCAAGCCGCTGTACTGGCTGCTGAACCAGCTGCACGGGATCATCGGCAACTGGGGCTGGGCGATCGTGGCGCTGGTGGTGCTGCTGAAGGCGGCCTTC
The DNA here is from genome assembly GCF_017161115.1 of Variovorax sp. RKNM96. Taxonomy (GTDB): domain Bacteria; phylum Pseudomonadota; class Gammaproteobacteria; order Burkholderiales; family Burkholderiaceae_C; genus Variovorax. The sequence goes on along the minus strand of NZ_CP046508.1, from coordinate 7,166,568 downwards.
TACTGGCTCAATGCCAAGGCCTACGCCAGCATGGCCAAGATGAAGGCCATCAACCCCAAGATCATGGAAATGCGCGAGCGGCTCAAAGACAAGCCGCAAGAGATGCAGCAGGAAATGATGCGGATCTACAAGACCGAGAAGGTCAACCCGATGGGCGGCTGCTTCCCCATCGTGATCCAGATCCCGGTGTTCATCGCGCTCTACTGGGTGCTGCTGTCGTCGGTCGAAATGCGCCACGCCCCGTGGATCGGCTGGATCACCGACCTCTCGGCACCGGACCCCTGGTACATCCTGCCGGTCGTGATGACGGCCACGTCGCTCTTCCAGACCTGGCTCAACCCGACGCCGCCCGATCCGATGCAGGCCAAGCTGATGTGGATCATGCCGCTCGCGTTCAGCGTGATGTTCATCTTCTTCCCGGCCGGCCTGGTGCTGTACTGGATCACGAACAACGTGCTGTCGATCGCGCAGCAGTGGTTCATCAACAAGCGGCTGGGCGTGCTGGGCAAGTAAGCCGTCCACCCACCGGCGCTTCGTCGCCACCGCAAAGGGCCGCATCTGCGGCCCTTTTCCTTTTTGCTGAAAGAATCGCGCCTGCCATGACCTTCGCCCGCACCACCGATCCCATCGTCGCCATCGCCACCGCCTCGGGACGCGGAGCGGTGGGCATCGTGCGGGTGTCCGGCGCCCGGCTGGCGCCGTTGATCGAGGCGGTCTGCGGGCGCGCGCTCAAGCCGCGCGAGGCGACCTACCTGCCGTTCCGGGATGCCGACGGTGAGCCAGTGGATCACGGCCTGGCGATCCACTTTCCTTCGCCGAACTCCTTCACCGGTGAGGACGTGCTCGAGTTGCAGGCGCACGGCGGCACGGTCGTGCTGCAGCTGCTGCTGGCGCGCTGCCTTGAAGCGGCCGCGGAGGCCGATCCGGTCACCGGGCGCCCGCGCCTTGCCGGCCTGCGCGTGGCGGAGCCGGGCGAATTCAGCCAGCGCGCCTTCCTCAACGGCAAGATCGACCTGGCCCAGGCCGAGGCCATCGCCGACCTGATCGACGCCAGCACCGAGGCGGCCGCGCGCAGCGCCGGACGCTCGCTGTCGGGTGCGTTCTCGCGCGAGATCCACACGCTGCGCGATGCGCTGATCCACCTGCGGATGCTGGTGGAGGCGACGCTCGATTTCCCGGAAGAGGAGATCGACTTCCTGCAGAAAGCCGATGCCGCCGGGCAACTCACGAAGCTGCAGTCGCAACTCGCCGGGGTGCAGCTGCGCGCCAAGCAGGGCGCCCTGCTGCGCGAAGGCATCAAGGTCGTCATCGCGGGCCAGCCGAACGCGGGCAAGAGTTCGCTGCTCAACGCCCTGGCCGGCGCCGAGCTGGCCATCGTGAGCGCGGTGGCGGGCACCACGCGCGACGTGGTCTCGCAGACGATCCAGATCCACGGCGTGCCGCTGCACGTGGCCGACACCGCGGGCCTGCGCGAAAGCAGCGACGAGGTCGAGCAGATCGGCGTGGCACGCGCCTGGGGGCAGATCGAGAGCGCCGATGCTGTGCTGTTCCTGCACGACCTGACACGCGCCGACCAGCCGGACTACGCCGCCGCCGATGCGGAGATCCTGCGCGGGCTCCAGGGCAAGCTGCCTGCGAGCGTGCCGGTGCTCGATGTCTGGAACAAGCAGGATGCCGCGCCGACCGCCTCTCCGGCGCACGGCATCGCGTTGTCCGCGAAGACCGGCCTCGGCATCGAGGCCCTGCGCGATCAGTTGCTGGCGATGGCCGGCTGGCAGTCCGTGCCCGAAGGCGTGTACCTCGCGCGGGCGCGCCATGTGCAGGCACTCGGCCGGGTCGAAACGCACCTCGCGCTGGCCGCCAGCCACCTCGCGGCACAGGCCCAGTTGCTCGACCTCTTGGCCGAAGAGCTGCGCCTGGCGCAGAACGCGCTCAACGAGATCACCGGGGAGTTCGGCGCCGATGACCTGCTGGGTGTTATCTTTTCGCGCTTCTGTATCGGGAAATAGCGACACATGGCGACGCGTCGCCGGGCGAAACGTAAACACTTGTAGCCGAAACTCGTGGCCTTCGCGGATACTTCGACTCACATGCGGGGGCCGAAGAAAAAATGTCCATCCAGAACCTGAGCCGCGCCATCGCGGAAAACACGAGCACCGACGCGTTTGCGTTGACGTTCACCATCCAGCAATGGGACACGGTGGCAGGTTACCTGCAGCCCATCGACACCGGCGTCGGCGACGTGCTGATCGAGCAGAACACGCCCGACCGCTCGGTGTTCTTCGTGGAGAGCGGCGCCATCAGCGTGCACCGCGTCAGCAGCAAGGAACAGATGCGCCTGGCCGTGCTCACGCCGGGCTCGGTGGTGGGTGAAGGCGCTTTCTTCTCGCGCCAACCGCATGCGGCCAATGTGGTCGTGACCGGCGCGGGACGGGTCTGGCGCCTCACCGCGATCCGCTTTGCGGAAATGTCGAACCGCCAGCCCAACATGGCGCTGGAGATCGCGATGGCGCTCGGCGCCGTGATCGCCAAGCGCATGGCGCACCGCTCCAAGCGCGTGGCGGTGACCTGAGGCGTCTTCGGCGCCCAGCCAAGCCCAGATCCGCAGGCCGCACCCGCAGCAAGTTCTTGTTTTCGATCCCGAGAGTAGTCAGTAAGTAAGCCATGGCCTCGATCTGTCCGGTCTGCAGCACGGAAAACCGTGAGAGCGCGAATTTCTGCAAGAGCTGCGGCACAACGCTGTCCGCCACGGCGAGCCGGATTCCTCCTCCTCCCAGCCCGGACAGCCAGGCCGACCGCGAATGGGCCACCACCGCGCCGGCCCAGTTGCGTGCGCCGACGATCCCGGCGCCGCTGTTCGATCTTCCTGAGCCCGCGCCGTCCTCGCGAAGCTTTTTCGGCAGGGCGCCTGCTGCCGCGCCGGGGGATGAGCGAACCGTGATCCTGGCACCCGGCCAGTCGACCGCGTCGTCGTCCTCCAGCAGCGAACGGTCCGAGCGGAAGCGCTCGCGGGTCAAGGTGCCCCGGCCGCCCGAGCCCCCCGAACCGCCGCTGCGTCGGCGGGGCCTCGTTCTCTGGCTGGGCCTGTTGGCGGTCGCTGTGGTGATGGTCGTCGCTGGCTGGTACGGTTATGGCACGCGCAAGGCTGCCGAGCAGGCCGAGGCCCCGCCGCCGCCCGTCGCTGTGCCCGCCCCCGCGCCTGCTGTTACCGCACCGCCAGTCGCCGAGCCGCCGCCCGCCGAATCCGCTGCGCCACCGGAGACGCCAGCCGTCGAGGCGCCTGCAGCGGAGGCCACCCCTGCCGCGCCGGTGGCAGCGCCCAAGCCTGCCGCCAAGCCGCCGCGCAAGCAGGCGACGGCCACGCCGCAGGCCGCGGCGCCCGAGGCCCCGGCACCCGCCGTCGCAACGGCACCGCCGCCCGCAGCCCCGGCCGCTCCCGCCGACCCGCAGGCCCTGTGCGGCGACCGCAACTTCATCGCCAAGGCCCAGTGCATGGCGACGCAGTGCCTCAAGCCCGAGTTCAAGGCCCATGCGCAGTGCGAAGCGGTGCGGCGCCAGCAGCGCATCGACGAAGAAAAGCGCAATCCCACCCTGGTCAATTAGCTCGTCCCCAGGCTGCGCGGCACTTCGTGTCCCCCCTACCGGGGACATACCTGAGGCCCGGCGAAGCAGGTTCCGCGGTATTTCCCGAAGGGCCCCTTAACCCTTTTGAAGGCGGTCGATGGCGATGGCCAGGGCGGTGGGTTTGCCTGAGAGCACCAGCGTGTCGCCGTCCGTCAGCACGGTCTCACCGGTGGGCACGCGGGCCTGGCCGTCCTGGCGGCGCAGCGTGGCGACGCGCACGCCCAGCGTGTCCAGCGCCAGCTGCTCCAGGGTGTGGCCGATGGCGCGGGCGCCGGGGGTCAGGGTGAAGCTGTTGAGCCGCTCGTGGTCGATCTCGTCGGCGTTGTCGTCGTCGGCACCGTGGAAGTAGCCGCGCAGCAGGTTGTAGCGCGCGTCGCGCTGGTCCTGCACCACGCGGATCACGCGCCGCATCGGCACGCCGACCAGCGCCAGCGCATGGCTCGCGAGCATCAGCGAACCTTCGATGGCCTCGGGCACCACCTCGGTCGCGCCGGCGGCCTGCAGCTTCTCGAGGTCGTGGTCGTCCTGTGTGCGCACGATCACCGGCACGTGGGCCGCGTGGGCGCGGGTGTTGGCCAGCACCTTCATCGCACCCGGCACATCGAGGTAGGTCACGACCACCGCGCTGGCGCGCGCGAGGCCCGCGGCCATCAGCGCCTGCAGCCGCGCCGCGTCGCCGAACACCACTGAGTCGCCGGCGGCGGCGGCCTGGCGTACGCGGTCGGGGTCGAGGTCGAGCGCCATGTACGGAATGCCCTCGCGCTCCAGGATGCGCGCCAGGTTCTGCCCGCAACGCCCGTAGCCGCAGATGATCACGTGCTTGGCGGTATTGATGGTCTTGCGCGCGATGCTCGTCATCTGCAGCGACTGCTGCAGCCAGTCGCTGGCCACCAGCTTTCGCACGATGGCGTTGCTGTACATGATGATGAATGGCGTCGCGAGCATCGACAGCACCATCGAGGCCAGCACCGGATTCGCGAGCCAGGGCGGCAGCAGGCTTCGCTCCTGCGCGAGCGTCAGCAGCACGAAGCCGAATTCGCCGGCTTGCGCAAGATAAAGACCGGTGCGCAGCGACACGCCGGAAGTCGCGCCCAGCACCCGCGCGAGCACCGTCACCAGCGCCAGCTTGAAGAACAGCGGCACCAGGAGCAGCACCGCCACCAGCAGCCAGCGGTCGACCACGATGTGCCAGTCGAGCGACATGCCCACCGTGATGAAGAACAGCCCCAGCAGCACATCGTGGAAGGGGCGGATGTCGGTCTCGACCTGGTGCTTGTATTCGGTCTCCGAGACCAGCATGCCGGCGATGAAGGCGCCCAGCGCGAGGCTCAGGCCGGCCAGTTCTGTGAGCCATGCGAGCCCCAGCGTGATCAGCAACACGTTCAGGATGAAGAGCTCTTCGCTGCGCCGCCGCGCGACGAGCGTGAGCCACCAGCGCATCACGCGCGGGCCGCCGTAGAGCAGGAGGCCGATCAGGACGGTCGCCTTCACCAGCGCGAGGCCGAGCGCCTTGGCCAGCGCCTCGGGCGGCGCGCCGAGCGCGGGGATCAGCACCAGCAGCGGCACCACGGCCAGGTCCTGGAACAGCAGCACGCCCATCACGCGCTTGCCGTGCTCGCTCTCGAGCTCGAGCCGCTCGGCCATCAGCTTGACCACGATGGCGGTGCTGCTCATGGTGAGCGCGCCCGACAGCGCCAGCGCCGTCTGCCAGCCCAGGCGCCAGGCCGGCGGCAGCTGCGTGGCGATGATGAGGGCGCCGGCCGTGGCGATGGCCATCGTCAGCAGCACCTGCAAGAGGCCGAGCCCGAACACGTGCTTCCGCATCGCCCGCAGCTTGGGCAGGCTGAATTCGAGCCCGATCACGAACATCAGGAACACCACGCCGAACTCGCCCAGGTGCCGGATGCCCTCGGAGTTCTGCGCCAATGCGAACGCATGCGGCCCGATCAGCACGCCCGCCGAGAGATACCCCAGCATCGGCGGCAGCTTGAGCGACCGGCAGACCACAACGCCGATCACCGCGGCCAGCAGGTACAACAGCGTGAGATCGAAGGAAGACATGGGTGCGGATGCTAGAGCAATGTCCGTGCCCCGGGCTTCCCCGGGGCAAGCAGCCAATCGACTCTGGCCCGCCCGTAAAATCGGCCGATGAGTTCCCGCCCCGCCCCGGCCCCCGTGGTCGACCCCGAAGCCATCCTCGCTCGGGCACGCCTCACTTTCGACATCGAAGCCGAAGCCGTCCTTGGTCTGAAGACCCGCGTCGGTCCCAGCTTTGTCGACGCCGTGCGCAAGATCCTCGAGGTGCGCGGCCGCGTGGTCGTGATGGGCATGGGCAAGAGCGGCCACGTCGGCCGCAAGATCGCCGCCACGCTCGCTTCCACCGGCACGCCGGCGATGTTCGTGCACCCGGCCGAGGCCAGTCATGGCGACCTCGGCATGATCAAGGCGGTGGACCTGGTGCTGGCCATCTCCAACAGCGGCGAGGTCGACGAACTCACCGTCATCCTGCCGGTCGTCAAGCGCCAGGGCGTGCCCCTGATCGCCATGACCGGCCGCCTCGAATCCACCCTGGCGCGCCACGCCGACATCGTGATCGACGCCGGCGTGTCCAAGGAAGCCTGCCCACTCAATCTTGCCCCCACCGCAAGCACCACCGCCCAGATGGCGATGGGTGACGCGCTGGCGGTGGCGCTGCTCGATGCGCGCGGCTTCGGTTCCGAAGACTTCGCGCGCTCGCACCCGGGCGGCGCGCTCGGACGCAAGCTGCTCACGCATGTGAGCGACGTGATGCGCTCGGGCGACGAAGTGCCGCGCGTGCCACCTTCCGCGACCATCGGCGAGCTGATGCGCGCGATGAGCATCAAGGGCTTCGGCGCCGCCGCGGTGGTCGAGCCCGACGGCCGGGCGCTGGGCATCTTCACCGATGGCGACCTGCGCCGGCTGATCGAGGCAGGCGCAGATCTGCGCTCGCCCAAGGCAGCCGAAGTGATGCACAAGGATCCGCGGACCATTCGCGTCGATGCGCTGGCCGTCGAGGCGGCCGAGCTGATGGAGCAATGCGGCATCACCCGTCTGTTCGTGATCGACGGCGTGGGCGTGATCGTTGGCGCGATCAACACCAACGACCTGATGCGCGCGAAAGTCATCTGATGCCGCTCGCGTTCCAGGCCGAAACATTGCTCGCCGCGCAGGATGTCCGCATCGTCTTCTTCGACATCGACGGCGTGCTGACCGACGGCGGCGTCTATTTCACCGAACACGGCGAAACCCTCAAGCGATTCAGCATCCTGGACGGCTACGGCCTCAAGCTGCTGAAGCTGGCGGGCATCGTGCCGGCCGTGATCACGGGGCGCGATTCCAAGCCCCTGCGCGTGCGGCTCGAGGCGCTCGGCATCGAACACGTGCGCTACGGTACCGAAGACAAATTGCCCGCGGCCGAAGCCATGCTCGAACAACTCGGCTTCACCTGGGCGCAGGCCGCAGCCATCGGCGACGACTGGCCCGACCTGCCTGTGCTCACCCGTGTCGGCTTTGCGGCAGCGCCAGCCAATGCGCACATCGAAGTGCGCGGCATCGCGCGCTACGTCACCCAGGCGCGCGGCGGCGAAGGCGCGGCACGCGAATTCTGCGACCTGCTGCTCACGGCCTGCGGCCAGTACCGGCACCTGCTCGACGCCGCGCGAGGCCCGAACCCATGAACAACCTGAAAAGCGCATGGGGCCGGGTGCGCGACGTGCTCGACCGCGCAACGATCTACCTGCCGATCATCCTGACGGCGGCCGTGGCGCTCGGCACCTACTGGCTGGTGCGCAACGCGCCCAAGCTGCTGGAGCCCACCGCCAAGGCGGCGCCCACGCACGAGCCCGACTACTTCATGCGCGACTTCGTGATCAAGAACTTCCTGCCCAACGGCGACCTGCGCAGCGAACTGCACGGCAAGGAAGGCCGGCACTACCCGGACACCGACACCGTCGAGGTCGACGATGTGAACATGCGTTCCGTCTCGCCGCAGGGCTACACGACGCGCTCGACGGCCAATCGAGGGATCTCGAATTCGGACGGCAGCGAGATCCAGCTGTTCGGCAACGCGGTCGTCATTCGGGATCCTTCAGTGGGCGCGAACGGCAAGCCGACGCCGCGCCTGGAGTTCCGTGGCGAATTCCTGCATGCATTCCTCGACACCGAGCGGGTGACCTCGAACAAGCCGGTCACGCTGATCCGCGGCACCGACCAGTTCACCGCCGACAACCTCGACTACGACAACCTGAGCGGCGTGGCCAACCTGACCGGCCGGGTGCGCGGGTTGCTGGTGCCGTCGGCGGCATCGGCCGCGGGCGGCGGCAAGAAGCCGCGCTGAAGCACACACGCCCACGCATGACCACCACGTCCCCGCTCGTCTTCATCACCGGCGCGTCGAGCGGCATCGGCCAAGCCCTTGCCTCGAGCTTCTACGACGCGGGCTATCGGCTGGCGCTGGTGGCCCGGCGCACCGGAGAGATCGAAGCCTGGGCAACGGGGCGTCAACTGGATGCGAGTAGCTACCAGATCTACAGCGCCGATGTGGCGCAGACGGACAGCATCGTGGCGGCCGGCACCGCCTGCATCGAACGCCAGGGCCTGCCCGACGTGGTGATCGCCAACGCCGGCATCAGCGTCGGCATCGACACGGCCGAGCGCGAGGACATCGACGTGATGGCGCGCACCTTCGCCACCAACAACGTGGGCCTGATGGCCACCTTTCATCCGTTCGTCGCGTCGATGCGGCAGCGCGGCAGTGGGCGGCTGGTCGGCATCGCAAGCGTCGCGGCCATCCGCGGATTGCCGGGGCATGGGGCCTATTGCGCCAGCAAGGCGGGGGTGGTCGCCTATTGCGAGAGCCTGCGCGGCGAGCTGTACAAGAGCGGCGTCGAGGTTGTCACGCTCTGCCCGGGGTATATCGACACGCCGCTCACCCAGGGCAACCGCTACGGCATGCCCTTTCTCATGAAGGCCGAGGACTTTGCCGACCAGGCGCTGCGGGCCATCGAGGCCGGCACCAGCTACCGCGTGATTCCCTGGCAGATGGGCGTGATCGCCAAGATCATGCGCATGCTGCCGAACGCACTGCTCGACCGCTCCGTGCAGGGCCGTGAGCGCAAGAAGCGCAGCGGCGAAAGCTGAAGCCGGATTGGCGATCTTCCAATGAAAAAGGCTCCCGAAGGAGCCTTTTGTCTTTGTGCGCGTGGGGTTCAGTAGCCGCTGTTGCCACCGCCGCCGTAGCCGCCGCCACCGCCGGAGCGACCACCGCCGCCACCGCCACGGGGGCCTGCGCCGTAGGGGCTGCGGAAACCGCCATCGCCACCACCGCCGCCGCCACCGGAGCGACCACCGCCGCCGCCGTAGCCGCCACCACCGGAACGGCCACCGCCGCCACCGCTGCGATCGCCACCACCACCGTAGCCGCCACCACCACCGCCGCCGTAGCCACCGCCACCACCGCCGCCATAACCACCACCGCCGCCGCCGTAGCCGCCACCACCGCTGCGCGGGGGACGTGCTTCCATGGGACGTGCTTCGTTGACGACGACGCTGCGGCCGCCCAGGGGTTGGCCGTTCATGCCGTTGATGGCAGCTTGCGCTTCGGCGTCACTGCCCATCTCGACGAAGCCGAAGCCCTTCGAGCGACCTGTGTCGCGTTCCATCATGACCTTGGCGCTGGTCACTGCGCCGAACTGCCCGAATGCCTGTTCGAGATCACCGTCGCGCACCGAATAAGGCAGGTTGCCGACGTACAGTTTGTTGCCCATCAAGGGACTCCTATAAACACATCAAGAAAAGCGATGGAGTCCCGAAAGCATCACTCAAACGAGAGCCGTCGAGTCGCGCGAAACTGACCGATCACCGAACTACCCCCCGACCAAAATGAAGAGGGAGGCTCGTGCATTATGGGTGAAATATCAAAAAAGCAAGCAGGAATTTGCTACTTGGAGTAGCACTTGTCAAAACCTTGGAAAGCTAGCGCACGCTTACCGAAGCGGAATGAGGTGATTGGCGTTACAGGTAGAATCCGCCCCGTCATTGGGGAGTAGCCGCCTTCCGTTTTTCGAGAAGGGCCCGCGTCAACAGACTTGTCCTGCCCCACACAGGACATGGCGCGTGCAGTGAACACACCTGGCGAGACCTTTGACCGTGCAACTTCGGGAATATGGCCGAAGGTGTTGCACGGTCAATTGCGTCCTTCGGCCCAAGGAACCCCACGTTCATCATGGAAGCTTTTCTCGTAGCAACGGGCGTTGTCGCGCTCGCGGAAATGGGCGACAAGACCCAACTCCTGGCCCTTCTTCTCGCCGCGCGGTTCAGGAAACCCTGGCCCATCGTCCTCGGCATCTTCGCCGCCACCATCGTCAACCATGCCCTGGCGGGCGCCGTCGGCAACTACATCACGCGCTGGCTCGGCCCCGAGGTGCTGCGCTGGATTCTTGGCGGCTCGTTCATCGCGATGGCCGTCTGGATGTTGATTCCCGACAAGCTCGACGACGACGATGCCCCCGGCGCCTCGCAGTTCGGCGTCTTCGGCACCACGCTGATCGCGTTCTTCCTGGCCGAGATGGGCGACAAGACCCAGATCGCCACCGTCATGCTCGCCGCCCGCTTCACGCAGGACTATTTCTGGGTCGTCACTGGCACCACGCTCGGGATGATGCTGGCCAACGCGCCGGTGGTGTGGCTGGGCGACAAGATCGTGCGGCGCGTGCCGATCAAGCTCGTGCACGGCATCTCGGCGGCGATCTTCCTGGTGCTGGGCATCGTGATGATCGTCGGCTGGTAATTCGAGGGGGCGATATACTGCCCCCTGCGCCGATTTGCTACAGCTTGCGGGCGCTTTATAAATTCAGCTAAAGACGGCAGTCGGACCCGGCTCGTTTTTGGCGAGGCCGGGTTTTTTCATTCATGTCGTCACCTCCTTTGGTCGTCAGTCCACAGTCGATGCAGTTCGCAGGCCCGCTGGCCCTGCGCAGCGGCGCATCGATCAGCGACTACACGCTCGCCTACGAAACCTACGGCACCCTCAATGCCGACCGCAGCAACGCGGTGCTGGTCTGCCACGCGCTGAACGCTTCGCACCACGTGGCGGGCGTCTACGAAGGGCAGGCCCGGTCCGAGGGCTGGTGGGACAACATGGTCGGCCCGGGCAAGCCGGTCGACACCGACCGCTTCTTCGTGATCGGCGTCAACAACCTCGGCTCCTGCTTCGGCTCGACCGGCCCGATGCACGTCAATCCCGCCACCGGCCGCGTCTATGGGGCCGACTTCCCGGTGGTCACCGTCGAAGACTGGGTCGATGCGCAGGCCGTGCTGCTCGATGCGTTGGGCATCCGGACGCTCGCGGCCGTGATGGGCGGCAGCCTCGGCGGCATGCAGGCGCTGTCGTGGACGCTGCAGTACCCCGACCGCGTGCGCCACGCCGTGGTGGTGGCCAGCGCGCCCAACCTCACGGCCGAGAACATTGCCTTCAACGAAGTGGCGCGCCGCGCCATCGTGACCGACCCCGATTTCCACGGCGGCCACTTCTACGAACACGGCGTGATTCCCAAGCGGGGCCTGCGCATCGCGCGGATGATCGGCCACATCACGTACCTGAGCGATGACGTGATGAACGAGAAGTTCGGGCGCATCCTGCGCAGTGCCGTCGAAGGCGAGGCGGCGGGGCTCGACTACCGGTATTCCACGCAGGACGTCGAGTTCCAGATCGAAAGCTACCTGCGCTACCAGGGCGACAAGTTCAGCGAGTACTTCGACGCCAACACCTACCTCTTGATCACCCGCGCGCTCGACTACTTCGACCCCGCGCGCAGCCACGGCGGCCAGCTCAGCACCGCGTTCGCGAAGGCGACCGCCAAGTTCCTGCTCGTGAGCTTCAAGACCGACTGGCGCTTCTCGCCCGCGCGCAGCCGCGAGCTGGTGAAGGCGCTGCTCGACAACCGCCGCAACGTGAGCTACGCCGAGATCGATGCGCCGCACGGCCACGACGCCTTCCTGCTGGACGACGTGCGCTACATCGGCGTGGTGCGCTCGTACTTCGAACGCGTCGCCAAGGAAATCCAATGAGCGATCTCGACAACCAGAAATTGATCGCCGCCCTGGTGCCTGAAGGTTCGCGCGTGCTCGACCTGGGCTGCGGCGACGGCGCCCTGCTCGACCTGCTCCAGCGTGAGCGCGGCTGCACCGGCTATGGCGTGGAGATCGCCGACGGCAACGTGCTGCAGTGCATCCGCCGCGGCGTCGATGTGATCCAGCTGAACCTCGATGAAGGCCTCGCGATGTTCGACGACGCTTCGTTCGACGTGGTGCTGCAGATCGACACGCTGCAGCACCTGCGCAACGCCGAGGTGATGTTGCGCGAGACCGCGCGCGTCGGCCGCATCGGCATCGTCGCCTTCCCCAATTTTGCGCACTGGCCCAACCGCCTGAGCGTGGCGCGCGGCCGCATGCCGGTGACGCGCCGCCTGCCCTACCAGTGGTACGACACGCCCAACATCCGCGTGGGCACCTTCAAGGACTTCGAGGTGCTGGCCGGCAAGAACAACCTGCGCGTGCTCGATGCGTTCGGGCTGCAGGAGGGGCGCGACGTGCGCTGGCTGCCGAACGCGCGCGCCAGCACGGCAGTCTTCAAGTTCGAGCGGGGCGGTTGAGGGAGGGCTGCGTCGCATGAGCTTCACGCTGGCGCAGCCGGTTCACAGCGAACTGGTCATCAAGAAAAGCCGCTTTATCGGCTGCGTGCAGCCGGTGGCCGATCGCGCGGCCGCGCTGGCCGTCGTTGCATCGCTGCGCGCGGAGCACCCCGCGGCCGCGCACGTGTGCTGGGCGCTCATGGCGGGCGGTCAGTCGGCCGCCAACGACGATGGCGAACCCGGCGGCACGGCTGGGCGACCCATGCTGGAAGTGCTGCGCCATCAACAGATCGAAGGCTCGCTCGCGACCGTGGTGCGCTACTTCGGCGGCGTGAAGCTCGGCGCCGGCGGCTTGGTGCGCGCCTACACCGATGCCATCGCGCAAGCCCTGCTCGGTGCCACGCTCGTGCCGCTGGTGCGGCAGCGCAGCCTGCGTTGCGCCGTGCCCTATGCGCTCGAAGGCTTGATACGGCGCGAGTTGGCGGCCGTCGGCGCAGTGCTCGACGACGTGCAGCACGCCGACCATGTGCATTTCGCCTTCACGCTCCCCGACCCCGAGGCGAATGCCTTCATCGCCCGCCTCGACGATGCTGCGCAAGGGCGCGTCGTCTGGCCGCCGGCGTGAGTCGCCGCGGCGGCGCGGCAGGCGGCGGCGTCATCGCGAGAATGCCGCGTCCGGTCAGCGGCACCGCTTCATCGTCGGGCCCGCGGCGCGCCATCTCGGCGGTCACGATGCCGGTGGGCACGGCCAGCACGCCCCAGCCCAGCAGCATCATCACCGAGGCGATCGCCCGACCCAGGTCGGTCTTGGGCACGAGGTCGCCGAAGCCCACCGTGGCCATCGTCGAGATGGCCCAGTAGATCGCCACCGGAATGCTCGTGAAGCCGTGCACAGGCCCCTCGACCACGTACATCAGCGTGCCCATCACCAGCACCACCAGCATCACGAAGCCGACGAACACGGTGATCTTGCGCCGGCTCGCCGCCACGGCCGACACCAGCGCGCGGTACTCCACCGAATAGCGCGACAGCTTGAAGATCCGGAACACGCGCAAGAGCCGCAATATGCGCACGTCGATCAGGTAGGCGAACTCCGGCGCGAGCGCCACGAGAAAGGTCGGCAGCAGCGCGAGCAGATCGATCACGCCATAGAAGCTGGTGGCGTAGCGCAAGGGCCGCTTCACGCAGGCCAGGCGCCCGATGTACTCGAGCGTGAAGAGGCCGGTGAAGACCCATTCGAGCACGCCGAACACATGGCCTGCGCGCAGATGGATCGCCTGCACGCTGTCCAGGATCACGACCACCACGCTGGTCACGATCACGGCGATCAGGATCAGGTCGAACAGGCGGCCCAGCCGCGATTCGGACTCGAAGATCACCGAGAACAACGCGCGCCGCCAGCCTTCTTCGGGCTTGCCGAAGCGGGCGTCGCCGGTGAGCGAGTCAGTGACCATGTGGGCGGGGGATGCGGCGGTGCTTTGCAAGGGGGTCGTCATCTTCCGTCGTTTAAGGTCTACTGGGGTCCCATTGTCGAGGCGAGCGGTCTTATTCGGTTACGCCTCTTGCGCAATGAAGTGCGGCACGCCATAAGCGCGTTCTTACGATAGTCCCCTTTCATGAGGAGCTCCCCATTGGCTACACAGTCCCCCTTCTTCGGCAAGCGCGATCGTGAGACCGACTCGTTGACATCCCGCCCCGCACCGCTGGTCGGTTCCGGCACCAATCTGTCGGGCACGCCCGTCAATCCCTCCTCGTTGACCGCGCAGCAAGGTGGCCTTGCCGCCGCGGCAGCAGCACCCGCCGCGAAGGAAGGCGGCAGCAAACTGACCGTCGGCCCGAACATCAAGCTCAAGGGTGTCGAGATCACCGATTGCGACACGCTCGTGGTCGAAGGCCTGGTCGAAGCGACCATGGACTCGCGCCTGATGCAGATCGCCGAGCAGGGCGAGTTCAAGGGCTCGGCCGAGATCGATATCGCGGAAATCCGCGGCATCTTCGACGGCAACCTCACGGTGCGTGAGAAGCTCGTGATCCACTCGACCGGCAAGGTCACCGGCAAGATCCGCTACGGCAAGATCGTGATCGAGGAAGGCGGCCAGCTTTCCGGTGAGATCAGCTTCGGCGCCAAGCCGGCGCTGCAAGCCGCAGCCTAAGCCTCCACGGGGGGCTTCCACCCCAGGCGCTCCAACAAGGCACCGGCCGCGGCCGGTGCCCTTTCCTTGGCGCCATTGATGAAGTAGACGAACACGTCGCGCTTCTTCGGCGATTCGGTCCAGCCTTGCGCGCGCTCGGCCCAGGTATCGAGCGCCTTCGGTCCATAACCCGTCTTGAGCTTCGCGTCGGCCATCATGAGCCGTGCATAGGCGACGTCGCCTTCGGGCTCCTCGAACGACGGAAACTTGTCCGCGTCAGTGAACACGGTCGAGACCTTGTGCTTCTTCGCGAGCGCCTTGTACGCGGGCGTGATGAAGCTCTCGTGCCGCACGTCCATCACGTGGCGCAGCACGCGGCTGCCTTCCTTCTTCGGCAGCAATTCGAGAAACGCCTCGAAGTCTTCCGCATCGAACTGCTTGGTCGGCATGAACTGCCACACGATCGGCCCGAGCTTGTCGCCCAGTTCGCTCACGCCGCTGTCGATGAAGCGCTGGATCGACTCGCCCGCCGTCGCCAGCACCTTGCGGTTGGTGGTGAAGCGCGAGGCCTTCATCGAGAACATGAAGTCTTCCGGCGTGTCCGCATGCCACTTGCGGAAGGTCTCGGGCTTGAAGGTGCTGTAGTAGGTGCCGTTGATCTCGATGGCGCTCACATGGCGGCTCGCGTAGTTCAACTCCTTGGCCTGCGCGAGCCCCTTGGGGTAGAAGTTGTCGCGCCAGGGCTCGTAGGTCCAGCCGCCGATGCCCACCTTGATCCGAGTCGTCGTTGCCTTGCTCACATTGCGCTCCGGGTTGAGATCGCCCGCACTCTACGCGCGGTCGCCGCGAGGCGCAAAATGCGTTTTTTCGTTCCCGCGGAGAACCCACCGATGAATGCCCCCCTGCACCGCGAAATGCCTGCCGGCACGCTCGACGCGACGCGCGCCCTCTCCGATGTCACCGCCCAGTGGGACGGCGACATCGTCAAGCAACTCACCGACTACATCGCCATTCCGGCCAAGTCGCCCGGCTTCGACAAGGACTGGTCGGCCCACGGCTACCTGGAGACCGTGCTGCGCAATGCGGCCGCATGGGTCGAGGCCCAGAAGGTCGACGGCCTGAAGCTGGAAATCGTTCGCCTCGAAGGCCGCACCCCGGTGCTGTTCTTCGAAGTGCCGGCCACCGGCACCGACATGGGCGAGACCGTGCTGATGTACGGCCACCTCGACAAGCAGCCCGAATTCACCGGCTGGCGCAACGACCTCGGCCCCTGGACGCCCAAGTACGAGAACGGCCTGCTGTACGGCCGCGGCGGCGCCGACGATGGCTATGCGGTGTACGCGAGCGTCGCCGCGCTGCAGGCGCTCAAGGCCCAGGGCGTGGCGCATCCGCGCATCGTCGGGCTGATCGAGACCTGCGAGGAAAGCGGCTCCTACGACCTGCTGCCCTACGTCGATGCGCTGCGTCCGCGCCTGGGCAACGTCGAGCTGGTGATCTGCCTGGATTCCGGCGCCGGCAACTACGATCAGCTGTGGCTCACCACCTCGCTGCGCGGCATGGCCAGCGGCACGCTCAAGGTCGAGGTGCTGACCGAAGGCATCCACTCGGGCGATGCGTCCGGCCTCGTGCCCTCGAGCTTTCGCATCATGCGGCAGGTGCTCGACCGGCTCGAAGACAGCGCCACCGGTCGTCTCCTGCCCGCGAGCTTCCACTGCGAAGTGCCGGCCGACCGCCTCGCGCAGGCCAAGGCCACCGCCGCGATCCTTGGCGAAGAGGTCTACAAGCGCTTTCCGTGGGCGCATTACGACTGCGGGGGCTCGACCATGTTCGCGCTGCCCACCACCACCGACCCGGTGGAGGCGCTGCTCAACCGCACCTGGAAGCCCACGCTGTCGGTCACCGGCGCCGAAGGCTTTCCGGCGCTGAAGGATGCGGGCAACGTGCTGCGCCCCTACACCGCCTTCAAGCTCTCGCTGCGCCTGCCGCCGCTGGTCGATGCAGCCGAGTCGGTGCAGAAGCTCAAGGCGCTGCTGGAAGACAACGCGCCCTACCAGGCCCGCGTCACCTTCGAAAGCGGCGGAGGCGCCACCGGCTGGAACGCTCCGACGATCACGCCGTGGTTCGAGGACGCGCTCAACAAGGCCTCGCAGGCGCACTTCGGCGCGTCCTGCGGCTACATCGGCCAGGGCGGCACGATCCCGCTCATGAACATGCTCAGCGCCGGCTTCCCCAAGGCGCAGATGATGGTCTGCGGCGTGCTCGGCCCGAAGAGCAATGCGCACGGACCCAACGAGTTCCTGCACGTGCCGTACGCCAAGAAGCTGACGGCCGCCGTGGCCGAGGTGATCGCCGCCCTGCCGGTCGCGCACCGCGCCGCCGCCGCGGAGCCGGTGGCGGCTTGAGCGACGCGCTGCCGTTGCCGCAACGGGTGCCGCTGTCTACCCCGGACGGCGAGACGCTGGCCCTGCGCCGGTTGCCCGTTGCTGGGACGCCTCGCGCCGTGGTGGTCGTGGTGCACGGCCTCGGCGAGCATGCGGGGCGCTACCACGGGCTCGCGAAGCGGCTGCACGAATGGGGCTTCGCGGTCTGGGCGCACGACCATTTCGGCCATGGCGAATCGACCGGTGCACGCGGCGGCCTGTCGAGCGAGCTGCGGCTGGTCGACGACCTTGCGCTGGTGATCGACGATGCGCGCCGCGAGAACCCCGGTGTGCCGGTCGTGCTGCTTGGGCACAGCCTTGGCGGCTTGGTCGCGGCCAGCCTGGTGGCGCGTGGGGTGCGGCCCGTCGATGGCCTGGTGCTCTCGTCGCCGGGGCTCGATCCGGGCCTGAGCGGGTTCCAGAAAGCCCTGCTCGCGGTGCTGCCGCGCGTCGCGCCGAACCTGCGCGTGGGCAACGGGCTCGACGACAACTTTCTTTCGCACGACCGTGCCGTGGTGCAGGCCTATCGCGACGATCCGCTCACGCACGACCGCATCGGCAGCCGGCTTGCGCGGTTCCTGGCGTACGAAGGAGCCACGGTGCAGCAGGCAGCGGCGCGCTGGCCGGTGCCCACGCTGCTGGTCTATGCGGGCGACGACCGGCTCGTGAAACCCGCCGCCAGCCGTGCGTTCGCAGCGGCCGCAGCGCCCGGCGGCAGGGTCGAAGCGCAGTGCTTCGAGACCCTGTACCACGAGATCTTCAACGAGCTTGACGCCGAGCCGGTGTTCGCCGCGCTGCAGCGCTGGCTCGACAAGCGGTTTCCGTCGAACTGATCGAACAGCCTCAGGCAGCAGCCGAGCGCCGCCGCGTCCGCGCGAGCCACAGCAGTGCCGCGCCGGTCAGCACCACTGGCACCAGCGAGCCGTAGTTCAGCAGTTGCCAGCCTTGGGTCGTGACCAGCACGCCCGAGGCGAACGAGGTCAGCGCCAGCGTCGCGAACACGCAGAAATTGAGCGCACCCTGGGCCCGGTCGCGCTCCTCTGCGGTGTAAGCCGTGAGCGAAAGCGTCGTGCTGCCGGTGAACAGGAAATTCCAGCCCACGCCGAGCAGGCACAGCGCCACGAGGAAGTGCTGCAGCTCCACCCCCGACAGCGCGACGGCGATGCAGCCCAGATTGAGCGCGAGCCCCACGCCCATCACCGGCAGCGCGCCGAAGCGGCGGATCAGGTGGCCGGTGAAGAAGCCCGGCGCGAACATGCCGATCACGTGCCATTCGAGCACCAGCGCGGCGTCGGAAAACGGCAGGCTGCAGATCTGCATCGCGATCGGCGTGGCGGCCATCAGCAGGTTCATCACGCCGAAGCCCAGGGCGCCCGCGGCGGCGGCAACGATGAACACCGGCTGCCGCATGATTTCGGAGAGCGGCCGACCGCCCAGGGCCTGCTGGCGGGTCAGCGGCGCGGGAAAGTCGATGAAGCGCATCACCGCCATCGAAAGCAGCGCCACCGCCGCGAGCGCGATGTAGGCGCCCGCGAATGGCACGGCGAAGAGTTCGCGCGTGGCGGATGCGAGGTTGGGGCCCGCCACCGCGCCGATCAGCCCGCCGGCCATCACCAGCGACACCGCCTTCTCGCGCCATGCCGGCGCCGCGAGTTCGGCCGCTGCAAAACGGTAGAGATTGGCGTTGGCGTTGTAGTAGCCGGCCACGACAGTCGCGAAGCACAGCAGCCAGAAGTTCTTCGAGATCGCTGCGTACGCGCACAGCAGCGCCGAACCCAACGCCACCGCCAGCCCGATCTGGAACGACCCGCGGCGGCCGAAGCGCTGCTGCGTGCGCGCCACCAGCCCGGTGGTGAGCGCGCCGCCCACCACATAGCCCATCACCGGCAGCGTCGCCATCCAGCCGCGCGGCGCGATGCCGAGGCCCACCAGTCCGTTGATGGCGATGAAGGTGACGTTGTTGGTCAGGAAGAGGCCCTGGCAGATGGCCAGGAGCCAGAGGTTGCGGTTCATGGCAAGGGGTTCTACGGGATTCGTCGCCTCGGCGCCAGCCAAAAAAAAGCGCCCTCGCGGGCGCCGGAATTCTTGTCGAGGGGTAAGCCTCGGGGATCTCTCTCAGGACTGCTTGCCTTGCAGCAAGCCGCTGAGCGAACCCAGCAGATCGTCGTGGTTGCCAAGACCTTGGTCCGGCACCTTGCCATGGGGCGTGAGCTGGTCGATGAGTGCCGGCAGCATGGTGGCGAGCATGGGCAGCAGCGTTTGCGCGTTGATGCCGAGCTTGGAGGCAATGCTGGCAATGGTGTCGCTGCCCAGTGCGTTTTGCAGTTGGTCGCCCGAGACCGGCTGGTTGTCCCCCTTGCCGATCCACGAGCCGATGACATCGCCCATGCCAGCCTGCTCAAATTTCGAGACCAGACCCCCCAGGCCGCCTTGACCGCCGTTGTTGGCGAGCAGGCCACCCAGTGCACCGGCCAGGCCGCCGAGATCTCCCAATCCCCCGATGCCTCCGCCTTGCGGTTGCTGCTGTTGGCCAGCGCCTCCGAGCACTTGACCGAGTACTGAATCGAGCAATCCCATGGTCATTTCCTAGTTGTGTGACAGAACCGCCGCATTTTCCGTGCGACGGGCCGCAAGCCGTAAGTGGAGCCCCACTTTTCGAACTTGCAACGTGACAAATTACTTGATGCGGGCCGGGCGTTTGGGAAGCAGTGCGGGGGTGACCCCCTGCACGCCCACGAGTCCGAGCACGGTCACGAGCGAATTCTGCGCGCCTTTCCATGCATCTGTCACGTCGATCGACTCACTCAGCGCATGGGAACCGGAGGACTTGCCGCCGCCCCCGATGATGATGGCCGGGATGCCGAGAGAGATCGGCACGTTGGCATCGGTGCTGCCGCCGCGCAGCAGCGTTTTCTGCCCGAAGGCGGTGTTCGAGCGCGTGGCGGCCTCGACGATCACCGAGTCGGTCGGGGTGCGGCCGCCGGGCCGGTCGCCGATCAGCTTGTGGCTCGCGCTCAGCGTCGTCACGTTCCAGCGCTTGTTTTCCTCGACCACCGCTTCGTCGATGGCCGCGAGGATCTTTTTCTCGGTCTCCAGCAGCGAGGCCATGTCGTCCGATCGGATGTCGATGGCCATGCGCGCATCGGGCGCGATGGTGTTGACCGAGGTGCCGCCGCCCACC
Source organism: Variovorax sp. RKNM96 (assembly GCF_017161115.1). Taxonomy (GTDB): domain Bacteria; phylum Pseudomonadota; class Gammaproteobacteria; order Burkholderiales; family Burkholderiaceae_C; genus Variovorax. Next base: position 7,146,560 of record NZ_CP046508.1, on the reverse strand, counting down.
GTGCCGACGGTGAAGGTGGTCTTGGGGAAGCTCGGCGTGCGCACATCGGCGATCTTCGCGATCGCGCGGCCCATGCCGTGGATCGCGCTGGGCACCTGGCCGAACGCGCCGAAGCTGTGGCCGCCCGGTCCCTTGAAGGTGACTTCATAGCGATGGCTCGCGGTGCCCAGCACCAGCACATGGCCGTCCGGCGAGGGCTCCAGCCCGACCATGCCGTCGATGTCCAGGTGGTCGCGGAAGATCGCCTTGATGCCGCGCAGGTTGCCCAGCTCTTCCTCGCCGACGTTGCCGACGATCAGGAGGTCGCCCGCCGTCTGCACCTTGTTGTCGTTGAGCACCTTGAGCCACGACAGCAGCACCGTGAGGCCGCGCGTGTCGTCCGCGATGCCCGGTGCGTGGAGCCGGCCGTCGCGCTCTTTCACTTTCACGTCGGTGCCGGCGGGAAAGACCGTGTCGAGATGCGCGGAGATCAACAGCTTCGGGCCGTTGCCCACGCCCTTGCGCAGGCCGACGACGTTGCCTTCGGCGTCGATCTTCGCGTCCGTGAGGCCGAGGGCCTTCATGCGCGCGAGGAAGGCTTCGGCGCGCTTCTGCTCCTTGAAAGGCGGCGCTTCGATCTCGGTCAGCATCTTCAGGTCTTCGACTGCTCGCTCGTGGTCGGCCTTGACCGCGTCCAGCAGCTTCTGGATCGCGGGCGAGGCCATCAGCTGGGTGTAGGTCCTGTCGACTTCAGGGCTGACCTGCGCCGGCGTGGGCGCGACGGCGTTGCTCTGGGCGTGGACGCCTTGCGCGGCGCAGAGCGCTGCCAGAACGAGAGAGGCGAGAGGAGCGAGACGGAGCGAACGGGACATGGGCGGAAGGTCCTTCTTGGTCGTGATGAATGGTGAAGCGACCATTCTTCCGCAGCCTGTCTGCGCGCGCGTCGCGGAAAACACCCCCTTTTCAGGGGCTGGCGAGCGACACCAGCGCCGCGAGCGCGGCGGTTTCGGCGCGCAGCACGCGAAGGCCGAGCGTGACCGGCGCAAAGCCGCGTGCGATCGCTTCCTGCTCCTCGGCGGCGCTGAGGCCGCCTTCGGGGCCGCTCAGCACGCGCACGTCGCGGTTGCCGGGGGCGTGCGCCGCAACGGCTGCGGCAATGTCCTGCGTGCCCTCGGCCAGGCTCAGGATGAAGCGTGCCGCAGCGCTTTCTTCGCCTTGCGCATCGATCCAGCCCGAACTGCCCGAGAACGACCGCACCGGATGAATCACCGGCACGCGATTGCGGCCGCACTGCTCGCATGCCGCGATGGCGATGGCTTCCCAGTGCGCCCGCTTCTTCTCGGCGCGCTCGCCCGAAAGGCGCAGCACGCCGTGCGCCGTAGCCAGCGGCTGGATGCTCGCGACGCCCAGTTCCGTGGCCTTCTCGACCAGCCAGTCCATGCGCTCGTTGGCCGGCATGCCGACGGCCAGGTGCACCGCGCGCGTCGCTTCGCGCTCGACCGGATGGTGGGCGCCAACCGTCACCGAGACGTCGCTGCGGCCCATGCGCTCGATCGTGGCCTCGTACTCGCCGCCCGCGCCGTCGAACAGGGTGAGCGCGTCGCCCGGCTGCATCCGCAGCACCTGCACATGGCGCGCGGCCCCGGGCGGCAGCGCGAAAGCGGCGCCGGCGCTCAACGGCACGGAACAGTGGAAACGGGGCATGCTATGAAATAAGGAGCGAAGAATGCAGCCGCGATGCGGGCATCACCGGTGGTTTTTTGTAAATTTCGCTTCAGACCCGGCCGTAGGCAAAGCCGGTGAGCGCGGAAGTGCCCTCGACCTCGTCGATCACGCGCACGAGCGGCGTGAGCTCCATGTAGCGGCTGGCGGTGGCGCGGATGTAGGCGATGAAGCGCGGCGTGTCGGCCAGGTAGCGGGGCTTGCCGTCGCGCAGCGTGAGGCGCGCGAAGATGCCGGCCACCTTCAGGTGGCGCTGCAGGCCCATCCATTCGACGGCGCGATAGAAAGCGCCGAAATCCTCGTCGACCGGCAGCCCGGCCTTGCGCGCCGCCTGCCAGTAGCGCACGGTGATGTCGAGCACGAACTCCTCGTCCCAGCTGAGGAAGGCGTCGCGCATCAGGCTGGCGATGTCGTAGGTGATGGGGCCGTAGACGGCGTCCTGGAAATCGAGCACGCCCAGCTTCGTGCCGTCGCCGATCATCAGGTTGCGCGGCATGAAGTCGCGGTGTACGTAGACGCTGGGAGAAGCCAGGTTGCTCTCGACGATCAGCTTGAAGCTGCGCTCGAGCCGCTCCTTCAGCTTGCCTTCGATGGCCACGCCGCGGTGGCGGCCGATGTACCACTCGGGGAAGAGCGCCAGTTCGCGCTCGAGCAGCGCCCGGTCATAAGGCGGCAGCACGCCGGGCCTGGAGGCCAGTTGCCAGCGGATCAGCGCGTCGATCGCCTGGTCGTAAAGCGGGCGGCTGGCATCAGGCTTGGCCGGATCGATCACGTCCAGCATGGTCTGGCGGCCCAGGTCGTCCAGCAGCAGGAAGCCGTTCGGGCGGTCCCACGCGAGCACCTGGGGCGCGGTCACGCCGGCCTCGGCCATGAGCCCGGCCACCTGCACGAAGGGATCGCTGTTCTCCTTGTCCGGCGGGGCATCCATCACGATGCGCGTCGGCGTGCCGGGGATGCGGGTGTCGACGCGGAAGTAGCGGCGGAAGCTCGCATCGGCCGAGGCGAGGCGCACGGTGTCGGGCAGAAGATGCTGGTCGGCGGCAATGCCGGTCAGCCAGCCCCGGAACACTTCGGCCCGCTGCGGATCTGTCCAGAGAATGGTCTCGGCGGGGCGTGGGGCCAATGCGGGCGGGGGCGGGGGTGCTGTCATGGATAATCGATTCTACAAATCCGCCTGGCGCGGCAACCCCCTCCGGTCGGCCACCGATCGAGCAAAGGTTGCTGCCGGCCCCTGCAACCCGCCGGCCTGCCGCGCCGTCTCCCCGACGATCTTTCGTTCCGAACCGATGCCTACGACCCAAAGCCCTCACGCTTGGCACCTTGTGCGCTCGCTGCTCTCCTCGGGGGAGCCGCGGGCTTTCCTCGGAACGGCCTGGCGGGAGGCTTGATGAGCCGACGTGTTGCCCTGCGACGCGCCGGCCCGCCGCTGAAGCTGGCCATGCTGTCGCTGGCGCTGCTCCAGGCGCATGGCGCCTTCGCGCAGTCCGCCGGCAGCCTTGACGGCCCGTTGACGCTCAAGCGCACCCCGCTGCTCACCGAAATCGTCCCGCCCACCGAGCGCGGCCAGCTGCCCAGCCTGGTCACCGGCGACCGCATGTCCGGCCGCCCCGACCTCGAGACCGTGGTCGAAGGCAATGCCACGCTGCGGCGCGGCCCGGTCGCCATCACCGCCGACCGGCTCGAGTACTACCAGCCCGACGACCGCGCCAAGGCCAAGGGCAATGTGCGGGTCAACCAGGCCGGCAACGTGTACGAGGGGCCCGAGCTGGAACTCAAGCTCGAGACCTTCGAAGGCTTCTTCAACAACGTGCGCTACCGGTTCCTCGCGAACGGCGGCCACGGCGATGCGGAGCGCATCGATTTCGTCGACTCCAACGTGTCGATCGCCCGGCGGGCCACCTACACCACCTGCCGCCGTGAAGACTTCCCGGGCTGGATGCCGGCGTGGCTCCTGACCGCGGCCACGATCACCACCGACACCGAAGAGAACGAAGGCGTGGCTACCAACGCGCGCCTGAGCTTCATGGGCATCAGCACGCCGCCGATCCCGAGCGTGAGCTTCCCGCTGTCGAACGCGCGCAAGAGCGGCCTCCTGCCGCCCACCATCGGCGTGGACAACACCAACGGCATCGAGATCTCGCAGCCGTACTACTGGAACATCGCGCCCAACCGCGACGCCACGATCACGCCGACGATCATGAGCAAGCGCGGCCTGAACCTGGGCACCGAGTTCCGGTACATGGAGAAGGAATACACCGGCAGCATCCGCCTGGACCTGATGGGCGCCGACCGCCTGGTGGGCCAGCGCTACAACGAACTGCGCGCCTCGCAGCTGCAGCAGCTGGCCAACGGAGAAATCCAGGCCAAGGACCTGACCGCGCCACCCGGCAGCACCAAGCGCTGGGGCATCTGGGCAAACCACCACCAGGACTTCGACGCCAAGGCGCTCGGCCTGGATTCGCTGTCGGCCAACATCAACATCAACCGCGTCAGCGACAACGACTACTGGCGCGATTTCACCCGCACGCCGACGCTGGCACAGCGCCAACTGCCCAACGAGGCGTCGCTCAACTGGAGCAAGGACGACTGGAGCGGCGCGATCCGCACGCTGCGCTACCAGACGCTGCAGTACAACCTGTCGCCGATCGTGCCGTCGTACGACCGCATGCCGCAGATCACGGCCAACTACAACAAGTACGACTGGCACGGCTTCGACGTCGCGCTGAACCTCGACTACACGCGCTTCCGCGTCAACTCGATCCTGAGCGGCCAGCCCGGCTTCGACCTCACCCAGCAGTCGCAGCCCGATGGGGACCGCGCCATGGCGAACCTCGCGATCAGCCGGCCGTTCATCACGCCGAGCTCGTTCGTCATTCCGAAGCTGCAGCTGAATACGGCGGCCTACAACTACTACCTGCCGCAGACGGACATTCCGAAGCTCACGCTCAACGGCGTGCAGTACGTCAACGGCGTGCCCTACAACGCGAATTCGCTGTACTTCTTCGGCACGTCGTCCAACCGCACGGTGCCGACCTTCAGCCTGGACAGCGGCCTGATCTTCGAGCGCGACGCCAGCTACTTCGGCCGCGCCTTCCGCCAGACACTGGAGCCGCGCGCCTACTACGTCTACACGCCGTATCGCAACCAGAGCATGCTGCCGAACTACGACTCGGCCGCCAACGACTTCAGCTTCGCGACGATCTACACCGAGAACGCGTTCTCGGGCGGCGACCGCATCTCCGACACCAACGCGCTCACGCTCGGCGTGACCTCCCGCCTGATCGACCCCACCACCGGCGTCGAGGCCGCACGCATCGGCATCGCGCAGCGGCTGCGCTTTGCCGACCAGAAGGTCGTGTTGCCCGGCGGCTTGCCGGTGACCGACCGGGCGAGCGACTTCCTCGTGGGCGGCCAGATCAACTGGACGCCGAAGTGGAGCACCGACGCGCTCGTGCAATACAACCCCGACACGCGCAAGTCGACCCGCGCGGCGCTCAGCGCACGCTACAACCCCGAGCCGTACCACAACCTCAGCGTGGCGTTCCGCTACCAGGCCCCGAGCGCGGCCTACCAGGCGGCGCTGCTGGCCAACCCGAACACCACGGCGGTGAACGACGGCAACAAGTCGATCGACGTGGGCTGGCAATGGCCGCTCAACGACCTGTGGGGCGACAAGGGCAAGAACCTCGGTCCGGGCAAGGGCCAGGGCGGTGGCCGCTGGTATGCGGTGGGCCGTCTCAACTACGACCTGCAGGACAAGAAACTCACGGACGGCGTGCTCGGCTTCGAGTACGACGGCTGCTGCTGGATCGGACGCGTGGTGCTGCAGCGCATCACCACCGGCCAGGTGACGGCCAACACCCGCATCATGTTCCAGCTCGAATTCGTCGGCTTCTCCAGCATCGGCTCCAGCCCGATGCAGGCCCTGCGGCAGAACATCCAGCGCTACGAACCCCTGCGCCAACCTGGCGAGGCGCCGAGCCGCTTCACCAATTACGACTGAGACGACTGATTGAGCACCGCCATGAAACACATCCGTTCCATCATCACCCTGGGCTGCCTCGCGGCAATGGCCGCAACGTCGGGTGCGCAGGGCTTCCGCTCTGGCAGCGGCATCACGGACATCATGCGCGCCGGTCCGCGCCTGGGGCCCCCGCCGGTGCAGCGCGCCCCGGCCGCATCGTCGGCGGCACCTGTGCAGCGGGCGGCTGAATTCATCGTCGCGCTGGTCAACTCCGAGCCGATCACCAACACCGACGTGCAGTCGCGGGTGACGCGCCTCATCAAGGAGAACCCCGACGCCGAACGCGTGCCGCGCGGCGAACTTGCACGCCTCGTGCTCGAGCGCCTGATCGTCGAGCGCGCGCAGCTGCAGCTCGCCAAGGAAAACGGCATCAAGGTCGACGACGTGGCGATCGACCAGGCCGAGCAGACCGTGGCGCGCCAGAACGAGATCAGCCTGGTCGAGCTGCGCCGCCGCGTGGCCGCCGAAGGTATTGCGCAGGCGGACTTCCGCAAGGACCTGCGCGACCAGCTGCTGCTCACGCGCCTGCGCGACCGCGAAGTCGAGTCGAAGGTCAAGATCAGCGACACCGAGGCCGACGAGTACCTGCGCGACCAGCGCAACTCGAACGTCAAGAACGCGGCCCTGCAGAACCTCAACCTCGCACAGGTGCTCGTGGCCCTGCCCGAGAACGCCACCGACGCCCAGATAGCCGCCGCGCAGAAGAAGGCCCAAGGCCTCGCCGAGCGCGCCCGCGCCGGCGAGGACTTCGACAAGCTGGTGCGCGAGAACTCCGATTCGCCCGATCGCGCCAACGGCGGCGCCATCGGCATGCGCAGCGCCGACCGCTATCCGCCGCTGTTCGTCGACGCCGTGCAGTCGACGGCGGTGAACGGCATTGCCGGCCCGGTGCGCTCCAGCGCGGGTTTCCATGTGCTCAAGGTCCTGGCCAAGGCGCAGATCGGTTCGCTCGACGCGACCGTCACGCAGACGCAGGTGCGCCACATCCTGCTGCTCAACGATCCCAAGCGCACCACCGCGCAGGCGGTGGCGCAGCTGGCGGAATTCAAGCGCCGCGTGCAGGCCGGCACGGCCGACTTCGCGGGCCTCGCGCGCGACAACTCGCAGGACGCCAGCGCCAAGGAAGGCGGCGACCTCGGCTGGTCGCGCCCCGGCCAGTTCGTGCCCGAGTTCGAGGAAGCCATGGACCGGCTGTCGCCAGGCCAGATCAGCGACCCGGTCGTGTCGCGCTTCGGCGTGCACCTGATCCAGGTGGTCGGCCGCCGCGACTCTAAGCTGACGCAGACGGAGCAGCGCGAAGCCGCGCGTAACGTGCTGCGCGAACAGCGCGTCGAGGAAGCCTTCACCACCTGGGTGCAGGAAGTGCGCGCCCGCGCCTACGTCGAGTACCGCGACCCGCCGCAGTCCTGATCCGATGGCACACATCGCCAGGAAGCGGTTCGGGCAGCATTTCCTGTCCGACGGCGGGATCATCGATGCGATCGTGCATGAGATCGCGCCGCAGCCCGGCGATGCGATGGTCGAGATCGGCCCGGGGCTCGCGGCGCTCACGCAGCCGCTGGTCGAGCGGCTCGGGCGCCTGACGGTCATCGAGCTCGATCGCGACCTGGCCAAGCGCCTGCGGGAGCATCCGCAGCTGGAGGTCATCGAGTCCGATGTGCTGAAGGTCGATTTCGCCGAACTCGCGGCCAAGGCTGCGCCCAAGCCGCTGCGCGTGGTGGGCAACCTGCCCTACAACATCTCGACGCCGATCCTGTTCCACCTGCTGGGCTTTGCCCACCTGATCGCCGACCAGCACTTCATGCTGCAAAAGGAAGTGATCGACCGCATGGTGGCCAGGCCCGCCACCTCGGACTACAGCCGCCTGAGCGTGATGCTGCAGTGGCGCTACGACATGCAGAACGTGCTGTTCGTGCCGCCCGAGAGCTTCGATCCGCCGCCGCGCGTGGACAGCGCCGTGGTGCGCATGGTGCCGCTGGCACAGCCGCCGGTGGTCGATGCGGCGCGGCTGGGTGAAATCGTGCAGGTCGCCTTCAGCCAGCGCCGCAAGATCCTTCGGCACACGCTGGGCAGATGGCTCGAGGAACACGGCTTCGAGGGAGCGTTCGATCCCCAGCGGCGCGCCGAGGAAGTGCCGGTGGCCGAATACGTTGCACTGGCCCAGGCCGTTCCCCCATGAAAAAAGCCCGTCGACGACGGGCTTTTTCATTCAGGCAGGTTGCTGCAGTTAAGCGGCGGCCAGCCAGTACCCCGCGTTGAAGGGACTGCTCATGCGCAGCGCCAGGGGCGACACGTCGACCAGTTTGTCGGTCGGCATTTTTTCGCCGGCCGGCTCGGTGCTGGCGGCGGCCGTCGTTGCGGCGGCGTTGGGGTTCACTTCGATGCCATCGAGGGTTTCAGCGTTCGGCTGAGCCTCGTTCGCCCGTTCTGCTTGGCTGGTAGATGCAGAACGGGCTACAGAAAAGAATAGAAGCACCGGAAGGGGACCTTGCGGTCGCCCCAGTAATCCGAAGCGTCCCGGAAGATGTCGAGCAGCTGCTCGCGCGCTTCCTTGTCGAACTTGGCGTTGGCCGGGATCTGTTCGAGCACGATGACAAAACCTGGCTGCGGGCCCGATTTATGCAACGGGTCGGTCATGCAGTCGTACAGCGCGTCGAAGTTCTTCCCGAAGTGGGCCGGGAACGTGAACTGCTGTGCAATCAGGTCGAGCACGTCCTGCTTGGTCTGGGCGTTGCCCAGGTTGGCGTACAGGAAGTGCTGGCCGGCCGCGTTGGCGGCGTCCTGCAGGTCGTTCACGCGGAACGCGCGGATCGATTGCACGATGTTCGGGCGTACGGCACGAAGGGATAAGGTCATCTCCGCTGGTCTTTCCATAGTCATCATCATTTCTTCGGGGCGCTTCGGGGCGCCGCTCAGGTCGTTTTTATCGCTCATGGCGCAATCCGTCTGAAACTTGCATAGTGGTCTGCCGTGTACCAGCAGGCCTCGGGCGTCGTGCGCTGTTCGCCACCGCAGACGATTCGCTGGGCACCCCGGTTGCGAGAACCCGGTGTCGTCACCGTGTACTCGCGGTAGTGGCCGCGCCGTGCCGGCGGCAGGAGACGCTCGCGGTTGCCAAATACAGTGCCGTCCTTTTCGTACCGGAAGGGGCCACCGTTCAAGATGGCCTGATAGGTTCGCTGGCCCTGGACCGGGAGATCGGTCAGTGCAATCGATTCCTCAGCGGACGTTTTTCCTGCGCCGAACCATCCGCGGGCCTCGGCCCCCGTCGTCAACGCCAACAGCATCAGGCTGGTGAGCGCAAACTTTGAGACAGAGGACGTGATCGAGGCGTAAGCCGCCATGGGACACCACAGGAGAAAAGAGCGGGGGGTTTCGAATTGCGCTCAACCTCGGGGTTAACCCGCAAATTCAAGCCCGCGAGTGTGCACCACGCTGGCGAAAATAGCAAGCGACTGCTCAAAGTTTGAGCAGTCGCGAGGGGCGGAAGTGGCACGCTAAGTCAGCGTCCACTATCGCCAAATAGCCTATCTCTCGGCGTTTGCGTCGGCCACTGTCAAGGCTGTCATGTTCACGATGCGGCGAACGGTCGCGCTGGCCGTGAGAATGTGCACAGGTTTGGCCGCGCCGAGCAGCACCGGCCCGATCGCGATGTTGCCGCCCGCCGCCGTCTTGAGCAGGTTGTACGAAATATTGGCAGCGTCGATGTTCGGAAAAACCAACAGGTTGGCGTCACCGGCCAGCGCGCTGTGCGGCATGACGACCGCGCGCTGCTTGCTGTCCAGGGCCACGTCGCCGTGCATTTCACCGTCCACTTCAAGCCAGGGCGCCTGCACGCGCAAGAGGTCGAGCGTCTTGCGCATCTTGATGGCGCTGGGTTCGTTGCTGGTGCCGAAGTTGGAATGCGACAGCAGCGCCGCCTTCGGCTTCAGGCCGAAGCGCATCATTTCCTCGGCCGCCATCGTCGTGATCTCGGCCAGTTCCTCGGGCGAGGGGTCGTAGTTGACGTGCGTGTCGACCAGGAACACCTGGCGGTCGGGCAGCAGCAGGCCGTTCATGCAGGCGTACACCGGCACGTCCTGCGGGGTGCTCTCGCAGCCGCCGGGGCGCTTGCCGATCACCTGGTCGATGTAGTGCAGGTGGATCAGCGTGGTGCCCCAGGTGCCGCAGATCATGCCGTCGACCTCGTCCTTGTGCAGCAGCATCGCGCCGATCAGCGTGAGGCGACGGCGCATCTCGATCTTGGCGGTCTGCACCGTCTGGCCCTTGCGCTCGGTCATGCGGTGGTAGGTCTGCCAGAAGTCGCGGTAGCGGTGGTCCTGCTCGACGTTGACGATGTCGTAGTCGAGCTCTTCCTTCAGGCGCAAGCCGAACTTCTCGATGCGCTGGGCGATGACGGCGGGACGGCCGATCAGCGTCGGGCGCGCGATGCCTTCGTCGACCACGATCTGCGCGGCGCGCAGCACGCGCTCTTCTTCGCCCTCGCAGTACGCCACGCGCTTCTTCGAGGCGCGGCGGGCCGCTTCGAAGATCGGCTTCATCGTCGTGCCCGAGGCATAGACGAAGTTCTGCAGCTTGTCGCGGTAGGCGTCCATGTCCTTGATCGGACGCGTTGCCACACCGCTTTCCTCGGCCGCCTTGGCCACCGCTGGCGCGATCTTCATCATCAGGCGCGGATCAAAGGGCTTGGGAATCAGGTATTCGGGGCCGAAGGACAGCTTTTCACCGACGTACGCGGCAGCGACGCGTTCGCTCTGCTCGGCCTGCGCCAAGTCGGCAATGGCGTGCACCGCGGCGATTTCCATCTCGTCGGTGATCGTGGTCGCGCCCGAGTCGAGCGCGCCGCGGAAGATGTACGGGAAGCACAGGACGTTGTTGACCTGGTTCGGATAGTCGGTGCGGCCCGTGGCCATGATCACGTCGGGGCGCACTGCGTGCGCGTCTTCGGGGGCGATCTCGGGGTTCGGGTTGGCCAGCGCGAAGATCACCGGCTTGGCCGCCATGCTGGCGACCATCTCGGGCTTGAGCACGCCACCGGCCGAGAGGCCCAGGAACACGTCGGCGCCGACGATCACTTGCGCGAGCTTGCGCAGCTCGGTCTTTTGCATGTACTGGCGCTTGTCGTCGTCCATCAGCTCTTCGCGGCCTTCGTAGACCACGCCGGCCAGGTCGGTGACGAACACGTTTTCGCGCTTGAGGCCCACCTTGAGCAGCAGGTTCAGGCAGGCCAGCGCCGCGGCGCCCGCGCCGGAGGTGACCAGCTTGACGTCGGCGATGTTCTTTCCGGCCACCTTCAGGCCGTTGACCATGGCTGCCGCCACGGTGATGGCCGTGCCGTGCTGGTCGTCGTGGAACACCGGAATCTTCATGCGCTTGCGCAGCTCGCGCTCCACGTAGAAGCAGTCCGGGGCCTTGATGTCTTCGAGGTTGATGGCGCCGAAGGTGGGCTCCAGCGAAGCGATGATCTCCACCAGCTTGGCCGGGTCCTTCTCGTCGATCTCGATGTCGAACACGTCGACGCCGGCAAACTTCTTGAAGAGGACGCCCTTGCCTTCCATCACCGGCTTGGACGCCAGTGCGCCGATGTCGCCCAGGCCGAGCACCGCGGTGCCGTTGCTGATCACGCCGACGAGGTTGCCGCGCGAGGTGTACTTGAAGGCGTTCAGCGGGTCCTTGACGATTTCCTCGCAGGGCGCGGCCACGCCGGGCGAGTAGGCCAGCGACAGGTCGCGCTGGTTGACCATCTGCTTGGTCGCCGCGATGGCGATCTTGCCGGGAACGGGAAACTCGTGGTACTCGAGGGCGGCACGGCGCAGTTCTGCGCGCTTGTCTTCGGGCGTGGGAGTCGATGAGGTCGAGGGGGTCGAATCGGACATGTGCCTGTAGCTCCTGGTGGCGCTTCTTCTGGGGGCGCCGATTGTAGACCTCGGTTCGTAAAGCCATACGCCGCATGGCCGGTGCGAGGCATGACCAAAAGCACGGGTGCGCCGTCAAGGTCGTGTGGCAATATGCACAGTTCGGACAAAACCTGAAAACACCTGACGAGGAGCAACCATGGCCCTGATGGATTTCATCAAGAAACAGTTCATCGACATCATCCAGTGGACCGAGACCGGCGATGGCACGCTGGCCTGGCGCTTCCCGATGGCGGAGATGGAAATCCAGAACGGCGCCTCGCTCACCGTTCGCGAATCCCAGGTGGCCGTCTTCGTCAACGAAGGCAAGGTGGCCGACGTGTTCGGCCCCGGCATGTACAAGCTCACGACGCAGACGCTGCCCGTGCTCACGTACCTGAAGAACTGGGACAAGCTCTTCGAGTCCCCCTTCAAGAGCGACGTTTACTTCTTCAGCACCCGCCAGCAGGTCGACCAGAAGTGGGGCACGCCCCAGCCGATCACCATCCGCGACAAGGATTTCGGCGCCGTGCGCCTGCGGGCCTTCGGCAACTACAGCTTCCGCATCGGCGACGCCAAGCTGTTCCACACCGAGATCTCCGGCACGCGCGACATCTACAGCGTGGCCGATCTCGACGGCCAGCTGCGCGGCCTGGTGCTGCAGAACATCAGCAACGCCATCGCCTCCAGCGGCGTGCCCTTCCTCGACCTCGCGGCCAACCAGATCCAGTTCGCACAGGCGCTCGCCGCGCAGCTCGTGCCCGAGTTCGAGAAGATCGGCATCAAGCTCGAGAACATCACGGTCCAGAACGTCTCGCTGCCTGAAGAGCTGCAGAAGATCCTCGACCAGAAGATCGGCATGGGCATGGTCGGCAACGACATGGGCAAGTTCATGCAGTACCAGACGGCGCAGGCGATTCCGAAATTCGCCGAAGGCGCGGCCAACGGCGGCGGCATTGCGGGTGACGCGATGGGCCTGGGCGCCGGCGTGGCGCTCGGCCAGGTGCTGGCGCAGAACCTTGCACAGGGCCTGAGCCCGAATGCCGCTGCGGCAGCCGCGGCCAATACGGCCGCCGCTTCGCAACCCGCCGTGGCGGTCGTGAGTCCGGCCGACGTGATGACCACGCTCGAAAAGCTCGGCGAGCTCAAGACCAAGGGCATCCTCACGCAGGAAGAGTTCGACGCCAAGAAGGCCGATCTCCTTAAAAAGCTCGTCTGACCCGGCGCTATGTCCTCGATAGCGCCTGACGCCCGTTCGACGGGCGTCGGAAGCCTCATTGGCTTGAGAAAAACATGGCCCTCCGAGCCATGGCGCGTACGCCATGGCTGAGGAAACCGGCAACCAACGCTACTACCGCGCGCCCTGCCCCGGCTGCGGCGCACCGGTGGAGTTCCGCTCGGCGCAATCGACGCACGCGGTCTGTCCCTACTGCCAGAGCACCGTCGTGCGCCAGGGCGAGACGCTCGCGCGCACCGGCAAGATGGCGGAGCTGTTCGACGACTTCAGCCCGCTGCAGTTGTTCGCCACCGGCCGCATCCAGGACAAGCCCTTCACGCTGATCGGCCGGCTGCAATACACCTACCCGGGCGGCCGCTGGACCGAATGGATCGCCGCGCTCGACGACGAGCGCACCGCCATCCTCAGCGAGGACAACGGCGCCTACGTCTTCGCGCTGCCCTTCGACCTGCAGCGCACCGCGCCGCCGCCGGTCGATCTGCGCGTGGGTGCCACCAGCGCCTTCGCCGGGCAGAGCTACACCGTCACCTCGAACGAGCAGGTGGCGCTCACCTCCGCGCAGGGCGAGTTGCCGCACCTGCCCGATCTCGGCCGGCCGTTCGCGATGGTCGAGCTGCGCAACGACAAGGGGCTGGTGCTCAGCATCGACTACGGCACCGCCAAGCCCAGCGCCTACCTCGGCCGCTCGGTGCAGCTCGAGGACCTGCAGCTCGCCGGCCTGCGCGAGGAATCGGCGAAGGACGAAAAGGGCCGCAGCTTCAACTGCCCCAACTGCGGCTCGCCGGTCACCGTCAACCTGGCCGACAGCAAGAGCATCACATGCCGCTCTTGCAACAGCATCATCGACCTGTCGCAGGGCATCGGCGGCGAGCTCAAGCATGCGACGCAGGACGAGCCGGTGCGCCCGCTCATCGCTCTCGGCACCATGGGCCAGCTGCAGGGTGCGCAGTGGCAGGTGGTGGGCTTCCAGCACCGCATGGGCGTGGAGCCCGGCGACGACGAGCATTTCGGCTGGGACGAGTACCTGCTCTACAACAAGAAGCGCGGCTTCAGCTTCCTGGTCGATGCCGAGGACGGTTGGAGCATGGTCAAGCCGACCACCGGCGCGCCGGTGATGGCCGAGAACGGCAGCACCGCCACCTACCTCAGCAAGCGCTACCAGCAGCAGTACGCCTACAACGCCGAGACCACCTACGTGGCGGGCGAGTTCTACTGGCAGGTCGAGCGCGGGCAAAAGACCTTCAACCGCGACTTCGCCAGCGGCCCCGCGCTGCTGTCGATGGAGCGCTCGGCCAACGAGCTGACGTGGTCGTCGGGCATCAAGCTGGACAGCGGCGTGGTCGCGACCGCCTTCAAGCTCGATGCCAAGAAGGACATGTTCAAGCGCGGCGACGCGCTGCCGGTGAGCGCCGCATCGGGCATGGGCTGCGGCACGATCATCATCATCATCGTGGTGATCATCATCCTGCTGATCATCCTGAGCACCTGCAGCGGTGGATCGTCGAGCGGCTACCGCAGCTCGGGCGGCTCCTATGGGGGCTATTCGAGCGGGGGAGGCCATAAATGACGAAGATGCGCGCGCCGCCCACCACAATTTCACTTGTTACTGCTACGACTGGAGGTCCCCATGGGATTTGAATGGCTGAAACCGGGCGTGGTCCTCGGATCGCTCGTGTACGCGCTGATCGGCGTGATCATCTTCTGGCTGTGCTTCCTCATCATCGACAAGATCACGCCCTATGACCTGTGGGGCGAGATCGTCGAGAAGCAGAACGTGGCACTGGGCCTGGTCGTCGCCGCGATGAGCTTGGGCATCTGCATCATCGTCGCCGCAGCAATCCATTGAACGAAGAGGCGGCCGTGTCCGCGCGCCCTGCCGATGCGCGCGGGCCGCAGCCCGTCGAGATCGCCCTGCTCGCCAGCGTGTTCGTGGTCGCGGCCTGCGGGCTGGTCTACGAACTGAGCGCGGCGGCGCTGAGCTCCTACCTGCTCGGCGATTCGGTGCTGCAGTTCAGCACCATCATCGGCACCTACCTGTTCGCGATGGGCGTGGGCTCCTGGCTCTCGCGCTATTTCGACCGCCAGTTGCCGGCGCATTTCCTTCGCATCGAATTGCTCGTGGCGCTGATCGGCGGCGCGCTGCCGGCGATCCTGTTCCTGGCCAATGCCTACGTGCCGAGCGCGTTCCGCTTGCTGCTCTACGGCCTCGTGATGGTCGTCGGCACCCTGGTGGGACTCGAGATCCCGTTGGTCATGCGCATCCTCAAGCGCAACATCGTGCTCAAGAACCTGGTGTCGCAGGTGCTGACCTTCGACTACCTGGGTGCGCTCGCGGTGTCGGTGGCGTTTCCGCTGATCCTCGTGCCGCAGCTGGGCATGATCCGCACGGGGCTGCTGTTCGGCTTCATGAACGCGGCGGTGGCGGTGTGGGCGCTGTGGCTGTTTCGTCATGAGCTGCGGCGCATCGGCGCGCATGCGGTGGCCTGCTTTCTGGCGTTGGCCGCGCTGCTGGCCGCCTTCGTCTGGGCCGACCACATCACCACGCTGGCCGAAGACAAGTTCTATCAGGACCGCATCGTGTTCAGCGCCACCTCGCCTTACCAGCGCATCGTGGTCACGCGCGGGCAACTCGGCCATCGCCTCTTCCTGAATGGCAACCTGCAGTTCGCCGAGCGCGACGAGTACCGCTACCACGAGGCGCTCGTGCATCCGGTGATGGCCGCGCAGGGTGCGCCCAAGAAGGTGGCGGTGCTCGGCGGCGGCGACGGCATGGCGGTGCGCGAGATCCTCAAGTACCCCTCGGTCGAATCGGTCACGCTGGTGGAGCTCGATCCGAACATGACGAAGCTCTTCACCGAGCACGAAACGCTGGCTGCGCTCAACGCGCATTCGCTGTCGTCGCCCAAGGTGAAGATCGTCAACACCGATGCCTTCCAGTGGCTGCAGCAGCCGGGCGACATGTTCGATGTGATCGTGGTCGACTTTCCCGATCCGACCAACTTCGCGATCGGCAAGCTCTACACCAACAGCTTCTATTCGCTGCTCGAAAAGCGCCTGTCGGCCAGCGGCTACGCGGTGGTCCAGACGACCTCGCCGCTGGTGGCGCGCAAGAGCTACTGGACCGTCGCGACCACCATCGAATCGGTGGGCCTGCGCGCGACGCCCTATCACGCGCATGTGCCGAGCTTCGGCGAATGGGGCTACATCATCGCGAGCCGCCGGCCCTACCGGATGCCCGATGCGCTGCCTTCGGGGCTGCGATTCCTGTCGCCTTCGACGCTGCCCCTGATGTTCGACTTCCCGCTCGACATGGCGCGCGTGCCGGCCGAGGTGAATCGCCTGTCGAACCAGACCCTTGTCACCACTTACGAGCAAGAGTGGGGCAAGGTCATGGCGCACTAGCTTCGACACCATGCAACGGCGCGACTTCCTCGGCGTGGCAGGTGCGGCGGGCGCCCTGGCGCTGGCCGGGTGCGAGGTGCCGCCGCCCATCGAAGGCGGCTTCACCGGCATCGACGTTGCGCGCGGCCACGCGATGCGCGACGGCGCGCTCAAGAGCCAGGCACCCGCGACCGTGAAGCGCACGCGGGTGGTGATCGCCGGTGGCGGCGTCGCCGGTCTTGCCGCCGCGCGCGCCTTGCGGCTCGCGGGCATCGAAGACTTCACCCTGCTCGAACTCGAAGACACCGCCGGCGGCAATGCGCGCGGCGGCATGGTCAACGGCATCGCCTGTCCGCTCGGCGCGCACTACCTGCCGGTGCCCGGTGACGATGCGCGTGAGGTGCAGGACCTGCTCGAGGAGCTGGGCCTGCGCCGGCGCGTGGCGGGCCGCTGGGAATACGACGAGCGCAACCTCTGCCACAGCCCGCAGGAGCGTCTCTTCTTCCATGGCGAGTGGCAGGATGGCCTCCTGCCCATGCACGGCGTGGGCGTCGACACGATCGCGCAGTACCGCAAGTTCGCGCAGCGCATCGATGCGCTGCAGCACGCGGCGCACTTCGCCATTCCGACGCTCAAGGTCGCGGTCACGCCCGAACTGCTGGCGCTCGATGCCATCGCCTTTTCGCGCTGGCTCGACAGCGAAAGCTTCAGCGATGCGCAACTGCGCTGGTACCTCGACTACTGCTGCCGCGACGACTACGGCGCGGGCATCGAGCAGGTGTCGGCCTGGGCTGGCATCCATTACTTCGCGAGCCGGCACGGCTTTCACGCGCCCGGCGATCCGAGCGGCAGCGCCAACGACGCGAACCCCGAGCGCGATGGCGTGCTCACCTGGCCCGAAGGCAACGGCTGGCTCACCAAGCAACTGGCTGCGCCGCTCGGCGATCGGTTGCGCACAGGGCAGGTCGTCACGCGCATTGCCGAATCGCGCGGCGGGGTCGAAGTCGATGCGTGGGACGCCGCATCGAAATCGCTGGTGCGCTGGCAGGCCGAGCGCTGCATCGTCGCGCTGCCGGTGTTCATTGCCGCGCGCGTGGTCGAGAACGCGCCCGAGGTGCTGAAGCACGCCGCCGCGCATGTGCGCTACGCGCCGTGGCTCGTGGCCAACGTGCACCTGCGCGGCCCGCTGGCCGACCGCGTGGGCGCCGCGCCGAGCTGGGACAACGTGATCTACGGGACGCGCGGCCTCGGCTATGTGGATGCGCGCCATCAAACGCTCGACCCCACGCCGCGCGGCACCGTGCTGAGCTGGTACCGCCCGCTGGGGCCGAGCAGCTACGACGCCACCGATGGCCGCAAGCTGCTATTGGAGCGCCCCTGGACCGGCTGGCGCGACGACCTGCTCGCCGAGCTGTCGGTGCCGCATCCGGACCTGCCTTCGCTCTCCACGCACATCGAGATCACGCGCTACGGCCATGCCATGTCGATCCCCCGGCCCGGGCTGCTGGCGGAGATCGGCTCGCAACGCACGGCGCCGGACGATGCGCACCGCGGCAGCGTCATCGCGGGGCGCCTGTCATTCGCGCATGCGGATTGGTCGGGCTACTCGATCTTCGAGGAGGCGTTCACGCGCGGCCACGTCGCGGGGGCGAGCCTGGCATGAAGACGCTGGTGCTCGGCGGCTACGGCAACTTCGGCGCGCGCATCTGCCATGCGCTGGCGGCGGATGCGCGCATCGAGCTGTTGATCGGTGGACGCGACCTGGAGCGAGCGACTGCGTTCGCGCAGTCGCTGAGCGGCAATGCGCGTGGTGTGCGCGTCGACGCGCAATCGCCCGATCTTGCGCAAGGCCTGGGTTACCTGGGTGTCGATCTGGTCATCCACACCGCGGGGCCGTTCCAGAGCCAGGATTACCGCGTGCCGCAGGCCGCGGCAGCGGCCGGCGCGCACTACATCGACTTGGCCGACGGCCGCCGCTTCGTCTGCGACTTTCCGGGCGCAATGGACGCCACTTTCCGAAGTGCAGGCCGGACCGCCGTCACGGGCGCCAGCACCGTGCCGGCGCTCTCGTCGGCGGTGGTCGACCATCTCGCGGCGGGCTGGCAAGGCATCCGCAGCATCGACATCTGCATTGCGCCGGCGCAAGGCGCGCCGCGCGGCGAGGCCACGCTCGCGGGCGTGCTTGCCTACTGCGGTGCGCCGATCCGTGTCTGGCAGGACGGACGATGGACCGAGCAGCCCGGCTGGGCGAATCCGGTGAAGGTGCAGTTCGCGCGCATGCGGCCGCGCCGGGGTGCGTTGTGCGACATCCCCGATCTCGAACTCTTTCCGTCGCGCTATGCGGGCGTGCAGTCGGTCATGTTCCGCGCGGCGCTCGAAGTCGGCATCGCGCAGCAGGCCTTCGCCTTCCTGGCGTTCATGCATCGGGTGGGCCTGCTGCGCGCGCCGCAGAAGCTGGCGCCGTTGTTGCATTCCACCGGTGGCGTGTTCGATGCGCTCGGCACTGCGCTCGGCGGCATGGTGGTGCGGGTCGAAGGCATCGATGCGCAAGGTGCCAAGGCGCGCCGCGCCTGGCACATCGCGGCGGACGACAACCACGGCCCCGAGATTCCCTGCATGGCGGCGATCCTGCTGGCACGCCGGTTGGCACGCGGTGATGCGCTCCCTGTCGGCGCGCACGCCTGCGCTGGGCTGCTCACGCTGCCGGAGTTCGAGCCCGAATTCACGCGCTGGGGCATGGTGACCGATGTGGTCGACGAGACGGCATCCGCCTCATGACCCGCCCGGCCGACGACGATCGCCTGCTGCGCCTGAGCCTCGTTGCGGTCTGGCTGTTCACGGCGTTCGCCAGCATCGTCGAGCTGAACGGGCAGAGCCGCCAGGCGCTGGCCGAGGCCGGCATCGCATCGCCGCCTTGGCTGGTGCAGTTGTTGATCTTAGGAGGCGCGGCGGCCGATCTCGCCATCGGCCTGGCGCTCTGGTGGCGGCCCGGCTGCGCCAGTTATCTCGCGGCCCTCGGCCTGATGCTGCTCATGACTGCAATGGCTACTTTCCTCCAGCCCACGCTGTGGCTTCACCCGCTGGGCCCGCTGCTCAAGAACCTGCCCATCGCCGCGCTCCTCTGGTACCTGTACCGACGCGCCACGCCATGAACACCTACCTCGTCCTCAAGTGGCTGCACATCGTCTCCAGCGTGCTGATGGTCGGCACGGGGCTGGGTTCGGCCTTCTACATGTTCTTTGCCAACCGCAGCGGCAGCGTGCCGGCGCAGGCGGTGGTGAGCCGGCTGGTGGTGCGCGCGGACTGGTGGTTCACCACGCCCACGGTCATCCTGCAGCCGGTCACCGGCTTTGCGCTGGCCCACATGGCGGGCTGGCCGCTCTCGACGCCGTGGCTCGCGGTGTCGATGGGCCTCTTCGTGTTCGCGGGAATCTGCTGGCTGCCGGTGGTGTGGCTGCAGATCCGCATGGCGGCGATGGCCGGGCAGGCGCATGTGGATGCGATGCCGCTGCCGCCGCTGTATGCGCGCTACCAACGCTATTGGGAGTGGCTCGGCTACCCGGCCTTCGTGGCCATGGTCGTCGTGTTCTGGTTGATGGTGAACAAGCCCGCCCTTTCCTTTTGATTCGAACCAGGCCGGTGCGCGGGCCTGTGCAGTTTTCACGCAGACTTCACACACAGCGCCGTGGTTTCACAGATCGCCGAGAGACTGCCAGGCGCCAACAAAAACATCGGGGGAGCTTCCATGCTTCAAGTTGCCAATCGAAAACTCGCGTCGCTGAGCGACGTGCTCTTCACCGGCCTCAGCCGTGCGCTCGGTTTCCTGCGTCCGCTGGCACGCGGACTCATCGGTTCCTGGCGACCCCCGGGGTGGCTGCGCATCGTGGGGGCGTTCCTTCTTTTCGGACTGCAGTGGCTGCAGCAGCGGCTGGCCTGGGTGGTGGTGCTGGCGCTGCTGGTGCTCGCGGGTTGGTTCGCGAGCCCGCATGTCTTGAAGTGGTGGCACGGCCTCACGCCCGATCGCGTCGAACCCGTCGTCTCCACCGCGCAGATCGTGGCCCCGCCGCGCACGCAGATCGAAAACGACAAGGGACCGAACCCGGTCGTCATCAACTTTTCCGCTTCGGTCGCGCCGATCGCGCGCATCGGCCAGGAGGCGACCGGCATCACCATCGAGCCCGCCATTGCCGGGCGCTGGTCGTGGAGCAGCCAGAAGAAGCTGGAGTTCCTCCCCGCGCAGGATTGGCCGGTCGGCCAGCCCTACAAGGTGCAGCTCTCGAAGGACGCGCTCGCGCCGCACATCGAGATCGAGCAGCGCAAGTACGAGTTCACCTCGCCCGAGTTCAACGCGCGCATCGCGGGCGCGGAGTTCTACCAAGACCCGGTGCAGGCCAACGTGCGGCGCGCGCTCTTCCAGGTGCGCTTCTCGCACCCCGTCAACACGGCAGAGTTCGAGAAGCGCCTGGTGCTGACCTATGACCAGGCCTGCGGCACCTCGATCTTCAGCGTGGGCAAGTGCGCCAGCGAGAAGTTCACCGTCAGCTACGACAAGCTGCGCCTCACCGCCACCCTGCAGTCGGAGCCGCTGCCCATCCCCGAGAAGACGCGCCCTGTGGTGCTCAGCCTCACTTCCGGCGCAGTCGCGCAGAAGGGCGGCCCGGGCCAGCGCAACGACATCTCGCGCGCAGTCGACATCCCCGGCCTCTTCAGTCTCGACATCTCGAGCATCGACCCGACCATCGTGACGGGCGAGAACGGCGAGCCCGAGCATGTGATGCACGTCACCGCCTCGATGCCGGTGCACGAGCGCGAAATGGCGCGCGTGGTGCAGGCCTGGCTGCTGCCCGCCACGGAAGAAGCCAAGGGCGACCCGGAAGAGAAGTTCGACTGGTCCGCCGACCCCTCGAAGGTCACCGACGCCGTGCTGCGCCGCGCGAAGAAGATCACCCTGCAACCCATCGCCAGCGAGCGCGAAGTGACCGAGATGGTCAGCTTCCGCCTGCCGCAGGCCGAAGGCGGCCGCTACCTGCTGGTGCGCGTGGCCAAGGGCCTGAAGACGCCGGGCGGCTACCAGCTCGGCGCGGCGCGGCAGGACGTGCGCCTGCTCAAGACCTTCGCGCCCGAGCTCACCATCATGAGCCAGGGCTCGCTGCTCGCCCTGTCGGGCGAGCGCAAGCTGCCGATCCTGGTGCGCGACCTGCCCGGCATCCGCCTGGAAATCGGGCGCCTGCTGCCGCAGCAGCTGCAGCACCTGGTGACGCAGACCAACGGCGATTTCGCGCATCCGCAGTTCAACAGCGGCCTGCAGTCGGACAACCTCGTCGACCGCTTCCAGAAGGAGATTCCGCTCAGCATCCCCGCCGGCAAGGCGCACTACGAGACCGTCGACTTCGCCGAGTACCTGCGCAGCGACGTGGCCGACCGCCGCGGCGTGTTCCTGCTCAAGGTGCAGGGCTTCGATCCCAAGGCCAAGAAGAAGCCGGAGGCGGCCGAGGGTGAGGCCGCACAGGCGCAGTCCGAGGAGGAACAACAGGAAGAACAGCAGTCGGAAGGCGAAGGCGATCCCGAGAGCGGCAACCCCGAAGACCAGAAGGACCAGCGCCTGGTGCTCGTCACCGACCTGGGCATCGTCGCCAAGAAGTCGCTCGACGGCACGCGCGACGTGTTCGTGCAGAGCATCGCCAATGGTCAGCCGGTGGCCGGCGCATTGGTCGAGGTGTGGGGACGCAACGGCATGATCGTGGCGTCGCAATCCACCGACGCCACGGGCGCCGCCAAGCTGCCCAACCTCGCCGGCTACCAGCGCGAGAAGGCGCCCGTGGTGCTGGTGGTGCGCAAGGACGGCGACCTGAGCTTCCTGCCCTTCAACCGCAGCGACCGCACGCTGGACATCTCGCGCTTCGACGTCGGCGGCCTGCGCGCGGCCGGCGTGCCGAACCAGATGACGGCGTATGTGTTCAGCGACCGTGGCATCTACCGCCCGGGCGACACCATGCACATCGCGATGATGGTCAAGGCCGGCAACTGGGCCACGTCGCTGCGCGACCTGCCGCTCGAGGCCGAGATCATCGATGCGCGCGGCCTCAGTGTGCGCCGCGAGAAGCTCAAGCTCGGCCCCGGCGGCGCGGCGGAAATTGCCCACACCACGCAGGACACCTCGCCCACCGGCAACTACACCGTCAACCTCTACCTGCCGCGCGAATCGTCGCCCGGCAATCCCGAGGTGGAAGGCCTCTTGATCGGCAGCACCACGGTGAAGGTGCAGGAATTCCTGCCCGACCGCACCAAGGTCGTCGCCAAGCTCAGCAGCGAAGTGGCCGAAGGCTGGGTCAAGCCCAAGGACCTGAAGGCGCTCATCGATGTGCAGAACCTCTTCGGCACGCCCGCGCCCGACCGCAAGGTCGAAGGCACGCTCACGCTGAGCCCGGCCTTCCCGGTGTTCCGCGCGTTCGCCGACTACGCCTTCTTCGATCCGCAGCGCGCCACCGAGAAACAGGTCGACGACCTGGGCAGCGTGCAGACCAGCGCCGAAGGCAAGGCCGAGTTCGACCTGCGCCTCTCGCGCTTCGACGCCGCCACCTACCAGGTGCACGTGCTCGCCAAGGCCTTCGAGCCAGAAGGCGGGCGCAGCGTCTCGGCCGAGGCGCAGACGCTGGTGAGCGACATGCCCTATCTCGTGGGCGTGAAGGTCGACGGCGACACCAGCTACGTGAGCAAAGGCGCCGCGCGCAACGCCACCGTGATCGCGATCGACCCGCAGGCCAAGAAGACGGCCGTGGACGACCTGAAGATCGAGCGCGTGGAGCGCAAGGTGCTGTCGGTGCTCGTGAAGCAGGACAACGGCCTCTACCGCTACGAGTCGCGCAAGAAGGAAATCGTGATCGACGAGAAGCCGCTCGCCATCGTCGCGGCCGGCAACACCATTGCGCTCAACACCGCCACGCCCGGCAACTTCGCCTACGTGGTGCGCAATGCCGGCGGGCTGGAGTTGAACCGCGTCGAATACAGCGTGGCGGGCAACGCGAACGTCTCGCGCTCGCTGGACCGCAACGCCGAGCTGCAGCTCACGCTCGACCGCAAGGACTACGAGCCGGGCCAGGAGATCGAGGTGAGCATCCGCGCGCCGTACGTGGGCGCGGGCCTCATCACCATCGAGCGCGACAAGGTGTATGCCCACGCGTGGTTCAAGACCGACAAGACCGCCTCGGTGCAGAAGATCACGCTGCCCAAGGACTTCGAGGGCACCGGCTACATCAACGTGCACTTCGTGCGCGACCCGGCCTCGGACGAGGTCTACATGAGCCCGCTGTCGTACGGCGTCATTCCCTTCGCCACCAGCCTCGCCAAGCGCACCGCGAACCTGCAGCTCACCAGCAGCGAACTCGTGAAGCCCGGCCAGACGGTGAAGATGAAGCTCACCAGCGACAAGCCCACGCGCGCCGTGCTGTTCGCGGTGGACGAGGGCATCCTGCAGGTGGCGCGCTACAAGACGCCCGATCCGCTCAAGCACTTCTTCCAGAAGCGCGCGCTCGAAGTGGGCACCTTGCAGACGCTCGACCTGATCCTGCCGGAGTTCAAGAAGCTCATGCAGGGCGCAGCGCCCGGCGGCGACGGCGAAGGCGAACTCGGCAAGCACCTGAATCCGTTCAAGCGCAAGCGCGACAAGCCGGTGGCCTACTGGTCAGGCCTCGTCGATGTGAACGGCAGCCGCGAATTCAGCTACACCGTGCCCGAGAGCTTCAACGGCAGCCTGCGCGTGATGGCCGTCGCAGTGAACGACGAGACCACCGCCGCCAAGAGCACCCGCACCGTGGTGCGCGGCGACATGGTGATCCTGCCGAACGCGCCGCTCGCCATGGCGCCCGGCGACACGGTCGAAGTGGGCGTGGGCCTCGCGAACAACATCGTGGGCTCGGGCAAGGACGTTCCCATTGCGCTCACGCTCACCGCCTCGGGCGGGCTCGAAGTGGTGGGCGATGCGACGCAGACGCTCAAGGTCAACGAGCGCGGCGAAGCGAGCACCAAGTTCAACGTGCGCGCCAAGCCGGGCGAGCAGGCGGTGCTGGGTTCGTCGGCGCTGGTGTTCACCTCGACGCACAAGACCTTCAGCGCGCGCCTCTCGACCGAGGTGAGCGTGCGGCCTGCGTCGCCATTCGTCACGCTGGTGCAGGCGGGCAGCTTCCAGCGCGCGGGCGAGTTGAGCAGCAAGGCCGACCTGTATCCGAACTTCCGCAAGAGCGATGTGGCGATATCGGCCGCGCCGTGGGCCTTCGCGACCGGCCTCATGCAGTACCTGGAGGTCTACCCCCACGGCTGCACCGAGCAGATCACGAGCCAGACCTTCCCGGCCGTGCTGCTGTCGGGCCGGCCCGAGCTGGTGAAGGAAATGGCGCGCGGCCGCACCCCCGAGCAGGGCCCGATGCCCGAGGCGCGCAAGACCTTCGAGCGCTACCTCGTGCAACTGCGCGCGCGGCAGACGGCCGACGGCGGCTTCTCGCTGTGGCCCGGCGCGGGCACCGATCCCTTTGCCACCCTCTACGCGGTGCACCTGCTGATCGAAGCCAAGGACCACAAGCTGCCCGTGCCGCAAGACCTGCTGCAGAAGGCCAACACCTACCTGCAGGGCTGGCTCGGCAGCGGCGACACCTCGCTGGACGGCTGGCGCCAGCGCACGCAGGCGGCCTACCTGCTGACGCGCCAGGGCATCATCGCGCCGGCCGCACTGGCCAACCTGCGCGAAGCCTGGCGCAACAAGCAGACGCAAGGCTGGAGCGACGACCTCGGCGCCGTGTACCTCGCCGCGAGCTACCAGCTCGTGAAGCAGGAGCAGGTGGCGAATGAGCTGCTCAACCCGGTGTGGTCCGACCTGCTCGCGCGCACCGAGAAGAAGCAGCGCCGCAATGTCTGGGGCGCCTACTACGACCCGCTGGTGCACGACAGCATGACGCTGCACCTGGTGGGCCGCCACTTCCCCTCGCGCCTGAAGACGCTGAAGCCCGAGGTGTGGGAAGGCATGGGCGCGATGGTGCGCGACGGCTGGTACAACAGCCTGTCGTCAGCCTCGATGCTGCTTGCGGTCGATGCGTACTTCGAAGCGGTGGCGCAGAACGCCGATGGCAAGCTGACGGCGCAGACCGTCAATGCGCAAGGCCAGGCTGCGGCGCTTGCACTGGGCTCGGTGAATCCGATCACGCGTGCTGCGGTGCCCGCCGGCACGGCCAAGCTCAAGCTCTCGAACGACAGCGACTTCAACCTGTACTACAGCTGGGCCGAACAGGGCTTCGAGCGCAACGTGCCCACCACGCCGGTGAATCAGGGCCTGGAGATCTTCCATGAAGTACTCGACGCCAAGGGCAACCCGATCACCAAGGCCAAGCTCGGCGAAGAGGTCACGGTGCGGGTGCGTGTGCGCAGCCTGGAGCGCGCACAGCTCAACGACGTGGCGCTGGTCGACCTGCTGCCAGGTGGCCTGGAGCCGGTGCTGCAGGCCGTGGGCGACGACGAGGAAGCCAATGCCGATGCGCCGATCTGGAAGAAGCGCCTCGGCGGCGGCGGCTCGTGGAAGGTGCAGTACGCCGACATCCGCGAGGACCGCGTGGTGTTCTACGGTGCGGTCGACAAGAACCTGCTCGAAGTGACCTACAAGGCGCGCGCCACCAACGTGGGCGACTTCGTGGTGCCGGCGGCGTATGGCGAAGCGATGTACGACCGGCGCGTGTATTCGCGCTCGGCGGGTGCGCGCTTCCAGGTCGTCGCGAACTGACGCAGGGCAGCGAGGCCGTCATGCGCTTCAGCGTGAAGTTGGGAAGGCTCCGCAAGCCCGCGTTGTGGGCGCTGGCGGTTGCCTTCCTGCTCGTGCTGTTGCGCTTCTGGCCTCATGCCCCGCTCAGCGAAACCGTCGGCAGCTCGCGCGCCGTGTACGCGCAAGGCGGCGAATTGCTGCGCCTCACGCTCGCGGGCGATGAGCAATACCGCCTCTGGGTGCCGCTCGACCGCATCTCACCCACGCTGGTCGATGCCGTGCTGCTGTACGAAGACCGTCGCTTCTATGCGCACCCCGGCGTCAACCCCGCCGCGCTCGCGCGCAGTGCGTGGCGCATCGCGAGCGGCGAGCGCAGGCAGGGCGGCTCGACGCTCACGATGCAGCTTGCGCGGCGCGTCTACGGCATCGACAGCCGAACGGCCCTGGGCAAGATCGCGCAAATCGGTGCGGCACTCTGGCTCGAAGCGCGCTTCGGCAAGCGCGAGATCCTCGAGGCGTATCTCAACACCGCACCCTACGGCGGCAACATCGAAGGCGTGCAGGCCGCAAGCCTCATCTACTTCCGCAAGGACGCCGCCAAGCTCAGCCTGCCCGAGGCGCTGACGCTCGCGGTGATTCCGCAGAACCCCGTCAAGCGCATCGCCGAACGCGGCCGCAATGCCGAGCTGCAATCGGCGCGTGAACGTCTGTGGGCACTGTGGGCCGAGCGCGATCCCACCGCGAAGCAGCACGCGCCCGATGCGCAGCTCGCGCTCTCCGCGCAGTCGCGCGGCAGCCTCCCCTTTCTGGCACCGCACGCCACCGACATGCTGCTCGCGCAGGAGCGCGGCGTGCAGGAGGTGCGCACCACCATCGACCTGCGCATGCAGGCCACGCTCGAACGCGTGATGGGCCAGTACCTGCGCACGCACGCCGACGTGGGCATGACCAATGCGAGCGCGCTGCTACTCGACGCCTCGACCATGCAGGTGCGCGCGCTGATCGGCTCGGCCGACTGGCACAACGATGCGATCGCGGGGCAGGTCAACGGCACGCAGGCCAAGCGCTCGCCGGGGTCCACGCTCAAGCCTTTCATCTATGCGCTCGCGCTCGACCAGGGGCTGCTGCATCCGAAGACGATGCTGAAGGACGCGCCGACTTCCTTCGGCCCGTACACGCCCGAGAACTTCGACCATCGCTTCGCCGGCCCGCTGCCCGCGCAGGAGGCGCTGATCCGCAGCCGCAACATTCCCGCAGTGTCGGTCGCCGCGAAGCTCTCGAAGCCCGGGCTCTACGACTTCATGCGGCTCGCGGGCGTGCAGAAGCTACAGAGCGAATCGCACTACGGCCTCGCGCTGGTGCTGGGCGGTGGCGAAGTCACGCCCGAGGAGCTCGCGGGTCTCTACGCCACGCTGGCGAACGGCGGCATCTCGCAGCCGCTGCGCTACACGCAGCCTGCGCCCGATGAGCGCCCGGCGCAGCCGCTGCGCCTCTTGAGCGAAGAGGCGTCGTTCATCACGCTCGACATGCTGCGCCACACGCCGCGCCCCGACACCACGCTCCCCGCGCGCCCCGCCATCGCGTGGAAGACGGGCACCTCGTGGGGCTTTCGCGATGCGTGGACCGCGGGCGTGTTCGGCCGCCACGTGCTCGTGGTGTGGGTCGGCAACTTCGACGGCACGAGCAACCCCGCGTTGGTGGGCGTCGACGCGGCCGCGCCGCTGTTCCTGCGCATGGTCGATGCGCTGCGCGCCGAGCGGCTCGACCCCGGCGAGATCGCGACGCGGCAGCCGGCCGATCTCCGGCAGGTCGAGGTGTGCACCGCGACGGGCGGCCTGCCCGATGCGCTGTGCCCGGTGCGCACCACGACCTGGTTCATCGCCGGCAAGTCGCCGATCCAGGTCAGCAACCTGCACCGCGCCGTGTGGGTCGACGAGACGACCGGCAAGGTCGTGTGCGGCCCGCAGCCCAATGCGCGCCAGCAGGTGGTCGAGCAATGGGGCAGCGACATGCGGCGGCTGTTCCGCCAGGCCGGTCTGCCGCGCGCAAGCCTGCCGACCGACGGGTGCGAGAAGAGCGAGGCCTCGGAGGCGGCACCGCTCATCACCTCGCCCTTGCGCGGCGTGCGGCACACGCTGCGCGTGAAGAAGCCGGAGCCGCTCGTGCTGCGCGCCGAAGCGGCGGCGGGCACGCAGACGATCTACTGGTTCGCCGATGACGCACTGATCGGCAAGGCCGCACCCGGTGAAGGCATCACCTGGATGCCCGACATGGCCGATTCGGGCCGGCGCTACGTGCTTCGCGCGGTCGATGACCAGGGCCGCGCCGAGTCGCGTGAGGTAGTTGTCGACATCGCACCTTAGTGCGGTGGATGTCACGGCGCCGTCACGCGCAATCGGCATGGTCTCGCGTTTCGACTGAAACCTTTCTTCTGCCCATGACGCGTCTTGCCTCCCTCTCCTTCATCGCCCTTGCCACCGCGCTCGCATGCGGCGGCGTTGCCGCACAGACCGCCTTCCCCGCCACGCTCTCCGGCCACGCCGTGTTGCCCGCGCAAAGCTTCGTCGCTGCACCGAAGGACGCACCGGCCGATCTGCAGGTCAGCGGCAAGTTCACCTCGGGCAAGCGCGTCGAGGCGCTGGGCACGGTCGAAGGACTCTCGGGTGGCCGCGGCACCGGTGTCTCGGTGCCCTTCAAGGGCCAGCCGCTGCAGGGCCATTCCGGCATCAAGAAGATGGACGACGGCTCGTTCTGGATCCTCACCGACAACGGCGCCGGCGCGAAGGCCAACTCGCCCGACTTCATGCTCTACCTGAACCACTACAAGGTGGACTTCAAGAGCGGCAAGTTCAATCGCCTGGACACCATCTTCCTGCACGACCCCGACAAGAAGGTGCCGTTCCGCATCGTCCACGAAGGCACGAAGCAGCGCTACCTGACGGGCTCGGACTTCGACCCCGAGAGCTTCCAGTTCGCTGGCGGCGCGCTGTGGATCGGCGAGGAGTTCGGCCCCTTCCTGATCAAGGCCGACCTGAAGGGCAAGGTGCTCGCGGTGTTCGACACGCAGGTCGATGGCAAGGCCGTGCGCTCGCCCGATCATCCGGCGGTCGCCACGCCGGGCGTGCCGGGCGGCGCGGTCGATTTCCAGATCAAGCGCTCCAAGGGCTTCGAAGGCATGGCCTCGTCGAAGGACGGCAGCAAGCTCTATGCGCTGCTCGAAGGCCCGGTGTGGAACGCCGATGCCAAGGACTACGAACGCGTCGACGGCAAGGAAGCGCTGCGCGTGCTGGAGTTCGACGTGGCCACCGAGAAGTGGACCGGCCGGCATTGGAAATACGTGCTCGAAGCCAACGGCAACGCCATCGGCGACTTCAACATGATCGACGGCACCACGGGCCTCATCATCGAGCGCGACAACGGCGAAGGCACCAGCGACAAGGCCTGCCCCGAAGGCCAGAAGCGCACCGACTGCTTCCAC
This sequence comes from Variovorax sp. RKNM96, assembly GCF_017161115.1. Taxonomy (GTDB): domain Bacteria; phylum Pseudomonadota; class Gammaproteobacteria; order Burkholderiales; family Burkholderiaceae_C; genus Variovorax. The sequence continues at coordinate 7,117,103 of NZ_CP046508.1, read as the reverse complement.
GACATCGCGAAGTTCAAGCGCGTCTACAAGGTCGAGCTGAGCGATGCGAACGCGGGCGGCGCGGTGCGCAAGATCGGCTATATCGACCTGCTGAACATCGCCGACCCCGACAAGCTTGCGCGCAAGCCGCTGAACGATGGCGTGTTGAAGTTCCCGTTCTTCACCATCGAGAACGTCGACGTGATCGATGCCACGCACATCGTGGTCGGCAACGACAACAACCTGCCGTTCTCCAGCAGCCGCGAGCCGAACAAGGCGGACGACAACGAGCTGGTGCTGCTTGAAGTCGGCGCGTTGCTGCAGGCCAAGTAAGGCGACTCAGGGCACCAGCACCACCTTGCCGGACGTGCGCCGGCTTTCCAGTGCGTGGTGCGCCTGCACCGCTTCGTCGAGCGGGTAGCGGCCGCCGTGCACCACGGTGAGCTTGCCCGTCGATGCCAGCGTGAAGAGTTCCGACAGGCCGCCCGCGAGTTCTGTCGGCGTGAGCAAGGGAAGCAGCGCGAATCCCTTGAGCGACTGGTTCCTGAGCAGCATCGCCTCGAGCTGCGGCTTGTCCAGTTCGAAGCGGCCGACGGCGCCGAAGACCAGTTCGCCTTGCGGCGCGAGCGCTTCGAGCGCCGCACGCGTCAATGCGCCGCCCACGGTTTCGTAGACCATGTCGATGCCGCGGTCCTCGGTGAGCGATGCGAGCTGGCGGGGCCAGTCCGGCTGCGTGTAGTCGACGGCGAGGTCGGCGCCCAACTCGCGCGCGAGCGCCAGTTTTTCGGCGCTACCCGCCGCTGCAACGACGCTCGTCGCGCCGGCGCGTTTGGCGAGCTGCACGAGCAGCGAGCCGACACCGCCTCCCGCCGCCGTGACCAGCACCGTCTTGCCCTTGGGCGGGCTGCGGCGAATCAGGAACAGCGCGGTCAGCCCCTGCACCAGCAGCGCCACGGCGTCCTCGAAGGAGAGGCTGTCGGGGATGGGGAATGCATACGCGCTGTCGACCGCCACGCAGGCCGCGTAGCCGCCCGACCCGCGCCCCGCCGCGAACAGCGGAACGGCCACGCGCGCACCGAGCAACGCCGGATCGGTACCATCGCCGAGCGCTTCGACGGTGCCCGCCACCTCGACGCCGGGCACCATCGGCAATGGCGGTGCCTCCGCATAGCGGCCCTGGCGAACCAGCGTCTCGAAGAAATTGACGCCGGCGGCGCGCACGCGCACCAGCACTTCGCCCGTGCCGGGAACGGGGGTGGGAATGTCCACGGTTTCGAGCACGTCGGGGGCTCCGGTCCGGCTTAGCTGTACGGCTTTCATTGGCACTTCGCATCACAAGAAATCGATGCGAAATATTGCCGTACCCTCCGCGCTGTTCATACCCACAACGACGTGCCATACCCACCAGGAGGTCACCATGGCGGAGGCCATCAAGCAACTTCCCACGCTGCCTGCCGAGCGCGCACTCAAGGTGCTTTCGGGGCGCTGGAAGGCGATCATTCTTTACCACCTGTTCGCCGGGCCGCGCCGGCTGTCTGAGCTCAAGCGCAAGCTCCCCGACACGAGCCAGAAGGTGCTGATCCAGCAGCTGCGCGAACTCGAGGAGCATGGGCTGGTGGCGCGCGAGATCTTTCCGGAGATGCCGCCGCGCGTCGAATATTCGGTCACGGCGTTGGGCCGGAGCCTCAAGCCCCTGCTGCGTGCGCTGTGCGAATGGGGCCAGCGCCATGCGGCGGAAGCGAACGAGCTCGAACGCATGGGCGAATGCGAGGAAAGCGCGTTCGGCTGAGCCGGGGATAGCGGGCGAGGGCGTCGCCCCCTCCGATCACCACGACCTTCAGCCGCCGTGGCGTCATGCCGGCCGCTGCACCGACGTGCCACCCGACAGCACGCCCTGCGTCATCGGCAGCGCCATGAAGTCGTGCGGAAAGCCCAGCTTGATGGCGCTGACCGCATCGAGGCGCTGCAGCGCCGAGCTGTCGAGCGTCACGTCCAGCGCGCCCAGGTTGTCCTCGAACTGCGCGAAGGTGCGCGCCCCGATGATCGGCATCACCGTCGGCGCGCTGCGATGCAGCAGCCAGGCGAGCGCGATCTGCGCCGGCGAGCGGTCCTGCTCCTTCGCGATCTGCGCGACCACGTCCGCGATGTCGAGCGACCGCGCATGGAGCGCGCCGTTGCCGGCCGCCACGTCCTTGCGCGAACCGGTCACGCCGGTGTCGGGATCCTTCGCGTGGTCGAGGTCGGCGCGCGTGTACTTGCCCGTCAGCACGCCGCTGCCCAGCGGCGACCACGCCATCACGCCGAGGCCGAGCTCGTGCGCCATCGGCAGCAACTCGCGCTCCACGGTGCGCTCGATCAGGCTGTGCTCGATCTGCAGCGCCACCAGCGGCGCCCAGCCGCGCAGGTCGGCCAGGGTCTGCATGCGCGCGACCTGCCAGGCCGGCGTGTCCGAGATGCCCGCGTAGAGCACCTTGCCCGAGCGCACGAGGTCGTCGAAGGCGCGCATCACTTCCTCGAAGGGCGTGAGGTTGTCCCAGATGTGCAGGTACAGCAGGTCGATGTAGTCGGTGCCCAGGCGCTGGAGGCTCGCCTCGACCGAGCGGACCATGTTGCGGCGGTGGTTGCCGCCCGCGTTGGGATTGCCTGGCTGCATGTTGAGCGAGTACTTCGTTGCGACCACGACCGACTCGCGCCTGTCCGCGATGAACTGGCCGACCAGCCGCTCCGAGCTGCCGTTGGTATAGAAGTTGGCGGTGTCGATGAAGTTGCCGCCGCGGTCCACGTAGGCGTCGAACATGCGGCGCGATTCGGCGGCATCGGCGCCCCAGCCCCATTCCTGGCCGAAGGTCATGGTGCCCAGCGACATGGGGCTGACGCGCAGGCCCGAGCGGCCGAGGGTGAAGTAGTTGTCCAGCTTCATGGTGAATGTCCTTTCGAGGTGGGCGGCGACGCGGCTGCATCGCCATGGCCTCGAAGGTAGTTCCGGCATTGCTTCGGAAAAAGCCCGCCTGGGCGGATGCTTTGTGAAGCTCGTCTTCATAATGAGCGCATGTCGCCCGAGCTGCTCCCCGCCATCGCCGCCTTCGCACGGGTGGCCCACCACGCCAGCTTCACGCGCGCCGCGCAGGAGTTGGGCGTATCGCCCTCCGCCCTGTCGCAGACCGTGCGCACGCTCGAACAACGCCTGGGCGTGCGCCTGCTGGACCGCACCACGCGGCGCGTCGGCGTCACCGAGCTGGGCCAGCAATTCCTCGCGGGCGCGCGGCCGGGACTCGATGCGCTGGCGCAGGCGGTCGAGGGCATCGACGAGGCGCGCGACAAGACCGCCGGCCTGCTGCGCCTGAATGCGGCGCGGGTGTCGGCCGAGCTGCTGCTCTATCCGCACTTCGGCGATTTCGCGCAGGCCTACCCCGACATCACGCTCGAGCTCGTCTGCGACAACCGCATGGTCGACCTGGTGGAAGGCGGCTTCGACGCCGGGATCCGGCTCGGCGAAAGCCTGGCGCAGGACGTGGTGGCCGTGCCCGTGGGTGGCCCGCAGCGCATGGTGACCTTCGCCTCGCCGCGCTACCTCGCGGGCCGCGCGCCGCCCAGGACCCCCGAGGACTTGCGCACGCACCAGTGCCTGAACTACCGCCTGACCACGGGCGGCCTCTACCGGTGGGAATACGCGCAGGACGGCCGCGTGCTCGACATCGAGGTGGCCGGGCCGCTGGTCAGCAACGACAGCGAGGTGCTGCTGGCGGCCGCGCGTTCGGGCGCGGGGATCATGGTGGCGTTCGAGGACGCGGTGCGCGCGGACTTCGAAAGCGGCCGCCTCGTGCCGCTGCTCGAGCCCTGGTGGCCGACCTTTCCCGGCTTCTATCTCTACCACCCGAGCCGTGCGCAGATGCCGCGCAAGCTGCGGGTGTTCATCGACTTCCTGCAGGCGCGGCATGCGCCGCCGCCGGTGTCGCAGCGCGCCGTCAGGCTCGCATCAGCGCCTCGATCTCGTCCGCCTTCACCGGCACGCCGCGCGAAATGAGTTCGCAGCCGGTGGCCGTGACGATCGCGTCGTCCTCGATGCGGATGCCGATGTTGTGGAACTGCTCGGGCACGCCGTCGGCGGGCCGCACGTAGATGCCGGGCTCCAGCGTGAGCACCATGCCGGGCTGCAGGATGCGGCTCGGGCGGTTCTTGATGACCTCGTTGGAGAGCGGATCTTTCCGCTCGCTCACCTCGCCCACCTGCGTGGGCTCCACGTAGCTGCCGCAGTCGTGCACGTCCATGCCCAGCCAGTGGCCGGTGCGGTGCATGTAGAACTGGAAGTAGGCGCGCGAGTCGATCACGTCGTCGACGCTGCCGACCTTGTTGGCATCGAGCAGCCCGAAGTCGAGCATGCCCTGCGCCAGCACCCGCACCGCGGCGTCGTGCGGGTCGGTGAAGCGGTTGCCGGCCTTGGTGGCGGCGGCCGATGCGTCCTGGCTCGCGAGCACCAGGTCGTACAGCGCGCGCTGCGGGCCGGTGAACTTGCCGTCGGCGGGGAAGGTGCGGGTGATGTCGCTCGCGTAGCCGTCGAGCTCGCAGCCCGCGTCGATCAGCACCAGCTCGCCCTGGCGCAGCGGCGCGGCGTCGGCGCGGTAGTGCAGCACGCAGGCGTTGGCGCCGGCCGCGACGATGGAGTAGTACGCCGGGTACTGCGAGCCGCCGAAGCGGAATTCGTGCAGCAGCTCGGCATCGAGGTGGTACTCGCGCACGTCCTTGCCCTCGCGCAGCATGCGGGCCGACAGCTGCATCGCGCGCACGTGGGCGCGGGCGCTGATCTGCGCGGCGCGCCGCATGATGTCCTGCTCGTGCGCGTCCTTCACGAGGCGCATCTCGTCGAGCGGGCCGCACAGGTCGCGTTGCTCCTCGGGGCACAGCGCGCCGTAGCGCACGCGGGCGCGCACCGACTGCAGCCAGCCGTCGATGCGGGTTTCCAGGCCCTTGTGGATCGCGAACGGAAACCACACGGTCGAGCGGTTTTCCAGCAGCTTGGGCAGCTTCGCGTCGAGGTCGGTGACCGAGAAGGCCTCGTCGACGCCGAGCGCCGCGGGCGCCGCCTCGGGGCCGAGGCGGTAGCCGTCCCAGATCTCGCGCTCCAGGTCCTTGGGCGCGCAGAACAGCGTGGCGCGGCCGTCGCCGGCCAGCACCAGCCAGGCGTTCGGCTCGGTGAAGCCGGTCAGGTAATAGAAGTAGCTGTCGTGCCGGTACGGGAAGTCGGTGTCGCGGTTGCGCGGGCGCTCGGGCGCGGTCGGGATGATCGCGATGCCGTCCTTGCCCAGTTGCGAGGCGAGGCGCGCGCGGCGCTCGGCGTAGATCTTGGTGTAGTTCGCGGTATCAGTGGGCATGGGTTTTCACTTTCGAAACGGTGCCAGTCCGGGGTCCGCTGGGACCAGGTGGCGCCATGGGAACACATCCTGCGCGAAGTGGCTGACGTAGCCGCCGATCGTTGACTGGATGACCATGAATTGGAGCCCGCTGCGCAGGGCCTGCAGGTGCTGCAGCTGTGCCAGGTCCAGGCAGGTGTTGCGCAACCTGAGCACGCGCAGCTGGGCGCCCAGGGGGCTTTCGAGCAAGGCCTCGTAGTCCTCGAAGGCGGTGATGCCGCCCGGTGTGCGCGCATCCGGCCACGCCATCTGCTGCTCCATGGATTCGGAGAAATCCAGCAGCGTGAGGCTCGGCATGTTCGCCGCCGCGGCAAGGTTGCGGATGAACGCCTGTGTGTCGAACTGCGCACCGATGCTCAGGCTGTTCAACTGCGGCAGCGGCACGGCGAAAAAATCTGCGTTCGGCGCGTTGGGTACCGTGAGCTCGCTCAGGTGCGGCGTCTTGCGAACCCAGCGTGCAATGTCCCCGCCTTCCTCGAGGATGGCGTCGCGCGTGCACACGAGGGACTGGTTGTGGTCCTCGGGCTGTGTCGGCTTGATGAACAGCGAGCGCAGGCGGGGAAAGGTCACCGGGCTGTCGAGCAGCGGCGTGAAAGTCCATTCGCGCGTGCCGTTCGCGCCGCTGTCGATGCCGCTGAACGAAAGCGACGTGATGCAGTCGGCCACCTCCTGCCGGCCGAGGCAGGCGAGGGTCTCCTCGAAAGCTTCGCCCCAGGTCTCACCGAAGTACTCGACATGCCAGCCTTGGCGCATGGGCGCGAGGCTCACGCGCGTGAAGTCGCTTTGGTAGAGCGGCACGGTCAGCGGGTCTTCGGGCGCACCGTCGTTGCGTTCGGCGGCCGTTTCCAGGGCCAGGTCGTGAACGTGCTGCGGCAACGCACGCAATGCGTCGGGGAGCGGGGCGAGTGTCATGCGGGCGGTGCCGGCGGGACGCCGACATTGAGTTGCTGCAGGCGTTCTGGCGTGCCCACGTCGGTCCATGGGCCCATGTAGAGCTCGGCGCTCACGAGTTCATTGCCCATCGCGGCCCGCAGGATCGGCGCCAGCGGGGCCTTGGCGCCGGCTGGGTTGCCGGATGGAATGGCGCAGTACGGCGGCGCGAACAGCGCGGCGCGGTAGAGGCCGATGGTCGAGAAGGTGTGCTTTTCTGCGGCCTGGTTCAGCGCGAGTCCGTCGGAGGAGAGGCCGAAATCGCCTTTGAGGTTGTGCGCCGGGTTCGGCACCAGCCACAGGTGCGCGAGCTTGCCGCTGGCCAGGAAGCGGTCGACCGAGGCCTGCGTGAAGCGGAAATCGGGCGCGAAGACGTCGCCGGCCGCGACCCAGAACACCTCGCCCAGCAGGGGCAGCGCGCGGACGATGCCGCCGGCCGTTTCGAGCGCGCCGCCGAAGTCGCGGCCCTCGTCGGAGTATGAAATCGATAGCGCGCCGTGCCCATCCAGCAAGGGGTTCGCTCCGAATTTGGCTGGAATCTGCGCGCCCAGCCAATCGGTATTGACGACCAGCTGTGTGAATCCGCCGTCGGCCAATGCCTCCATCGGCCACTGCATCAGCGGCTTGCCGTGCACTTCGAGCAGGGGCTTGGGGGTGGCGTCGGTCAGCGGCCGCATGCGCTCGCCGCGGCCGGCGGCCAGGATCATCGCCCGCACGGAAGTCGCCGTGCTCACGCTGCGATTCGGCCGCGCTGCAGCTCGTTGCGTTCGCTGTGGGTCGGCTGGAACAGCGACACCAGGCATGCCATCAACGCGTGCGCCTTGGCCGAATGGTCGCCGCCGAAATTGCAGACGTACACGTCGAGCGTCACGCCGCGCTGCTCGGGCCAGGTGTGGATGCACAGGTGCGATTCGGCCAGCAGCACCGTGGCCGTCACACCGCCTGGCCCTTCGGACGTGGCGGGAAAGGTATGGATCAGTTTGCCCACCGCTTGAAGCCCCGCGGCCGTCACCGCCTTGATGCAGACCGCGCCCAGCGCAGGGCCGTCGGTGAGCCATTGGAGACCGCATTGGCAGTCGTGGAGATCGGCGGTGAGGTGCAGCCCGTGCATGGGTGGCAACTCTAGCAGCCGGCCCGGTGCACAAGAGAACATCGGAAGGGTGTTCAGGGCGTATCGAGGCCGGTCGGGGCTCGCCCGGTAAAATCGCGGGTTCTCCCGACCCCAAACCTCCCTTTTCCCTCCGAAAGTCCACCGCACATGGCAAACCACGCCCTGATGGCCAACGCAATCCGCGCTCTGGCTATGGATGCCGTCCAACAAGCAAATTCCGGCCATCCCGGTGCACCGATGGGCATGGCCGACATGGCCGTCGCACTCTGGGGCGATCACCTGCGCTACAACCCGGCCAACCCGCACTGGTTCGACCGCGACCGCTTCGTGCTTTCCAACGGCCACGCCTCGATGCTGCTGTACTCGGTGCTGCACCTCACGGGCTACGACCTCCCGATCGGCGAACTGAAGAACTTCCGCCAGCTGCACAGCAAGACCGCGGGCCACCCCGAGATCGACGTGACCCCCGGCGTGGAAACCACCACCGGCCCGCTGGGCCAGGGCATCACCAATGCCGTGGGCTTCGCGCTGGCTGAAAAGCTGCTCGCCGCCGAGTTCAACCGCAAGAGCCACGACATCGTCGACCACCACACCTACGCCTTCCTGGGCGACGGTTGCATGATGGAAGGCATCAGCCACGAAGCCTGCGCCCTTGCCGGCGCCTGGCACCTGAACAAGCTGATCGCCCTGTACGACGACAACGGCATCAGCATCGACGGGCAAGTGAAGCCCTGGTACATCGACAACGTCGCCGAACGCTTCCACGCCTATGGCTGGCATGTGATCGGCCCGATCGACGGCAACGACGCCAAGGCCGTGTCCCAGGCCATCGCCAAGGCCAAGCAGTCGACCGACAAGCCCACGCTCATCAATTGCAAGACCGTCATCGGCAAGGGCAGCCCGAACCGCGCCGGCACGTCCAAGGCGCACGGCGAGGCGCTCGGCGCCGAAGAAATCAAGCTCACCCGCGACGCGATCGACTGGCACTACGCGCCCTTCGAGATCCCGGCCGAGGTGTATGCCGACTGGGACCACAAGGCCGAAGGCGCCAAGACCGAAGCCGCCTGGAATGACAAGTTCGCTGCCTACGCCGCCGCCTTCCCTGACCTCGCCGCCGAGTTCACCCGCCGCATGAAGGGCGAGCTGCCCAAGAACTTCCACCAGGTCGCGTTCGACACCGTGGTCGCCGCCCACACCAAGGGCGAGACCGTCGCCAGCCGCAAGGCCAGCCAGCTCGCGCTGGAAGCCTTCACGGCCGCACTGCCCGAAATGCTCGGCGGCAGCGCCGACCTGACCGGCTCGAACCTCACCAACACCAAGAGCACCGCGGCCCTGCGCTTCGATGCGAAGACCGGCGCCGTGGTCATGAACGTGCCGGCGGTGGAAGCCAAGCAAGGCGCCGAAGACGAAGCCAAGCCCGAAGCCCCCGCCGAAGTGCCCCACGGCACCATCGGCCGCCACATCAACTACGGCGTGCGCGAGTTCGGCATGGCGGCCATCATGAACGGCGTGGCGCTGCATGGCGGCTACATCCCCTACGGCGGCACCTTCCTCACCTTCAGCGACTACAGCCGCAACGCCATCCGCATGGCTGCGCTGATGAAGCGCCGCGTGATCCATGTGTTCACGCACGACTCCATCGGTCTCGGCGAAGACGGCCCGACGCACCAGTCGATCGAGCACGCCGCCTCGCTGCGCCTGATTCCGAACCTGGATGTCTGGCGTCCGGGCGACACGGCCGAAACGGCAGTGGCCTGGGCCGTGGCGCTGCAGAACCAGTCGCGCCCGACCGCGCTGCTGCTGAGCCGCCAGAACATCGCCTACGCGCCGAAGAAGGAACTGGGCGACATCAGCCGCGGTGCCTACGTGCTGTCCGAGCCCGAGACCGTGGGCCTGAAGAGCAAGAAGACCGCGGCGGTCATCATCGCCACCGGTTCCGAAGTGCCGCTCGCGCTGGCTGCCCAGAAGCTGCTGGCCGAGAAGAAGATCGCGGTGCGCGTGGTGTCGATGCCCTCGACCACCACCTTCGACCGCCAGGACGTCGCCTACAAGAAGGCCGTGCTGCCGAAGAAGATTCCGCGCATCGCCGTCGAGATGGGCTGCACCGGCGGCTGGTGGAAGTACGGCTGCGCGGCCGTCGTCGGCATCGACACGTACGGCGAATCGGCACCGGCGCCGGAGCTGTTCAAGTATTTCGGGTTCACGGCGGAAAACGTCGCCGCCACCGTGGAAGCGGCGCTGCGGGACTGATCGTTCCCGGCGCCCTTCTCGTCCGATCACAAGTTTTTCAACCTTAGGAGCAAGTCAGATGGCTATCAAACTCGGTATCAACGGCTTCGGCCGCATCGGTCGCAACGTGCTGCGCGCAGCGGTGCAGAACTTCAAGAACGACATCGAGATCGTTGCCATCAACGACTTGCTCGAGCCCGACTACCTGGCCTACATGCTCCAGTACGACTCGGTGCATGGCCGCTTCAAGGGCGAAGTCACGGTCGAAGGCAACACGCTGATCGTCAACGGCAAGAAGATCCGCCTCACGCAAGAGCGCGACCCGTCGCAGCTCAAGTGGAACGAAGTCGGCGCCGACGTCGTGCTCGAATCGACCGGCCTCTTCCTCACGAAGGAAACGGCGCAGAAGCACATCGACGCGGGCGCCAAGAAGGTGATCCTGTCGGCACCGTCGAAGGACGACACCCCCATGTTCGTCTACGGCGTGAACGACAAGAAGTACGCCGGCGAAGCCATCATCAGCAACGCCAGCTGCACCACCAACTGCCTGGCCCCGCTGGCCAAGGTGCTGCACGACAAGTGGGGCATCAAGCGCGGCCTGATGACCACCGTGCACGCTGCCACCGCCACGCAGAAGACCGTGGACGGCCCGAGCAACAAGGACTGGCGCGGCGGCCGCGGCATCCTGGAAAACATCATTCCCTCGAGCACCGGCGCAGCCAAGGCCGTGGGCGTGGTGATCCCCGAGCTCAACAAGAAGCTCACGGGCATGAGCTTCCGCGTGCCGACCTCCGACGTGTCGGTGGTCGACCTCGTGGTCGAGCTGGAGAAGGAAGCCTCGTACAAGGAAATCTGCGCCGAAATGAAGGCACAGAGCGAAGGCGCGCTCAAGGGCGTGCTGGGCTACACCGAAGACAAGGTCGTGGCCACCGACTTCCGCGGCGACCCGCGCACCTCGATCTTCGACGCCGAAGCCGGCATCGCGCTGGACAGCACCTTCGTGAAGCTCGTGAGCTGGTACGACAACGAATGGGGCTACTCGAACAAGTGCCTGGAGATGGTGAAGGTCGTGTCGAAGTAAGGCTTCGCGGCTTCAATGAAAAACGCGCCCTAGGGCGCGTTTTTTCATGGGGCTCGCCGGTTCGGCGACACCCTGCTCACTGCAGCTTCTCGTTCCTGCGGATCTCGCTGCTCAACTGCGAAGTCATCTGCCTGGCCGCTCGCCGCGCGGCCAGGCCGTAGTCGCCATTGAACTCCCCGAACTCCGCCGTGCCATTGCCGACCGCACGCACACGCGTGACCTCGACGCCTGACGTGTCCGTCACCACGCACGTCACCTCGGCGGTGAATGCGGTGGGCGGCCAGGTAACCCACGACGATGAACTCGAATCGGTCTTGATCTGCGGCGTGAACACCAGCGACACGCCCGCCGCCTCGTTCGCCTTTGCGTCGGTGGCGGTGCGCACGACGATCACGTTGCGGTAGACCCCGCGCAGCGCATCGCGAATGGACTTCTCCAGGTCGCGGTACGGGTAGTAGCTCACCCGGTCACCGCTGCCGCCGGCGGTCGTGACCTGCAGGTCGCGCTGTGCATCGGTCATCACATAGGCGACCTTCTTCGGGATGAGATGGGCGACGGACCGCGGCGGCGCGGTCTCCGTGATCATCGTGATCGGATGGGAGCAGCCGGCCAGCAGTGCGGCGGTTGCCAGCGCGGCGGCGAGCCGGTGCATCGGAGAAGAAAGCGGAAACGTCATGGGGCTTCTCCGGTCCTATGGTGCAGACGACGCAATGGCCGCAACGAATTGCGGATCGGCATACACCTGCCGCAGCAGCGCGCGCACCAGCCTCGGGTAGGCCGCCTGCCCGGCGGGCACGGCCACGATGTTCGCGTAGCTCGAGTCGAAGGCGATCTCGCCGCGGTAGGTCTTCTTCAGCTTCTGCGCCGCATCGCGCGTGACGGTGACCTCTACGTCCATGCGGCCGGTGCCGTTGATCACGCCGAGGTCGAGTTCGTTGACGACGATGCGCGCCGCGATGCGGGTCGGCGCCTTCGGGTCGTAGACCGCGATCTCGCTCAGGTCGCGCATCAGCGCGTCTTCGAGGTACTGCGCGAAGGTGCCGCTGGGCGACACCAGCCTGGCGCGGCGCAGGCTCAGGGTGTTGATCTTGTCGTTGGGGTCGGTGGGCTGCACCTTGGCGACCGCCACCTTGCCGGGGTTGTTCGCCTCGAGGCGGTCGAGCGCCTCGTAGTCGGCGGCGTAGGGCGGTGCGCCCAGTTGTGCGCAACCGGTGGCGAGCAGCAGTGCGGCCAGTGCGCCGAGCCTGGCTGCGAAAGCGTGCAGGCGCAAACCATGCGGTCTGAAAACGATCGCCATGTCTCGAGTCCCCTCGTCCGAGATGTCTGCTCCCCGGCGCGAAGGTAGCACGCCCCGCGCCGCGCGCGAAGCTCCTTAAGGGAAGAACCTCAGACGGGTTCGAGCACGTGGATCAGCTTGCTCTCGACCAGCTCCTTGGTCTTCTCCCCGTGGGCCTTCATGTGCGGTGCGACGGCGTGCGCCTGCAGGTGCGCGAGCGTTTCCCACTTCTCGATCACCACGAAGGTGTCGGGGCCGAAGCTCGCCTTCGAGGTGGGAACGCCTTGCGCATCGATCGTCGCGCCGTACTCGATGCAGCCCTCTTCGGCCAGCACGGCCGCGCGATTGGCGGCGAAGGCTTCGAGCAGTTTGGCGCGTTGGCCTGGCTTGGCGGTGAGGACAGCGACTACGTGAATCATTGGAATGAACTCCTGTGTGGTTTGACGTGATGGGATGGGAACGTCGAATCTAAAAGATCCGCTACCTTGGTATAGGTCCCGTGCGAGACCCGATGCGCCACCCTATCATCGCGCGCATGTTCTTCCCGCTCCCCCGTACGGCCACCGCGCCCTTCTGCCCGTCCGAAGTCAAGGGCAGCGTGGCGGTCCCGCAGGACCTGCCCTTCGGCAAGAAACTGCTGCGCTACGCAGGCCCGGGCCTGCTGGTGTCGGTGGGCTACATGGACCCGGGCAACTGGGCAACCGACATCGAGGCGGGCTCGCGCTTCGGCTACGGCCTGCTCTTCGTGGTGCTGCTCGCGAGCCTCGCGGCGATGCTGCTGCAGACGCTGTGCGTGCGGCTCGGGCTGGTCGCGCAGAAAGACCTGGCGCGCGCCTGCCGCGAGCACTATTCGCCGCGCGTGAACCGCTTCCTCTGGCTCGGCGCCGAGCTGGCCATCGTGGCCTGCGACCTCGCCGAAGTACTGGGCAGCGCGCTCGCATTGCACCTGCTGTTCGGCGTCTCGATCCCGGTCGGCATCGCCATCACCGCCTTCGACACGCTGCTCGTGCTGGGCCTGCAGGGCGCGGGCTTCCGGCGCGTGGAGGCCATCGTGCTCGGGCTGGTCGGCACCATCGCGGGCTGCTTCGTGGTCGAGCTCGCGATGGCGCCGCCCAACTGGTTCGGCGTGGCGATGGGCTTTGCGCCGAGCTTCGAGCGGCTGCAGCAGCCTGGCGCGCTCTATCTCGCGATCGGCGTGGTCGGCGCCACGGTGATGCCGCACAACCTGTACCTGCACTCGTCCATCGTGCAGACGCGGCTCATCGCCGACACCGATGCGGCGCGCCGCGAGGCGGTGCGCTTCTGCACGCTCGATGCGGTGGTGTCGCTGTCGCTCGCGCTGCTGGTCAACGCGGCCATCATGGTGCTCGCGGCCAGCGCCTTCCACGCCACCGGCCACCAGGACGTGACCGAGATCGATGACGCCTACCGGCTCATCGAGCCCATCGTCGGCAGCGCGTTCGCGGCCACGCTGTTCGGCATTGCGCTGCTGGCCTCGGGGCAGAGCTCGACCTTCACCGGCACCATCGCGGGCCAGATCATCATGGAAGGTTTTCTCGACCTGAAGATCCCCTGCTGGCAGCGGCGCCTCCTCACGCGCGCGCTTGCGCTGGGGCCGGCGTTCCTCGGCGTGTGGTGGTTCGGCGATGGCGGCGTGGGCAAGATGCTGGTGCTGAGCCAGGTGGTGCTGAGCTTCCAACTGCCGTTCGCGATGTGGCCGTTGATCCGCTTCACGAGCAGCCGCGACATGATGGGCGGCTTTGCCAACGGTCCGGTGGTGAAGCTGCTGGCCTGGGGCCTGTTCGGTGTGATCGGCGCGGCGAACGTGTGGCTGATCGGCTCGGTGATCCTGGGCAAAGGCTGAAGATCAGCGCCGCTTGCCCGCATCCTTCCAGAGATGCACCAGCGCCGCGGGCGCCTCGGTCTCGGGCACGTCGAAGCTGACCGAGCTGGCGGTGGCCGTGTTCTCCATCACCACCTCCACGCGGTAGATGCGCTGGTCGCCGCCCGGCGACGCGGCGCTGCTCTCCTCGGCATGCGGCGCGGCGCTTTGCAGCGCGTCGTCGATCTGCTGGCGCAGTTCCTCGGTGCAGTCGCCCAGCTGGAAGCTGCGCGGCCGTGCGAGGCCAGGCAAGTAGGCGATGCCGCCTTCGCGCGTCACGCGCACGATGGTGGCGTCGTTCAGGGGCGGCAGGTGAATCATGATGCGGTGACTCCCACGGTGTTCCATGCGGCGATGACCGCCTTGTGCGCCGCGCTGCCGGGGCTGAAGCGCCTGGCGGCGGCGCTCACGGTCAGTTCGGCGAAGGCGGCGAAATCCGCATCCTGCTTCAACCGGCGGTCGCACACGGTGTCGTACCAGATGCGTCCGGCCGTCTCCCACGCCGGACCGTCGATGGCGGTCGCGGCCAGGTAGAAGGCGCGGTTGGGAATGCCGGAATTGATGTGCACGCCGCCATTGTCCTGCCGCGTGACGACGATGTCTTTCATGTGCGCGGGCTGCGGGTCCTTGCCGAGCACCGGATCGTCGTAGGCGGTGCCGGGCTCGGCCATCGAGCGCAGGGCGCGCGCCTTCACCGTTTCCATGAAGAGCCCGGCGCCCACCAGCCAGTCGGCCTGTTGCGCCGTCTGCTTGAGCACGTGCTGCTTGACGAGCGCGCCGAACACGTCGCAGATCGATTCGTTGAGCGCGCCCGACTGGCCTTGATAGACCAGTCCGGACTCGTGATCGATCACGCCGTGCGTGAGCTCGTGGCCGATGATGTCCACGGCGATGGTGAAGCGGTTGAAGACCTCGCCGTCGCCATCGCCGAACACCATCTGCGTGCCGTTCCAGAAGGCGTTGTCGTAGTCGTTGCCGTAGTGCACGCTGCCTGTGAGCGACATGCCCGCGCCGTCGATGGAGTTGCGCTCGTAGATGTCGTGGTACAGGCGCCAGGTGGCACCCAGGGCGTCGTAGGCCTCGTCGACCGCGAGGTCCTTGCTTGCGGCTTGGCCCTCGGCGCGGATCAGCTTGCCGGGCAGTTGCGTGGCGTTGCCCGCGTCATGGATCTTGCGTTCGGGCGAACTGCGTTTTGCGTACTGCGGCGCGGGGCTCGACGACACCTGGGGCGCGAGAAATTCGCGCAGCCCGCGGTGTTCGCGATCGATCATCAACGTGTTGGCCGCGCGCGCACTGACGGACGCATCGGCGTGCGCCGCGAGCCGGTCCAGCAGGTACGGCGGTACGAAGCTGGGCGGCAGGATCGGTGGCGGGCGAAGCGGCATGGGCGGTTCTCCGGTGAGCTGTCAGCGATGAAAAATACGGTAGCAGAAAGCCGCCGATCTGGGTCGCCGAAGTCCCTTTGCAGGTGTCACCGGATGCTGCCGTTTTCGAGCGCGGCCGCGATGAAGTCAACGAAAGCTCTCACGCGCGCCGACAGCTGATGACGTTGGGGGTACACCGCGTAGATGTCGGCATCGGGCGTGCGGTAGTTGGCCAGCACCTGCACCAGCCGGCCGCTGCGCAGGTACCGCGCGATGTCCCATTCGGCGCGCATCAGGATGCCGTGGCCGTCGAGCGCCCAGTTGACCGCGATCTCGCCGTCGTTGGTGCTGAGCGCGCCGCGCGTCTTGATCGCCTCGGTGTGCTGTGCGGCGCCGCGGCCCGAGCTCAGGCGCCACACGCCGTAGGCCTCGTCGCCCTGGCGGATGCCGATGCAGCGGTGGCGCGCGAGGTCGTTGGGCACCTTGGGCTGGCCGGCGCGCGCAAGGTAGGCGGGCGAGGCGCACAGCAGGCGCCGGTTCGATGCGATGCGCCGCGCGATCACGCGCGACTCGGGCGGTGCACCGAAACGGATGCAGACATCGAAGGCATCGTCCGTGAGCGGTGGTGGGTTCACCGAGAGCTGCAGCTGCACCTCGACCTCCGGGTGCTTGCGCGCGAACTTCGAGATCAACGGCGCCACGTGGCTGCGCCCGAAGCCCAGCGTGGCGTTCACGCGCAGCAAACCGCGCGGCTCCGCCTTCGCTTCGCCCAGCAACTGCGCCATGTCGTCGATCGCGCCGAGGATGCCGCGCGCATGTTCCACATAGAGCTCGCCTTCCGGCGTGAGGCTCATGCGCCGCGTGGTGCGGTTCATCAGCGTGACGCCGATGCGCGCTTCCATCTGCGCGAGCCGCTTGCTCACGGCCGGTGTGCTGATGCCCAGTTCGCGCGCCGCGGCGCTCAGGCTGCCGCAGGCCGCGAGCGTGGAGAAGAAGCCGAGTTCGGCAGGCTGGATCGGAGAAACCATGGGCGATCCGATTGTTGAACTGAGGTTAAGGATGGATTCACTTCGAGCGTGAATCGTTCGGCGCATCGAATCCTACAGTGGCAGCTCCCAGAAGCATTCCATTGAAGGACGAACATCGATGAGCAGCTACAGCATTGCCACCATTCCCGGCGACGGCATCGGCAAGGAAGTGATCCCGGCCGGGCGTGAAGTGATGGAGGCGCTGGCCGCGGCCTCCGGCGGCGCGCTGCACTTCGCGTTCGAGGACTTCGGCTGGGGCGGCGACTGGTACCGCGCGCACGGCGAAATGATGCCGGCCGACGGCCTCGAGGCCCTCCGCGGAAAGGACGCCATCCTCTTCGGCTCCGCGGGCGATCCGCACATCCCTGACCACATCACGCTCTGGGGCCTGCGCCTAAAGATCTGCCAGGGCTTCGACCAGTACGCCAACGTGCGGCCCACGCGCATCCTGCCGGGCATCGACGGTCCGCTCAAGCGCTGCGCGCCGGGCCAGCTCGACTGGGTGATCGTGCGCGAGAACTCCGAGGGCGAGTACGCCGGCGTCGGCGGCCGCGTGCACCAGGGCCATCCGATCGAGGCCGCGACCGACGTGAGCATGATGACCCGCGCGGGCGTCGAACGGATCATGCGGTTCGCTTTCAAGCTCGCCCGCTCGCGGCCGCGCAAGCTGCTCACCGTGGTCACCAAGAGCAACGCGCAACGGCATGCGATGGTGATGTGGGACGAGATCGCGCTGCAGATCTCGAAGGAGTTCCCCGACGTGACCTGGGACAAGGAACTGGTCGACGCCTGCACCGCGCGCATGGTCAACCGGCCCGCCTCCCTCGACACCATCGTCGCGACCAACCTGCACGCCGACATCCTCAGCGACCTCGCGGCCGCGCTGGCCGGCAGCCTGGGCATCGCGCCCACCGGCAACATCGACCCGGAGCGCCGCTATCCCTCGATGTTCGAGCCCATCCACGGCTCGGCCTTCGACATCATGGGCAAGGGGCTGGCCAATCCGGTCGGCACCTTCTGGTCGGTCGTGATGCTGCTCGAGCACCTCGGCGAGGCGGAGGCGGCGCGCCGCGTGATGGACGCGGTCGAGCACGTCACCGCCAACGCTTCGCTGCACACGCGCGACCTCGGCGGCAGCGCGACCACCGAACAGGTGACGCGCGCCGTGTGCGAACACATCGCCGGTGTGCGGGAGCGCCTCGCGGCCTGACTTTTTCACCGCAGTCACAGCGCGCCTCGATGCGCGCGGACGTCACGACCACAACGAGCCGGAGACAAGACCATGACAGCTTTCACTTTCAACAAGCGTGCGCGTCGCCGTCGCACGATGCTGCAGGCCGGCGCGATGGCGCTCGGCCTCGGGGTCGCTGCGCTGGCCTTCGCGCAACCGGCCGCATGGCCCGCGCGGCCGATCAGCCTGGTCGTGCCGTTTCCTGCGGGCGGCACCACCGACGTGCTGGCGCGCGCGCTGGCCGACAAGCTCTCGCAGGCGCTCGGCCAGCCCGTGGTGGTCGAGAGCAAGCCCGGCGCGGGCGCCACGCTCGGTGCCGACTACGTCGCCAAGGCCAAGCCCGACGGCTACACGCTGCTGATGGGCGCGGTGCATCACACCATCGCGACCAGCGTCTACAAGAAGCTGCCCTACGACTTCCAGAAGGACCTGGCACCCATCACCGTCGTGGCGATGGTGCCCAACGTGCTGGTCGTCAATCCGGCCCACACGCCCGCGAAGAACGTGGCCGAACTGGTCGCGCTCGCCAAGGCCGCGCCCGACAAGCTGGCCTACGGCTCGAACGGCAACGGTACCGCGCAGCACCTGATCGGCACGCAGTTCCAGGCCAGCACCGGCACCACGCTGCTGCACGTGCCCTACAAGGGCAGCGGCCCGCTCACCACCGACCTGCTCGGCGGACAGGTGGCAATGTCCTTCGACACCATCACGCCGGTGCTGCAGCACATCAAGGGCGGCAAGCTGCGCGCGCTGGCCGTGACCACGGCGCGCCGCTCGTCGGTGTTGCCCGACGTGCCCACGCTCGAGGAGGCGGGTCTCAAGGGCTTCGACATCGGCACCTGGTTCGGCGTGCTCGCGCCGGCCGCGACGCCGAAGGATGTAGTGGCGCGGCTCAACGCCGAGATGGTGAAGATCATCAAGTCGCCCGATTTCGCGCAACGCATGCAGGCGATCGGCGCCGAGCCGCTGGGTGGCTCGCCCGACGACATGGCGCGACAGATCCGCGAGGAAACGGCCAGATTCGCGAAGTTGGTGAAAGAAGGTGGCGTCGCCATCGACTAGAGCGACGCGCATCGTTACCAGTGCGTCACACACTGGTGGTGCAGATGCCTCATCGAGGCCATAGGATCGGGGCTTCCGTATTCACCCGCCATCCTGCACATGTTCATCGTCACCCTCACCTACACCCGCCCCCTCGAAGAAGTCGACGCGCTGATGGACCCGCACATGGTGTGGCTCAAGAAGCACTACGAGAGCGGCCTGTTCGTGGCCTCGGGCCGGCAGGTGCCGCGCACGGGTGGCGTGATCCTCGCGCGGTCGGGCGACCGCGAGGCGCTGCAGGCGGTGCTGGCGCGCGATCCGTTCGTGCAGGGCGGCGTGGCGCGTGTGGACGTGACGGAGTTCATCCCCAACATGACCGCGCCCACCATCGAGGTATTGAAGACGTTCTGATCGAGAACGTCTTCTTCTCTCAAGCGCTCGGCACTTCCTCGCGCCCGCCCGGATGCCGCGCAAATCGCGCGGCCTTGGCGTCATGCACAGGCGCCGAGTCGTCCCACGGCCAGCCGCCGAACTGCGTGCGGCGGTAGTCGGCCATGGTCTGGCTGATCTCGGCCTGCGTGTTCATCACGAAGGGGCCGTACTGCGCCACCGGCTCGGCGATCGGGCGGCCCTGCAGCACGAGGAACTCGCTCTCGTCGTCGCCGTTGACCAGCTCGACGGCCGCGTCCGCGCGCAGCTCGACCGCGACCGGCCCTTCGATGCGCTCGCCGCCGATCTGCGCAGCCGCGCCCTTGAAGAAATAGAGCATCCGCCGCGTGCCTTCGCCCGTGGTGGCCGGCAGCGTCCATTGCGCGCCGGGCGTCATCTTGATCGTCCAGATCGCCACGTCGGCATCGGCCTGTGCGGCCCATGAAGCGGGCGGCGGAGCGAGCGGCTGGATCGGGTCCTGCCCGTTGACCGCGTCGCCGAGCCGGCCCGCGATGACGGCCACCTCGGTGCGGCCGCCCTTCGCATCGTCCGAGGCGAAGCGCGGAATCGCGTCCGACCAGAACATCGTGAAGTGCGGCTCGGCCATCTTGTTCCTGGCCGGCAGGTTGAGCCAGATCTGGAACAGCTCCAGCGGATTCGGCGCGCCCGCATCGAGCAGCGGGAACATCTCGGAATGCACGATGCCCTTGCCGGCCGTGAGCCACTGCACGTCGCCGCCGCCGAAGCGCGCGGTGGCGCCCAGCGAGTCGGAGTGGTCGACCAGGCCCTTGCGCACGATGGTCACCGTCTCGAAGCCGCGGTGCGGGTGCGAGGGAAAGCCCGGCACCGTGTCGCCGTGGTACATGCTCCAGCCGTCCTTGCGGCTGAAGTCCTGGCCGATCTGGCGGCCGGCCAGCGAAGCCTCGGGGCCCATGTGCCCATTGGCCTTGGGGTAGGCGTCGTCGTGATAGACGCAGAACAGGAACGGGTCGATCGTCTGCCAGGGAAAGCCGAGCGGCTTGACCTGGACGATGGGGCCCTTGTTGTTGTCGGACATTTCGATATTCCTTTCCATGGGGGGCTCGGCCGATGATGCCGTGCCAGTGCCAGGAATATCGGGGCGCCGCCGCCTTCCGGTAGGGGCCTTGCCTGCAACAGTGAAGAGCGCGTATGGAACGATGGGCATCGCTCGTGCCTGTTCTTCTCTTCTTCAGCGCATCAGGTGTTCTGGTGCGTCACGACGGCGTTGGGGTCCATGTACATCAGTTCCCAGAGGTGGCCGTCGATGTCCTGGAAGCCGTGGCCGTACATGAAGCCGTAGTCCTGCGGTTCGCGCGGCGTGGTGCCGCCCGCGGCCACCGCCTTGGCGACCAGCGCGTCGACCTCGGCGCGGCTCTCGCACGAGAGGCACACCAGCACCTCGGTGCTCGTGCTGGTGTCGGTGATGCTCTTGGTCGTGAAGGTCTTGAAGAAGTCTTCCACCAGCAGCATCGCGAAGATGCTGTCCTTCTCGATCACCATGCAGGCGGCGTTGGCGTCGGTGAACTGCGCGTTGAAGGTGTAGCCCAGCGCGGCGAAGAACGCCTTGGTCTTTTCGAGGTTCTTGACGGGGAGGTTCACGAAGATCTGCTTGTTGGCCATGGTGTTTCCTGTGTCGATGAAGGGTTGGATCTGGAGGTTTGCCGGTGTCTTGTGTACACCGTCCACAAAAGATACCAAAGAAAATGGACGGCGTCCACATGATTTTTCGAATCTTTGTTTTTGCCCGGTCCGGCTCTTGGGAGATTGCGTCCGGGCCGAAGAAGGCGGGGCATCATGGCCGCCATGGAAATCGAGTTCAAGTTTCAGATCCCGGCCGACCGGCTGAAGGCCGTCGAGGCCGCGCTGCGGCGCGGCACCGTCGTGCGCACCCGCCTGCAGGCGCGCTATTTCGACACCGCCGAGCAGGCGCTCGCCGCCGAGGGCATCGTGCTGCGGCTGCGCAAGGAAGGACGGCGCTGGGTGCAGACCGTCAAGGCGACGGGCGACAACGCGCTGCACCGGCTGGAACACAACGTCGGCCTCGGCACTGCTGCCGCATCGCCGGCCATCGACCCGCAGCGCCACCAGGGCACGCCCGTGGGCGACCGCCTCGCCAAGGTGCTGGCCGCGAGCGGTGCGCCGCTGGTCGAGCGGCAGTCCACCGACATCGTGCGGCTCACGCGCGACGTGCGCGTCACCGGACCCGGCGGCGCGGTCGTGGAGATGGCGCTCGATGTCGGCAAGGTCGTGGCTTATGCGGGCACGCCCGAGCAGTGCGAATCGCCCGTGTGCGAGCTGGAGCTCGAACTCAAGCGCGGCGACGTGCAGGGGCTCGTGGCGCTTGCGCGCCGGTGGTCGCAGCAGCACGGGCTGTGGTTCAGCACCGTGTCCAAGGCCGAACGCGGCGCGCGGCTGCTGGCGAAGGTCGAAGTCGTGCCGGCCGTGAAGGCCGAGACGCCGCGCTTTCCCGAAGGCAAGGACAAGCTCGACGGCCGCGCGATCCAGCAGGCCGTGGTCGCGTCGTGCCTCGCGCAGATGCTGCCCAACGCCAGCGAGATCGCCGCGGGCAGCACGGACGAAGAGCAGATCCACCAACTGCGCATCGGCATCCGGCGCCTGCGCACCGCGCTGCGCGAACTGGCGGGGCTCGATGCGAACACCGGTCTTTTCGACGCGGCCGCATGGGAGTCGCCGCTGGTCGAGGCCTTCCGCGCGCTCGGCGACCTGCGCGACCGCGAGCAGGTGGTGAAGCTGGCGCAGCCGCAACTGCGCGAAGCGGGGGCGCCGGAGTTCGATCCGCTGGCGGGCGATGACGATGCGGCAGTCGATGTGCGGTCGTCCGGCGAAGTCGTGCGTGCGCCGGCGTTCCAGTCGGTGCTGGTTTCGCTGATCGGATTCACCGCGACAGCGCCGCAACCGGAAGCCGCGCCGAAGGCCACCGACGCCGAAGCGGCCGACGAAACCCCTCCGGCGCCGACCCCGATGAGCCTCAGTGACGCCCGCCGTTTCCTGCGCAAGCGCCTGCAGCACCTGCACAAACAGGCGGTGCGCGACGGCAAGCGCTTCGAGTCGCTCGACACCGAAAGCCAGCACCGCGTGCGCAAGCGGCTCAAGCGCCTGCGCTACCTCGCCGAGTTCGTCGCGCCGCTGTTCGCCGATGCGGAGGGAAAGTCGTCGTCGTCAGCCGCCGAGCGCTACCTGAAGCACCTGCGCCCCGCGCAGGACGCACTGGGCGAATTCAACGACGAAGCCGTCGCGCTCGCGCTCTACCGCGAAGCCACGGCGCGCGATGGGCGCGCGTGGTTTGCGGTCGGCTGGTTCAGCGCGAGGCATGCGGTTCATGCGAAGGCGTGCCGCAAGGCGCTGGGGGGGATCGAAGAGGCGCCGAGGTTCTGGACCAAGGCGGCGCGCGCCCGCTGACGCGAAAGACCGATCAGTGATGGTGTCCGTGCGCACCATGCACATGCCGGTGCTCGATTTCCACCGGCAGCGCCGCGCGCACGTCCGTCACCTGCAGGCTGAACTTCAGCGCCTTGCCGGCCCACGGATGGTTGCCGTCGAGCAGCACGACCGGGCCCTTGATCTTGGTCACGGTGAAGACGTGCTCGGTGCCATCGTCGAGCCGGCCCTGAAGCTGCCCGCCCACCTTCACGCCCGGCGGAAATTCGGTCTTGGGGATGGTGCGCACCAGCGCCTCGTCGCGCTGGCCGAAGGCGTCTTCGGGAGCGAGGTTCAGAACGGTCTGGAAGCCCTTTTCCTTGCCATCGAGCGCTTCCTCGATCTTGGGCAGGGTGTTCTCGTAGCCGCCATGCAGGTAGGCCATCGGCTCGGGGCTGGCTTCGATGAGCTTGCCCTGGGCGTCGGAGACTTTGTACTTGATGGTGACGACGGTGTCTTTTTCGATTTTCATGCGGGCATTTTCTGTGGAAACCGATTCACCGTCGAAGCTAGGCTTTCCACGACTTGAACGCCTCCGGCAGCGTCTCCACCGTACTCAGCTTCTCCATCACCATCCCGATGAACGCCGACACCGCCAGCGGCAAGTGCTTGCGGCTCGGGTACAGCACGCTCAACCCTTGCCCCGTGCGCTGGTACTGCGGCAGCACCGGCACCAGCCGCCCCGCCTCCACATCCAGCCGGCCCATCGACGGCGGCAGCAGCGCGATGCCAAGCCCCGCCACCGCGGCCCTCCGCAACGCCTGCGCCGTGTTCCCGCTGAAGCGCCCGGTGACCTGCACTTCCTCCTCCACCCCATCCGGCCCGACCACCCGCCAGGTCGCCCGCCCGCTCGGATGGGCCGCCGTCACGCAGTCGTGATCCGCCAGATCCTGCAGCGTCGCAGGCGCCCCGCGCGCGGCGATGTACGCGGGGCTCGCCACCATCCCGTCCGTGCGCGGCCCCAGCAACTTGCGGCCGACATAGCCTGAATCGGGCAGCGCCCCGCCGCGAAACGCCACGTCGATCTGATCGGCGATCAGGTCGGCCTTCGCGTCGCTCAGCACGAAATCGACGCGCACCAGCGGATTTGCTGCCAAAAAGTCCGCCACCCACTCCATCGGAAAGAAATCGAAGAAATCCGCCGTCGCCGCCACGCGCACGAGCCCGCTGGGTTCCTGGCTGCCGGTGATCAGCGCCTGCCCAGCGTCGACCAGCCCATCGACCGCCCCCGCGCAGCGCTCGTGAAAGGCCTGGCCCGCGCTCGTGAGCGTCAACTTGCGGGTCGAACGCTGCATCAGCCGCGTGCCCAACTGCGCCTCGAGTTGCTGGATGCGCCGGCTCACGGTGTTGGGCGGCAGGCCGAGCCGCCGGGCGGCTTCGGCAAAGCTGCCGTGGCGGACCACCTGCACGAACATGGCGATGTCGTTGAGGTCGAGCATGGGATGATTCCTTCGATAAATGGACGAGTGCAATACGACTCTACCGTCTAGTCGATCAATGGGTGCGACCCTAACCTTGCACCCATGACTTCCTCATCCTCTCTTTCTCCCCTCCAGCGCCGCATCGTCTGGGGCGTTCGCATCCTCCTGGCGCTGGCTTTCGGCGCGGCCGGCGCCGCCAAGCTGGCCGGCGTGCCGCAGATGGTCCAGGTGTTCGATGCCATCGGCTTCGGCCAGTGGTTCCGCTATGTGACGGGCGTGGTCGAGGTCGGCGGCGCGTTGCTGCTGCTCGTGCCGGCGAGCGGCTTCTTCGGCGGCCTGCTCTTGGCCGTGACCATGGCCTGCGCCGTGGCCACGCATCTCGTGCTGATCGGTGGCAACCCCGCGCCGGCCATCGTCCTCGCGCTGCTCTCGGCCTTCGTGGCGTGGCGGCTGCGGCCCTTGCCGCGGCTGGCAGCCACGACGGCCTGATCCCTCTTTCTTCCCAACCCCATTCAGGAGCAAGTACCCCATGACCTCACAGCAAAAACCTCTCGTAGGCATCGTCATCGCCTCGACCCGCGAAGGCCGCTTCGGCGAGAAACCCGCGCAGTGGATCCACGAGATCGCCAAGCAGCGCACCGACCTCGCCTTCGAGCTGGTCGACCTGCGCGACCATCCGCTGCCCTTTTTCAACGAAGCCGGTGCGCCTGCCTGGGGTCCGGTGAAGAACGAGGCCGCACAGCGCTGGCAGGCCAAGCTCGCCACCTTCGACGGCCTGGTCATCGTCACGCCCGAATACAACCACGGGCCGAGCGCAGTGCTCAAGAACGCGATCGACTGGGCCTACAAGGAATTCATCCGCAAGCCGATCGGCTTCGTGGGCTACGGCGGCGTGGGCGCGGCGCGCGCGGTGGAACAGCTGCGGCTGGTCGCGGTCGAGATGCAGATGGCGCCCGTGCGCAACGCCGTGCACATCGGCATGGTCGAGTTCCTGGGCATCTGGCAGCAGGGCAAGAGCTTCGGCGACTTCCCGCACCTCGCGCAGGCCGCCACCGGCATGCTGGACGACCTCGCGTGGTGGACCAAAGCGCTGAGGACCGCGAGGGAGGCCGCATGACCACCGCAGTCGAAGTCGCCGTCTCGACCGAGGCGCGCACCATCGTCTATCGCACGCGCGGCGCGCAGCACGGGCCGATCACGCGGCTCATGAGCCCGGGCGACCTGGGCGAGTTCCTGAAACCCTTCGTGTTCCTGGACCTCTTCGGCTTCGATGTCGGCGGTGGCCACAAGGGCTTCGGCATGCACCCGCATTCGGGCATCGCTACGCTGACCTGGCTCATCGAAGGCGACACGCTCTACGAAGACACGACCGGCGAACAGGGCGTGCTGCGCGGCGGCGGCGTCGAGTGGATGCGCGCGGGCAACGGCGTGTGGCACACCGGCGCGCCCGCACCGGGCGTGAAGCGCGTGCGCGGCTTCCAGCTCTGGGTGGCGCTGCCGGCTTCGGAAGAGAACGCGCCTGCGCAAAGCTTCTACCTCGCGCCTTCGCAGGTGCCGCAGGAGGGCCCGGCGCGTGTGCTGCTCGGCCGTTACGGCGCGGCGCAGAGCGCCATTCCGGCACCCGCACCGATGAACTACCTGGCGGTGCAGCTCAAGGACGGCGAGCACTGGCGCTACACGCCGCCCGCCGGCCACACGGTCGGCTGGGTTGCGGTCAATGCGGGTCGGCTCGATGCAGGCGGGCCCATCGACACTGGCGAACTCGCGGTGTTCGAGGAGTCCGGCGAGGCCATCGATTTCACGGCGCGCGGCGACACCTCGTTCGTGCTGGGCTCGGCGGTGAAGCATCCGCACGACCTCGTGATGGGCCACTACTCGGTGCACACGAGCCGCGCGACGCTGGACCAGGGCGAGGCGGAGATCCGGCGCATCGGCACGAAGCTGCGGCAGGAAGGCCGGCTGGGCTGATTCGTCCGCAGACCAAGCGCAAACCAGCGTGCGCCCGGCGGGCGGCTGCGCCAGAATCGTTCGCTTCGAACGACTCTCCCGCAGCCCCCACCCGCCATGAACCTCGTCGACGCTTTCGCCAGCCACGCCGCCCGCTTCGTAGACATCCGACGCGACATCCACGCCCACCCCGAGCTGGGCTTCGAAGAACACCGCACCTCCGAGAAGGTCGCCAACCTGCTGACCGGATGGGGCATCGAGGTGCACCGCGGCATCGCGGGCACAGGCCTCGTCGGCGTGCTGCGCAAGGGCACGGGCAGCCGCACCATCGGCCTGCGCGCCGACATGGACGCGTTGCCGCTGCACGAAGCCAACGACTTCGCCCACAAGTCGACGAACCCCGGCCGCATGCACGCCTGCGGCCACGACGGCCACACGACCATGCTGCTGGCCGCCGCCTGGCACCTGTCGCAACAAGGGCCAGACGATTTCGACGGCACCGTGCATTTCATCTTCCAGCCCGCCGAGGAGATGGGCAAGGCCGGCGCCAAGAAGATGATCGACGAGGGGCTCTTCGAGCGCTTTCCCTGCGATGCGGTTTTCGGGCTGCACAACTTTCCGGTCGGCGACGTGGGCCGCTTCGCGCTCAACGAAGGTGCGCTGATGGCGTCGAGCAACACCTACAAGATCACCGTGCACGGGCGCGGCACGCACGCCTCGATGCCGCACACGGGCATCGACCCGGTGGCTGCGGTGGTCACGCTCGCGCAGCAATTGCAGACCATCGTGGCGCGCACCATTCCCAGCACCGAGCGCGCACTGCTTGCGGTCACGCAACTGCAGGGCTCGGATGCGCCCAATGTGATTCCCGACGTGGCGACGGTCGGCGGCACGATCCGCACCTTCTCCATCGAGGCCATCGACAAGCTCGAGGCGCGGCTGCGCGAAGTGGCGGCAGGCGTGGCGGCGGCGCATGGCTGCACGGCCGAGGTGTACTTCAACCGTTCCTCGCCGCCGACGGTGAACCATCCGGCCGAGGCGCGCTTTGCCGCCGGCGTGATGCGCGAGGTGGTGGGCGACGACATGGTCACCGACGATTTCCCCGCCGTGATGGGCGCCGAGGACTTCGCGCACATGCTGCTCGCGCGGCCCGGCTGCTATGCGTTCCTCGGCAATGGCGACGGCGACCACCGGCTCGACGGCCACGGGCCCGGCCCTTGCATCATTCACAACACCTCGTTCGATTTCAACGACGAGATCATTCCGATCGGTGCCAGCTATTTCGTGAAGCTGGTGCAGCGCTGGCTGCCGTCGGGCACCTGAGTTTTTCCCTGTTGATGATGAAAGCGGCCACCTCGATGACTTCCACCCTGTTCACCCGACGTTCGCTGGCTGCGGCTGCAGCCGCCATGGCCCTCTGCAGCTTCGGCGCTGCCCATGCGCAGCAGCGCGTGATCCACATCATCGTGCCCTTCGGCACCGGCGCCGTGCAGGACACGGTGGCGCGCGCCTTCAACAACGAGCTGGGCGCGGCGCTCAACGGCAGCGCCATCGTCGAGAACCGAGCGGGCGCGGGCGGCACCGTGGGCGCGGCCATCGTGGCGCGCGCGCCCGCCGACGGCAACACGCTGGTGCTCGCGGCCGCGAGCCACAACATCGCGGCCTTCCTGTACAGCAAGCTGTCCTACGACCCGCTGAAGGATTTCGTCGGCGTTGCCAACGTGGGCAACGCGGGCTACGTGCTGGCGGTGGCGAGCGGCATGAACGTGTCGACCACGGCGGACTTCATCAAGGAAGTGAAGGCCAACCCGGGCAAGTACAACTACGCCTCGGCGGGCAACGGCAGCGCCACGCACCTGGCGATGGCGTCGTTCCTCGCGAAGGCCGGCCTGCAGATGACGCATATCCCGACCAAGTCCACCGGCGAGGCCGTCAACGAAGTGCTCGCGGGCCGGGTGCAGGCGGTCATCTCCTCGAGCATCGGCGTGATGGGTTTCCAGGAC
Source organism: Variovorax sp. RKNM96 (assembly GCF_017161115.1). Taxonomy (GTDB): domain Bacteria; phylum Pseudomonadota; class Gammaproteobacteria; order Burkholderiales; family Burkholderiaceae_C; genus Variovorax. Next base: position 7,089,284 of record NZ_CP046508.1, on the reverse strand, counting down.
GACGCACGCATGAAGCTGCTCGCCTCCACCGGCCAGTCGCGCAGCCCCTTCCTGCCCAAGCTGCCGACCGTGGCCGAGAGCGGCCTGCCGGGCTACGCCTTCGATTCGTGGATCGGGCTGCTCGCGCCGGCCGGCACGCCCAAGGCCGAGGTCGAGCGGATCAACGCCGCGGCCAACAAGGTGCTGGCCGATCCGGCGATCCAGGAGCGCTTCAAGCGGCTGGGGGTGGAGCCGCGCAGCCAGAGCGCGGAGGAGTTCCAGAAGCTGCTGCGCGCGGATTGGGATGCGATGGGGATGGTGGTGAAGGCTTCGGGGGCGAAGATCGACTGAGCCGGCGGGTCTGGCACTCGGCGCCGCGTGTAGGACGCCGGTCAATTGACAACGCGCCCGCCGCGCTCATGCTCCTCGATGAGTGCCGGGGCGTCCGTCCCGGACGGCCGGGAGACTTTTCATGGATTCGACTTCGCCACCCAACCTGCCTTCGGGCGTACCTCCGACCAGGTCACCGAAGGTCCTGTGGGCCGTGATCGGCGCGTTGGCCGTGGCCGTCGCGGCGCTCGGCGGCGTGTTGCTGCATCGGCAGGATGCGGGCGCGCCGCCATCGGCCGTTGCGGCCTTGTCCACCGCGCCCGTGGGATCGCCTACAGCGCCGGACGACTTCAAGCCTGAAGCGATGCCGCCGGCACCGGCGCCGGCCGCGCCGCCGGTGGCTGCGGGCACGGCGCCGCAGGTGATGGCTGCTGCACCTGTGCCGTCGCCAGGCCCTGGCGCCGCCCCGGTCACTGCTGCGGCACCTGCCGCACCGGCTCCGCCCTCCTGCGCCGTTTGCGGCCACGTCGAATCGGTGCGTCCGGTGCAAAAGCGCGCGCAGAACACCACGGGCGTGGGCGCCGTGGCCGGCGGCGTGGTGGGTGGGCTGGTCGGCAACCAGTTCGGCCACGGCAACGGCCGTGTCGCGACCACCGTGCTGGGTGCGGTGGGTGGCGGCTTCGCGGGCAACGAGGTCGAAAAGCACGTGCGCACCGTCACGGTCTACGAGGTCGCGGTGCGCATGGACAACGGCTCGCTGCGCATGGTCGAGACGAAGACCGCGCCGCCGATCGGCAAGCCGGTCACGCTCCGCAAAGGCGTGCTGCGCCCGGCCGACGGCCGCAAGTAGAAGCAGCGCTGGCGGCTCACCGGCCGCCCGGCGATACCACACAACCCACCCGCTGCGGAAGAGCGCTTGCTCCACGCGCATCTTGACGATATATCCTTAATATATTTAAAGTGCGGACCTTTCCCACCGTCATCTCCAGGAGCAAACCCGTGAGCAATCCCCGCTGGCAAGGCATCTTTCCCGCCATCACCACCAAGTTCCACGCCGACGAAAGCATCGATGCCGAGGGCACCGCGCGCCACATCGACTTCCAGATCCGCAATGGCATCCACGGCCTCGTCACCTGCGGCTCGCTTGGCGAAGCCAGCACGCTGACGCTCGAAGAAAAGCTCCAGGTCGCCAAGATCGCCCTCGAAGCCGCCGACGGCCGCATCCCGGTGCTGGCCAACGTGTCGGAAACCAGCACCCGCGAAGCGCTGCGCTACGTGGACGGCGCCAACAAGCTCGGCGTGGCCGGCTTCATGGTGATGCCCTCGGTGATCTACGTGGCCGACGCGCGCGAAGCGATGCTCAACGTGCGCACCATCGCCAACGCCGCGCAGAAACCCATCATGGTCTACAACAACCCGGTGGCCTACCGCGTGGACCTCAAGCCCGAGCACATGGTCGAGCTGGCCGATTGCGAGTGGATCGCCGCCATCAAGGAGAGCACCGACAACATCCGCCGCATCACCGACCTGCGCAACACGGTGGGCGACCGCTACCAGCTGTTCCTGGGCGTGGACGACCTCGCCTATGAAGGCCTGGCGCTCGGCTGCGATGGTCTGCTCGCGGGTGTTGGCTGCGCATTCCCGCGCGAGACCGTGGCGCTCTACGACCTGATGAAGGCCGGCAAGTTCGCCGAGGCGCTCAAGCTCTACCAGTGGATGACGCCGATGCTGCACCTCGATGTATCGACCAAGCTGGTGCAGAACCTCAAGCTCATCGACCTGCTGGTCGGCGTGGGCACCGAGCACATGCGCCGCCCGCGCCTGCCGCTCATCGGCGAGGAGCGCGCCTTCATCGAGAACATCGTGAAGAAGGCACTGGCGACCCGGCCGGCGCAGTACCAATCGGTTGTGTAATAACCGCCCTTTCATTGTCCCAACCTAGGAAGAAGCATGAAGACAAAAGCAAGCATGGTTCCATTCATCGGTCTCGTGGCGCTCGCTGTCGCAGGCCAGGCCAGTGCGCAGGAGCAGGTCGTCAAGATCGGCCACAGCGGTCCCCTCTCGGGTCCCAACGCGTTCGCGGGCAAGGACAATGAAAACGGCGTGCGCCTCGCGATCGAGGAGCTCAACGCCAAGAAGCTCAGCGTCGGCGGCAAGACGCTGAAGTTCGAGCTGGTCTCCGAAGACGACCAGTGCGACGCCAAGACCGGCGTGAGCGTGGCGCAGAAGTTCGTGGACGACGGCGTCAAGTTCGTCATGGGCCCGTACTGCTCGGGCGTGGCGATTCCGGCCTCGCGCATCTACAGCGACGGCGGCACCATGGTCTCGACCGTGGGCACCAACCCGAAGGTCACGCAGGGCGGCTACAAGAACCTGTATCGCATCATCGCGAGCGACAACCAGATCGGCTCCAGCATGGCCGTGTACGCAGCCAAGGAGCTGAAGGTCAAGAAGGTCGGCGTGATCGACGACCGCACCGCCTTCGGCCAGGGCCTCGCCGAAGAGTTCACCAAGGAAGCGCTGAAGCAGGGCCTCACCGTGGTCGGCAAGGAATTCACCACCGACAAGGCCGTGGACTTCACCGCCATCCTGACCAACATGAAGGCCAAGGCGCCCGAGGCCATCTTCTTCGGCGGCTATGCGCCGCAGGCTGCGCCGATGGCGCGCCAGATGAAGCAGCTCGCCGTGCCCGGCAAGCTCCTGGGCGGCGACACCGTCTGCAGCCCGGCCACCGGCAAGCTCGGCGGCGATGCGGTCAACGACCTCGTGTACTGCGCGCAGGGCGGCTCGATCCTCGAGAAGGCGCAGAGCGGCCCGGCTTTCAAGGAGAAGTTCAAGAAGCGCTTCAACGCCGATGCGGATGCATACGCCGCCTCGTACTACGACCAGGTGCTGTTCATCGGCGAATCGATGAAGAAGGCCAACTCGATCGACCCCGACAAGGTGGGCGCGCAGCTCTACAAGGACACCTACAAGGGCGTGGCCGCGACCTATTCGTACGACGACAAGGGCAACATGAAGCAGGCGCCGATCACGGTGTTCACCTTCAAGAACGCCGCTCCGGTCCCTATCGCCAGCTACTGAACGGACAGCCCATGCAACGCATCCAGATCGTCGACTCACACACGGGCGGCGAGCCCACGCGCCTTGTGATCGGCGGGTTTCCCGACCTGGGTGGCGGCAGCATGGCCGAGCGCCGTGCGCTGCTGGCCGACCAGCACGACAAGTGGCGCGCGGCCACGGTGCTCGAGCCGCGCGGCAGCGACGTGGTGGTCGGCGCGCTGCTGTGCGAGCCGGTGTCGCCCGACGCCGCCGCGGGCGTGATCTTCTTCAACAACGCCGGCTACCTGGGCATGTGCGGCCACGGCACCATCGGGCTGGTCGCGAGCCTGGCGCACATGGGGCGCATCGGCGTGGGCGAGCACCGCATCGAGACGCCCGTGGGCACGGTCACGACGACGCTGCATGCCGACGGCTCGGTGAGCGTGCGCAATGTGCCGGCATACCGGCACCTGCACCAGGTGGCGGTCGAGCTGCCGGGCCACGGCACCGTGCGCGGCGATGTGGCGTATGGCGGCAACTGGTTCTTCCTGGTGAGCGAACATGGCCAGCGCGTGGCGAGCGACAACCTTGCGGCGCTGACCGACTACACCGCTGCCTTGCGCAAAGCGCTGGCAGCACAGGGCATCACGGGTGCGGACGGCGCGGAGATCGATCACATCGAACTCTTCGCCAACGACGATGAGGGCGCGGACAGCCGCAACTTCGTGCTCTGCCCCGGCAACGCCTACGACCGATCGCCCTGCGGCACTGGCACCAGCGCCAAGATCGCCTGCCTGGCCGCCGACGGCAAACTAGCGCCGGGCGAGACGTGGACGCAGGCCAGCGTGATCGGCAGCCGCTTCGAAGCCAGCTACACGATGGACGGCGACAAGGTCATTCCGACCCTGCGCGGCCGCGCGCACATCAGTGCCGAAGCCACGCTGCTGGTCGACGACAACGATCCCTTCGGATGGGGCATCCGGCTCTGACGCCGTTGGCATGAACGCGGATGTGATCGTCATCGGCGCCGGCATCGTCGGCGCCGCCTGCGCACACGCGCTGGCGCAGGCCGGCCGCAACGTGCTGGTGCTCGATGCGCGCATCGGCGGCGCCACAGGCGCCGGCATGGGCCACCTCGTGGTGATGGACGACAACCCGGCCGAGCTCGCCTTGAGCCGCGATTCGACCGCGCGATGGCGCGCCCTCGCGCCGCACATGCCCGAAGACTGCGCGTACAGCGCCTGCGGCACGCTCTGGATCGCCGCGAACGAAGAAGAAATGGCCGAGGCCGAGCGCAAGCAGCAACGCCTGCGCTCGGACGGCATCGAAAGCTGCCTGCTCGATGCGTCCGCATTGGCGCGCGCCGAACCCGCATTGCGCAAAGGCCTCGCGGGCGCGCTCGAAGTGCCGGGCGACGGCATCCTCTACGCGCCGAACGCCGCGCGCTGGCTGCTCGCGCAAGGCGGCAATGCAATCCGCATCGAACACGCGAAAGTCGATGCCATCGAAGACGACGGCACGCTGTGCCTCGCCGACGGCACCCGCCGTACCGCGCCGCAGATCGTGCTGGCCAACGGCATCGAGGCGACGACGCTGTGCCCCGAACTCCCGATCCGCCCGAAGAAGGGCCACCTGCTGATCACCGACCGCTATCCAGGCACGGTGCATCACCAGCTCGTCGAACTCGGCTACGTGACCAGCGCGCACCACAGCGACGGCGACTCGGTCGCGTTCAACGTGCAGCCGCGGCCCACGGGGCAGTTGCTGGTCGGCTCTTCGCGCCAGTTCGACACGACCGACCCGGCCGTCGAAGCGCCGATGCTCGCGCGCATGCTGCAGCGCACGCTCGACTACCTGCCGGGGCTCGGCAACCTCAATGCGGTGCGTTCGTGGACCGGCATGCGCGCCGCATCGCCCGATGGCCTGCCGCTGCTGGGCAAGCACCCGTGGCGAGAAAAGCTCTGGCTCGCCGTCGGCCACGAGGGCCTGGGCGTGACCACGGCGCCGGGCAGCGCGCACCTGCTTGCGGCGCTGATGACCGGCGCTGCGCCCGAATTCGATGCGGCGCCGTATGCGCCGCGCGGCCTGCGAGAGATGGCATGAGCAATCACACCCTGCTGCACATCGACGGCAATCTCGTGCGCGTGAAGGCGGGCAGTTCGGTCGCCGCCGCGTTGCGCGTGGCGGGCGGCATGGGCGTGGCGCGAACCTCCGTCACGGGCCAGCCGCGTGCGCCGTTCTGCGGCATGGGCGTGTGCCAGGAATGCCGCGTGTTGATCGATGGCCGACGCAGGCTCGCGTGCCAGACGGTATGCGGCGAAGGCATGCGCGTGGAGACCTCGGAATGACCGCGCTCGAGCATTGCGATGTGCTGATCGTCGGCGCGGGCCCTGCCGGCATGGCGGCGGCAGTCGCTGCCGCGCCGAGCGGCGCATCGATCGTCGTGATCGACGACAACCCCGTGCCGGGTGGACAGATCTGGCGCGACGGCCCCGGCGCCACGTTGCCCGCGGCTGCGCGCAAGTGGCGCGATGCGCTCGAACGCCACGCCAACATCCGCATCTGCAGCGGCACGCGCGTGATCGCCGCGCCTGCGCGCAATGAACTTCTGCTCGAAGACGCCGAACGCGGCTGGCGCATGCAGTGGAAAAAATTGATCCTCTGCACCGGCGCGCGCGAACTGCTGCTGCCCTTTCCCGGCTGGACGCTGCCCGGCGTGACGGGCGCGGGCGGTTTGCAGGCGCTCATCAAGGCGGGCCTGCCGGTCGAGGGCGAGCGCATCGTGATCGCGGGCAGCGGTCCGCTGTTGCTCGCCGCTGCGTCGACGGCACGCGCGGCGGGCGCGAAGGTCGTGCGCATCGCCGAGCAGGCTTCGTTCGCGGCGGTCGCGGGCTTTGCCGCGAACCTCTGGCGCTGGCCGGGCAAGGCCGCGCAGTCGGTGACGCTGGCCGATCCGCAGTACCGCACCGCGTCGCGCATCGTCTCGGCGCAAGGCGGCTCGCAGGTCGAATCGGTCCGGCTTCTTCAGGGCGGGCGTGAAGTGGAAATCGCCTGCGATCGCGTGGCCTGCGGCTTCGGCCTCACGCCCAACACCCAGCTCGGCCGCCTGCTCGGCTGCGCCCTCACGGCCGAAGGCGCGCAGGCGCTGGCCGTCGACGCGCGGCAGCTCACCAGCCTGCCCGACGTCTACGCCGCCGGCGAATGCACCGGCTTCGGCGGCAGCGAACGCGCGCTCGCGCAGGGCGCCATCGCCGGCTACGCGGCCGTCGGCAACGAACGCGCCGCCAAGCAGCTCGAAGCCGAACGCGCCCGCTGGGACGCCTTCGCCGCGCAACTGCACCGCAGCTTCGCACTGGCCCCCGAGATCAAACAGATGCCGCAGCCCGACACCCTCGTGTGCCGCTGCGAAGACGTCCCCTTTTCCGCGCTCGCGGACTGCACCGGCTGGACCGATGCCAAGCTGCACCGCCGCTGCGGCATGGGCGCCTGCCAGGGCCGCGTGTGCGGCGATGCGGCGCAGTTCCTCTTCGGCTGGACGCCGCCCGCGCCGCGCCCGCCGCTGTCGCCGGTGCGCATCGCGACGCTGGCCGGTTTGGCCAGCGAGGTCGACGCCCGACAATGAGGCCGCATCCGAAGACAACCATGGCCCCCCCGAAGACCACTCCCCGCCCCCCGCCCAAGCGCCGCGCCGCCGACGTGGCCTACGACGCCATCGAGACGCTGTTGTCCACCATGCAGCTGCAGCCCGGCAGCCAGATCGTCGAGGCCGACCTCGCCGAGCGCACCGGCCTCGGCCGCACGCCGGTGCGCGAGGCGCTGATGCGCATGGTGTCGATCGGGCTCATCGTGCAGCAGCCGCGCCGCGGGCTCCTGGTGTCGGCCATCGACCTGGCCGACCACCTCGACGTGATCCAGACCCGGCGCGTGCTCGAGCGCGTGATCGCGGCCTGCTCGGCGCGCCGCGCGACCGCGCTGCAGCGCAAGGACATCGTGCGCTGCGCCGAGGAAATGGTCGAGGCCGCGGGCCGCGGCGACCTCACCGACTACATGCGCGCCGACCACGCGCTCGACCTCGTCAACCACCAGGCGAGCCACAACGATTCGGCGGTGAAGGCGGTGATCCCGCCCATCGTGCAATGCCGCCGCTTCTGGTACGCGTACCAGCATGAAGGCGAGATCGTCGAAGGCGCGAACGCGCACCTCGAACTCGCGCAGGGCATCGCGACCGGCGACGAAGCCGCAGCGGTCGCAGGGGCCGAACGCCTCATGGATTACCTGGAGCTTTTCGCCCGCAAGATCATCGACAAATAGGTCGAAGGACTACCGGGGAACTACGCGTGATTTGCCGCGGCCCCCAGCGCATACTGGCCCGATGGCCGTCGCACCCCGCGCACAACCCGAAGACTTCTTCACGCCCGAAGAGTGGCAGTCGCTTACCAGCCGTTCGTCATGGAAGGGCCTGTGGCTGGTGGCGCATTGCTGGGGCGTGATCGGCGCGGCGATGCTCGCGGGCATCGTGTGGCCGTGGACGATTCCGCTGATGGTGCCCATCGTCGGTGCGCGGCAGCTGGGGCTCTTCATCCTCATGCATGACGCGGCGCACGCGGGCCTGCACCGCAGCCGCAAGGTCAACGACTGGGTGGGCCACTGGCTGTGCTCGTCCACGCTGCGCGACTACCGCCCGTACCACCTGCAGCACCACCGCTTCGTGCAGCAGACCGAAGACCCGGACCTCGTGCTGTCGGCGCCCTTCCCGATCACGCGCGAATCGATGTGGCGCAAGGTCGTGCGCGACCTGAGCGGGCAGACCTTCTACAAGCAGCGCTTCGGGCACATCGCCGAGGGCATCCGCCGGCGCGCGCCGGGCGAATCGGCGCTGAAGGTGTTCGGCCGCGAGATCGCGAAGGACAAGCGCTTCCTGATCGGCAACGGCCTTGGCTTGCTGGTCTTTGTGCTTGCCGGCTACTGGTGGGCGTGGGTGCTGATGTGGCTGCTGCCGATGGCGACCTGGCTGCCGCTCGTGAGCCGCGTGCGCAACATCGCCGAGCACGCGCTGGTGGCGCAGAACGAGGCCGACCCGCTGCGCCAGGCGCGCACCACGCATGCCAACCTCGTCGAGCGCATCTTCATCGCGCCCTACTGGGTCAACTACCACTGCGAACACCACATGTTCACCAGCCTGCCCTGCTGGGCGCTGCCGAAGGCGCATCGCCTGCTGCTGCGCCGGGGCATCACGGAACGGATGGAAGTGCAGCCGGGCTACCTGCACCTGCTGAGGCAGGCGACGGCGGCGCAGCCCGCTTAACGGGTCGCTGGCCGCGCGATCACCGGGGGCTGCACACCGCGTTGCGCATGCTGGCTCAGCCAGATGCTCGTGATCACGATGGCGATGCCCACGACCTGCAGCACCGACAGGCCTTGTTCCAGCAGCGCCCAGCCCAGGATCACCGCCGTCACCGGGCTCAAGAAGGCCAGCGGCGCGACCGCCGAGGGCTCCAGCCGTGCCACGCCGCGGAACCACACGATGTAGGTCAGCGCGGCGCCCACGAGGCCGAGCCAGGCGAAACCGATCCAGTTCTGCGCGGTGAGCGCGGGCAGCGGCGGCTCCAGCAGCAGCGCGACCGGCAGCAGCAGCAATCCGCCTGCGGTCAGTTGCCACGCCGTGAAGGTCAGCGCCGAAACGGGCGGCTGCCAGCGCCGGGCGAGCACCGTGCCGAAGGCCATCGACACCGCGGCCGCCACTGCGGCGGCGATGCCGAGCGCATCGAGCGCGGCATTCGGCGTGAGCACCAGCAGCGCGACCCCGCCGATCCCGATCACGGCCGCTGCGATCGACAACATGCGGATCGGCGATGCGAGAAGAAGGCTGGCCAGAAACACCACGAACAGCGGCTGCATCGAGGTGATGGTGGCCGCGACACCGCCCGGCAGCCGGTAGGCCGCGAGGAACAGCATCGCCCAGAGGATCGAGAAATTCAGCGCACCCAGTACGAAGATGCGGCCCCACCACGCACGTTCGGGCAGCTGGCGCACGATCAGGAGCAGCAGCAAGCCCGCCGGCAATGCGCGCAGCAGCGCGACGTGCAGCGGGTAGTTCGCAGGCAGCAGCTCGGTGGTGACGATGTAGGTGCTGCCCCAGATGGCGGGCGCGGTGGCGGTGAGGAGAACGTCGGTGGTTCGGCTGGTCATGGGTCGAATTTAGCCCGTTGCCCGCCTGCCCCTCGCGTCACTTGGCAGCCAGGACGCGCGCCTTCGTCGGCTTTGCGCCCGAGCGCTTTCCGGCGCGCCGGCCGTTCAGCAGCGCGCCGACGGGCGTGTAGCGCACCAGCAGCTGGTAGCTCGCAAGGGCCACCAGCGAGGTGGCTGCGATGTTGAGTCCCATCTTCGCGACCGCGCCGAAGGGCGCGTTGAACAGCAGGATGCCGAAGCCGATGGTGCCCAGCATGTGCACCAGGTACACCCAGTACGAGCTTTGCGAGAGGTACGCCAGCACCGCGTTCTGGCGCGGCAGGTAGCGCACGAAGCCGCCGATCAGCGCGAGGCTCCAGAGCCACGAGGTCGCGTTGTAGGCAAAGGCGATCCAGAACTCGGGGTGCGGCAGGCGGTGCGCACCGGGCCCGTGCACCGCGCCCAGCAGCGCGATCGTCGCGATGAAGAAGGCCAGCCCGGCCAGCGCATGGCCCTTGCAGCGCGCAGCGAACAGCGCGAGCAGGCGTTCCTGATCGCGATGCAGGTACCACCCGAACACGAAGAACAGGCCGCTCTGCACCCACTCGGAGAACGGCGGCAGGAACGAGCCGCTTTCCATCACCATGCCGGACGGATGAAAAGCGCCCGTCACCGCCAGCGGCAGTGCCAGCATCACGAAGCCCCAGCGACGTTCCGCGAGCACCGCGAAGCCGCGGGCGACGGCATCGCGCACCCGCATCGGCACGAAGCGCTGCAGCCGTACGCCGGCCCAGGCCAGCACGCTGAACCAGAACAGCTGGTAGAGGAACCACAGGTGCATCGTCTTGAAGGGCGAGCCGCCGGGCTGCCGCGCGGGCGTGAGCGCGGTGTCGATGCCTGGCACGCCGCGCACGGTCAGGTGGATGTAGACCATCGCCAGCACCGTGGTCAGCACGAAGAGCGGTGGCCAGAACACCGCGAAGGGCAGCGCGAGCCGCAGGCCACGGTTTTTCAGCATGCCGTCCGCGCCGCGCCGCGCGACGAGCAGCGCGACGAAGAAGCCGGCCAGCACGAAGAACACCGGCATGCGGAAGCTGTGGATGAAGAGCAGCAGCATGTCGGCCACCGGCGATGTCTTCGGGTCGCGCCAGGGCAGCGGCGAATCGACGGTGAGGTGGTTGATGGCCACGTGCAGCACGATGCCGAGCCACATCATCAGGGCGCGGAGGTTGTCGAGCGCGTGGAGCCGTTGGGGTGTGTGTGCGTTGTTCATGAGGCGGACTGTTGGGCCTCACGCAACGTCAGGGTCAAGGGGTGGCGGGGCCGGCTGTCGAACTTTTTTGCTGAAGCACGGCGATGGTCTGCAGCAGGTAGTCGCGCGCTGCGGGCCCGACCACGGCGGCGGCCTGCAGCACCGGCTCCGAGGCCATGGCCTTCATCAGCCGCCCGGCCAGCGCCGGGTCGTGGTCGGTGAAGGCATCGAAGAGCCGCACCCAGGCGAGCGCGATGGCCTGCACGGCATCGTCTTGCGGCGGTACGCCGCGCGCCTGAAGAGCGGCGAGTTCTTCGCCGAGCCGGCGCCATTCGTCTTCGGGCGGCTTGCCCAGGCGCGCGAAGTCCTCGGTGTCCAGGTGGCGCAGCAGCGCGGCCATGCGCAGGCCGATGGCCGCGCCGATGTAGTCGATCAGTTCGGCCGGCGGACCGTCGTCGCGCCGCGCCACCGGCTCGCGCCGGTACATCTCGCCCCAGCGCGTGACCAGGTCGTAGTTGCCGTCCATCCACTGGCCCATGAGGTTCATCCAGCGGTAGGCGAGCGGCTGCACTTCGAGCGCATCGGATGGCACGCCGCGCGCCATCAGCGCGGCCACCTCGGCGATGAGCGGGGGCCACTGGTCGGCCACGACGCGCCAGTTGGCCATCACCGACTTGATCTCCGCAGGGCTGAAGTAGCGACCGTAGGCGGTCATCTGCTCGAGCGTGGCGAGCCAGTCCTGCATGTCGGGCTGGGCGCCTTCGGCGAGCCGTTCCTCGAGCAGGGCGAGCCGTTCGCGCAGGACCGAGGCCTCTGCGATCTGCTGGTCGAGCGACGCGATCTGGCGCTGGATGATCGTGGGCAGCGCGCCGCTTTCAGCGCCGAGCAACCCGCCGATTTCCGCCAGCGGAAGCCCCAGCAGCCGCAGCGCCTGGATGGCGTGCAGCCGGCCGATGTCGGCGGCGTTGTAGAGCCGGTAGCCGGCGTCCGAGCGCGCCGAGGGGGCGAGCAGCCCGATGGCGTCGTAGTGGTGCAGCGTGCGCACCGTGAGGCCGGTGTGTTTGGCGAGTTCGCCGACTTTGAGCAGCATGGTGTTCAGGCTCCGGTCTTCTTCAGCGGTCCGAGCCGGATGCGCTGGTAGCCGCGTGCGGCCGGGAGGGCGTCGACGATGTCCTCGCCGCTGTTCTGCCCTTTGCCGTTGACGAAACGATAGACCAGGTAGCGGCCCTCGGTCTCCATGCGTCCGCCGGGCGGGAACACCAGCAGCTTGTCTTTCTTGCCGAGGTAGAGCCAGCCGGGTGCATTGCGTTCGGCGAAATCGAGGCGCTCGAAGCGGCGGCTGTGCGGCGCGGCGGTGATCACGACGCCGCGCGGATAGCCGGCGGACATGAATTCGCCCATCACGACCAAGGCCCGGCGGTGTGTGCCCGTGCACCGTACGCGCACGTCCAGGCCGCGCGAATCATCGGGCTCGTGGCTGCCGAACAACGCGCGGCGCGGGCCTTTGCCCAGCTGGAGTTCGTAGATGGCGGTGTCGGCGATGGGCCTTCGGCTCGACAGCGTCGCGACCTGGCTGCGCCCGTCGCTTCCCAGCGCGCAGGAAGCCATTGGTTTGCCGATGGCCGGCCCGAGGGCGCCGTACGCCAACAGGGCGAAGGCCAGGCGCTTCATGGGTGCGCGCTATGCCTGCGCCGGTTCGGGTCCGGGGCCGGGCCAGCCCAGCAGCTCGGCCAGCCGCTGCACGATCCATTCGGCCTCGCCGGGCGTCACGCCGGACTCAGGCGTGGCGAGCCCGGCGTGGATGCGCCGCAGGATCTCGCTCTCGACCGGCACCTCGGTGTGGTGCTGGATCTGCGCGTGGTTCACCAGGTGGTTGGCCAGGTCCTCGCAGATCTCGTAGCGCTCGCGCACCACGCCGATCGGTTCGCGGAGGCGCTGGCGCGCATCGCTGTAGACCGCGAAGAACGAGGGCGGGATGAAGATCTGGTTGTCGTCGGACATCGCGGCCTTGTTTATAGCTGGCCCAACGACAAAACGCGCCCGAGGGCGCGTTCGTCGTGGCTCCCGGGGAGCCAGAGGGGCTGGATCAGCCGCCCTTCTTGGCGCGCTTGCCAGGGTTCTTCTTGCTGCGCGTGGCGGTGCCGCGTTCCAGGCTGACCTTCTGGCCGCCACCGGACTTGGGCAGCGTGTAGCCGGGCAGCGGCGTCGGCTTCGGGGTGGCAACGCGTTCGGCTTCGGTACGGAATGTCTTGGGCATGAAAAGCTCGGGTAAAAGTAATGTTCGAACCTGCAATTAGGCCACATCGAGGATTTCATATGCCAATAACCGAAACGGCGGGTGCCGTCGAGCGTCCGCGCTTCGTTTCGGGGTCGCTCTTGCGCCATGTTTGCGTGATGGCCGGCACCGGCGCCATCGGGCTGATCGCGGTGTTCGCGGTCGACCTGATCAACCTGTTCTACATCTCGCTGCTCGGGGAAAAAGAGACGGCGGCGGCGGTCGGCTTCGCGGGCGTGGTGGGGTTCTTTCATGCGTCGCTGTGCATCGGACTGACCATCGGCATTGCGGCCGTGGTGTCGCGCACGGTGGGCGCGGGACGCGCGGCGGATGCGCGGCGCATCGCCACCTCGAGCCTTGTGCTGATGACGGCCGCGTCGGTGGTTGTGGGCAGCGGCACAGCCTTCTTCCTGCACCCTGCCCTGCACGCGCTCGGTGCCGAGGGCGAGACGGCGCGGCTCGCGCAGCGCTACCTCGCGGTGACGGTGCACACGCTGCCGCTGTTGGGCCTCGGCATGGCGTGCTCGGCCCTGCTGCGCTCCATCGGCGATGCGCGCCGCTCGATGACGGTCACGCTCGCGGCGGCCTTCGTGACGGCGGTGCTCGATCCGATATTGATCTTCGGTTTCGGGCTGGGGCTCGACGGCGCTGCCATCAGCGCTGTGATCTCGCGCATGGTGCTCGCGGCCATCGGGCTGCATGGCGTGATGGTGAAACACCGGATGCTCGGGCGCTTCGAGGCATCGCAATTGGCCGGCGATGCGCGCGCCCTCGCGAGCGTTGCGGGGCCGGCGGTGTTGACGAACCTCGCGACGCCCGTGGGCGCCGCCTTCGTCACGCATGCGATCGCGCAGTTCGGGCCGTCGGCGGTGGCGGGCGCGGCGACCATCGACCGGCTGAGCCCGGTGGCCTTCGGGCTCGTCTATGCGCTGAGCGGCGCGGTCGGGCCGATCCTGGCGCAGAACCTCGGCGCCGGCCAGTACCGCCGCGTGCAGGAAGGGCTGCGCGACAGCCTGCTCTTCATGGTGGCCTCGGTGGCCGTCGCCTGGCTCGTGCTGGCGCTGGGACAGGGCGTGCTGATCCGCGCGTTCTCGGCCGAAGGACAAGCGGCCGAGCTGATCGCGCTCTTCTGCACGTGGCTCGCGGCGAGCTTCTTCTTCTCGGGCGGATTGTTCGTGGCGAACGCCTCGTTCAACAACCTCGGGCATCCGCTGCTGTCGACCTTCTTCAACTGGGGCCGCGCCACGCTGGGCACGATTCCGTTCGCCTGGTGGGGCTCGCACCACGGCGCGGCCGGCGTGTTGGTCGGACAGGCCGTGGGCTCGTCGATCTTCGGGTTGCTGGCGGTGGTGGTGGCGTTCCGGCTGGCAGCCAAATTGGCGCAGCAGGAACCGTCGATGAAGGCGCCCGCACCGGTGCTCGATGCCCCGGTGGCGCCGACCTCGGCGCATGGCGACGCTGCGGCGTTCGCCACGCCGCAGGCGGTGGCCGTTACTGGTCCTGCAGCGTCAGCAGGCGCACCTTGACCGACTTGCCCTTGACCCGGCCGCTGCCGAGCTTGTGCGCCGCTTCTGCGGCAATGGCGCGGTCCACCGCCACATACGTCGAGAACTCGTTGACGTTGATCTTGCCGACCTGGTCCTTCGTGTAGCCGCAGTCGCCGGTGAGCGCGCCCAGCACGTCGCCGGCGCGGATCTTTTCCTTGCGCCCGCCGACGATCTGCAGCGTGGCCATCGGCGGCTGCAGCGGCGCGCCCTTGCCGGGCGTGAGCTCGGCCAGTTCGTGCCATTCGGATTCGCGGCCCTGCAGCTGCTCGATCTTCCCGACGCTGCCCATCTCGTTCATGCTGGCCAGGTTCAGCGCAAGGCCTTCGGCATCGCCCGACTGGCCCACGCGGCCGGTGCGGCCAACGCGGTGGATGTGGATCTCGGAATCGGGCGTCACGTCGACGTTGATCACCGCTTCGAGGTGCGAGATGTCCAGGCCGCGCGCCGCCACGTCGGTGGCCACGAGCACCGAGCAGCTGCGGTTGGCGAACTGCACCAGCACCTGGTCGCGCTCGCGCTGCTCCAGTTCGCCGAAGAGCGCCAGCGCGCTGAAGCCCTGCGCCTGCAGCACCTCGACGAGGTCGCGGCACTGCTGCTTGGTGTTGCAGAAGGCCAGCGTGCTGACGGGGCGGAAATGGTCTAGCAGCAGGCTCACGGTGTGCAGCCGCTCGCTGTCCTTCACCTGGTACCAGCGCTGGCGGATCTTGCTGCCTTCATGCTGCGCCTGCACCGTGATCTGCTGCGGGCTCTTCATGAACTGCTGCGCGAGCTTGGCGATGCCTTCGGGGTACGTGGCCGAGAACAGCAGCGTCTGGCGTTCCTTCGGGCACTGGCGCGCGACCTTCACGATGTCGTCGAAGAAGCCCATGTCCAGCATGCGGTCGGCTTCGTCGAGCACCAGCGTGTTGAGCGCCGAGAGGTCGAGGTTGCCGCGCTCCAGGTGGTCCATGATGCGGCCCGGCGTGCCCACGACGATGTGCGCGCCGTGCTCCAGGCTGGCGATCTGCCCACGCAGCGCGACGCCGCCGCAGAGCGTGACCACCTTGATGTTTTCTTCCGCACGCGCGAGGCGCCGGATCTCGGTCGTGACCTGGTCGGCCAGCTCGCGCGTCGGGCACAGCACCATCGCCTGGATGGCGAAGCGGCGCGGGTTCAGGTTGGAGAGCAGTGCGAGCGCGAAGGCGGCGGTCTTGCCGCTGCCGGTCTTGGCCTGGGCGATCAGGTCCTTGCCGAGCAGTGCCGGCGGCAGGGCGGCGGCCTGGATGGCCGTCATCTGCGTGTAGCCGAGCTGGGTGAGGTTGGCCAGCATCTGGGGCGAGAGCGCCAGGGTGGCGAAGCCGTTTTCGTCGGCTTGGGCGCCGCCGGCTGTGGGATTGGTCGTGGTCATCGTTCAGCAGCCGGGACCCGGGAAAAACAAAGGCCTTGCCGGCGCCTTTCAGCGCCGCAAGGCCCTTCGTTCGTCGCGGATCAGCGGCGAGGTGCGTTGTTGTTGCCGGAGTTGGTCGGCGGCGGGCCGCGACGCTCCAGGTGACGGAAGGTGATACGGCCCTTGGTCAGGTCGTAGGGCGAGAGTTCGAGCGACACCTTGTCACCCGCCAGGATGCGGATGTGGTGCTTGCGCATCTTGCCGCCGCTGTAGGCGATCAGCTGATGGCCGTTGTCCAGCGTGACGCGGTAGCGCGAGTCGGGCAGGACTTCGGTCACTGCGCCGTTCATTTCGATCAGTTCTTCCTTGGGCATGCTTGGTTACCTCTGAATCTCGTTCGATGTGTGTTGGATATGAAGATGGGCGTGATTGTTTCAGCCTGCGCACGGCAAGGCGAGAGGCGCGTGGCGCTCGCGCACCCAGCCCAGGCCTTGGTCGATGGCATAGCCGACGGCGGCGGCGTGGCTCGCAAAACGCGGCGTGAAACGCATCACGCGGTCGTGCATGCCGCTGCCGTGGCCGGAGCGGATCGAGACGGAGGCGGCGAAATTGCCGTCGTCCTGGTGTCGAATGAGCGGGGAAACAAGGTACTTGCCCACCGCGATACTGTGTTGAATGATGTCCATGAAGCCTTGGCACAGCGCGCGAATGTTGAACGCGAAGTGCCTGAAAAATAATTGAAAACGGGCGTGGGCCGGCCGGAATGGCGCGGCGGACGCGCTATTCGCTTCAACAAGAACGAAGGCAGTGGTGGCAATCATGGGCGCCCGGTCTGGCGCTCCAACACACTGGGGAGCCGGCTGAAAGTGTGGGGGCCTGAAGAATCCAAGGGACAGTTGCAGGTCAGCCGGCAATTTGACGAAGTGCTTCGTCGTGGTATCGAAACGAACCCGCCATTATAGCTTGACGGGCATGACAGTTGCTCGTCTTAAAAGCAAGCCGGGGCCCAATGCCCACGCCAAGGACGGTCGTTCCTGCGAAGCTTGCTATTGAAAATATAGCGAAATACGCCGCAATCAGGCAGCCAGCGGCGATGTAGGCGAAGAAATCGCAGCCCGCGACCTGTGGGCCGCACGCAACATCAGGCCCAGCCCCACGAGCTGGCTGGCGGCGGCCGCCCAGCCCACGGCGCTCACGCCGAACAGCTCGATCACCACGCCGCCCAGCGCAGAGCCCGCCGCGATGCCGAGATAGATCGCCGAGGCGTTGAGCGACAGCGTCATCGGCGCGCGGTCCGGTGCCAGGCGGATCAGCCGCACCGCCTGCGCCGGGCCGAAGCCCCAGCCGGCAAAGCCCCAGAGCGCCGACAGCCCCACGATCAGCGGCAGCGCCACGTCGCGCGGCAGCATCTGCGCCGAGAACGACAGCCCGCCGAAGATCGCCACCAGCACCAGTGCGAAGGCCTGCGCCACGCGGTCGGCGCCGAAGCGGTCGGTGGCCCAGCCGCCAGTCGCGGTGCCGAGGGCGGCTGCGATGCCGATCGCGCAGAACACGGCGCTCACGCCCTGGGTGCCGAAGCCCACCGTGCCCGACAGGAACGACGCGATATAGGTATAGAAGCTGAAGCCGCCGGTGGTCCACAGCACGGAGGTCAGCAGCGCCGGCAGCACGCCAGGCTCGCGGGTCACCGAGAACGACGACGGCGCACGCGCGGCTGCGGCCGGCGCCGAAGAAGCCAGGCTGCGCGGCAGGCCGATGGCGATGCCCCAGGCGGCCAGTGCCGCCACCGCCGCGACCAGCAGGTAGGCCATGCGCCAGCCGCCCCAGCCCGCGATCCACGCGCCCAGCGGCACGCCGACGGCGACCGCCACCGTGCCGCCGCCCGTCACGATGGCGAGCGCCCGGCCGCGCAGCGCGGGCGACACCATCGAGGCCGCCACCGCGCTCGCGGTCGGCAGAAACACGCCGGCCACCAATCCGAGTGCGACCCGCGCCAGCGCCAGCTGCGCGAAGCCCTGCGCCATCGACGCGGCCAGCGTGATGCCGGAAAACGCCGCGAGGCTGGCGACCAGCAGCGGCCGCCGGCCCAAGCGCGCGAACAGCGCGGCCATCAGCGGCGAGCCGATGGCGTAGCTCAGTGCGAACAGCAGCACCAGTTGCCCGGCGCGCGCGGCGCTCACCTGCAGGTCGGCCGCCAGCATCGGCAGCAGGCCGACGACCATGAAGCTCTCGGTGCCCAGAGCGAAGGCGCCAAGTGCCAGCCACGCGAGGCTGACAGGCAGGCGTTCGGCGGGTAGTGCTTGCGGGGCGGCGAGAGGTTCGGTGTGCATGGCGGGACTCCGGTGAGCGTTCTGAGGCCTTCAGAATAGGCTTGCGATTGGCTCTTCAAAAGAACCACAATCGGCGAACTTCATGGAGCCACTTTTCGAACTCGCCATCCGCTTGCCGGACACCGGCTCGCGCGACCTGCTGCGCGAGGTGCACCGGCAGCTGCGCGATGCCATCCTCGATGGCCGCCTGCAGCCCGGCGCGCGGCTGCCCGCCACGCGCGCGCTCGCCGGGCGGCTGGGCGTGTCGCGCAACACCATGCTCGCGGCCTACGACCTGCTGCTGAGCGAGGGCTACCTGCTCGCGCGCCCCGGCGCCGGTACCTACGTGGCCGACACGCTGCCGCAGTCACGCTGGGGCCGCATGTCCAAAGGCGCCAAAGGCACATCGACCCGGCGCGACACGCGGCTGGTGCCGCTGAACGTGCCGGGCGCCGACCTCGCGCCCACGCTCCAGCCGCAACGCGCGCGCGACGATTTCCGCGTCGGCCTGCCCGACATCGGCGCGTTTCCCTTCGACATCTGGCGCCGCCTGTCCGACCGCGCGTTGCGCCGCATCGCGCGCGAGCCCGCCGACTACGCCGAGCCGCAGGGCCAGTCCGCACTGCGCGAGGCGATCGCGAGGCATGTGTCGTTCACGCGCGCGGTCGGCTGCACCGCAGACGACATCGTCGTCACCGCCGGCGCGCAGCAGGCCTTCGGGCTGCTCGCGCGCATCCTCGTCGTGCCGGGGCGCACGGTCGTCGCGGTGGAGCAGCTTTTCTATCCGTCGCTGCGCGAGGCCATGACCGCAGCGGGCGCGAAAGTGATCACGGTGCAGACCGATGTCGAGGGCCTCTGCGTCGACCGCCTGCCGCCCGAGGCACGCGTGATCTGCGTGACGCCCTCGCACCAGTTCCCGACCGGCGTCGCGATGTCGCCGCAGCGCCGCGCGGCATTGCTGGCCTTCGCGCGGGCGCGCAACGCGGTCGTCATCGAGGACGACTACGACAGCGAATTCCGCTTCGCCGGTCGCCCGCTCGATGCGTTGCAAACGCTCGACCGTGCCGAATCGGTCTGCTACGTCGGCACTTTTTCCAAGAGCCTGTTCCCCGCGCTGCGGCTGGGCTTCGTGGTCGCGCCGCCGTGGGCACGTGCGGCGCTGGTGCGGGCGCGCGAGCTGGCCGACTGGCACGGGCCGGTGCTCGGGCAGGAGGCGCTGGCCGCGTTCATCGCCGAGGGGCATCTCGCGCGCCACATTCGCAAGATGCGCAAGGTCTACGGCGCGCGGCGCGACGCATTGCTCGAGGCGCTGGCGAAGCACGGCGCGGGCCGGCTCGAGGTGATTCCTTCCGACGCGGGCCTGCACCTGTCCGCGTGGCTGCGCACCGGCACCCGCGACCACGCCGTGGTCGAACGCGCCGCCGCGGCCGGCATCACACTGCCGCCGCTCTCGCGCTTCGCACTGGACCCGGAGGCGCCCGATGTTCCCAACGGCCTCGCCTTCGGCTACGGGCTGATCGACGAATCGCAGATCGACGGCGCGATCCGCCGCCTCGCCGCGCTGCTCTGAGCGCTGCCCTTCGCGCACGCATTGGCGCTGCGCTCCTACAAGGCGCTCTGCGGGTGCGCCGGATCGTGGGTCTATTGCAAGTCGAAGAAAGAAGATCCCGATGAACACCGCCACGCTTTCCACCGCCCCCATGCGCTTCGACCCGTCCGTGGAGACGGTGGCCGACGACGAGCTCCAGACCCAGGCTGAACTCGTCGGCACGCTCCTGGGCATGTCCCGCACCATGGCCGACCACACCGGCCATGCCGCGCGCAGCGTGCACGCCAAGAGTCACGGGCTGCTGCATGGCGAACTGCGCGTGCTCGATGGCCTGCCCGAGCCGCTGGCGCAGGGCCTCTTCGCCACGCCGGGCCGCCACGCGGTCGTGATGCGCATCTCCACGCCGCCCGCCGAGATGCTGGACGACCGCGTCTCGCTGCCGCGCGGCATGGCGCTCAAGGTGATGGATGTCGAAGGCGAGCGCGTGGAAGGCTCGGAGGCCCACACCACACAGGACTTCCTGTTCGTCGACGGCCCGGTGTTCCCCGCGCCCGATGCGAAGGGGTTCCTGAAAAGCCTGAAGCTGCTCGCCGGCACCACCGACAAGGCGCCCAACGCCAAGCGCTTGCTCTCGAGCGTGCTGCGGGGTGTGGAGAAGGCCGTCGAAGCGGTCGGCGGCCAGAGCGGCACGTTGATCGCCATGGGCGGCCACCCCGAGGTCCATCCGTTGGGCGCCACCTTCTTCACGCAGGTGCCGCTGCGCTACGGCAACTACATCGCGAAGCTGCAGCTGGCGCCGGTCTCGCCCAACCTGGTGGCGCTGGAGGGCCGGCCCATCGACCTGGACGACAAGCCCGACGGCACGCGCGAAGCGGTCATGGACGTCGTGCGGCAGCAGCCCGCCGAATGGGAACTGCGCGTGCAGCTGTGCGTGGACCTGGAGCGCATGCCCGTGGAAGACGCCTCGGTCGAATGGCCGCAGGACCTGAGCCCCTTCGTGCCTGTGGCGCGCATCACCGTGGGCCCGCAGGCCGGCTGGAGCGACGACCTTGCACGCGAGATCGACGACGGCATGGCCTTCAACCCCTGGCACGCGCTGGCCGCGCACCGGCCGCTGGGCAACGTGATGCGTGCGCGCAAGGCCGCGTATGCCGCCTCGTCGAACTACCGCAGCGAACGCAACGGGTGCCCGCTGCACCGCTGAGCAAGCATCAGCCCAGGCCGAGCATCTTCCGGTTCCACGCCACGTCCACGCCGCCCGCCGCGAAGTCGTCGAAGGCCCGGTCGGCCACGCGGATGATGTGGTCGGCGATGAAGGTCGCGCCCTCGCGCGCGCCGTCTTCGGGGTGCTTGATGCAGCACTCCCATTCGAGCACCGCCCAACCGGGGAAGTCGTACTGCGCCATCTTCGAGAAGATCGCCTTGAAGTCCACCTGCCCGTCACCCAGCGACCGGAAGCGCCCGGCCCGGTTGATCCAGCTCTGGAAGCCGCCGTACACGCCCTGCTTGCCGGTCGGGTTGAACTCGGCATCTTTCACGTGAAAGATCTTGATGCGCTCGTGGTAGTGGTCGATGTACGCGAGGTAGTCGAGCTGCTGCAGCATGAAGTGGCTCGGGTCGTACAGCAGGCAGGCGCGTGGATGATTGCCGACGCGCTCCAGGAACATCTCGTAGCTCACGCCGTCGTGCAGGTCTTCGCCGGGGTGGATCTCGTAGCCCACGTCCACGCCCGCGGCGTCGAAGGCGTCCAGGATCGGGCGCCAGCGGCGCGCGAGTTCGTCGAAGGCTTCCTCGATGAGTCCCGGCGGGCGCGGCGGCCACGAGTAGAGGTAGGGCCACGCCAGCGCGCCCGAGAAGGTCGCGTGCGCCGTGAGCCCGAGGTTGGCCGAGGCCTTGGCCGCGAAGTGCAACTGCTCCACCGCCCACTGCTGGCGCCGCACCGGATCGCCGCGCACCTCGGGCGCCGCGAAGCCATCGAAGCCCGCGTCGTAGGCCGGGTGCACCGCGACCAGCTGGCCCTGCAGGTGCGTCGAGAGCTCGGTGATTTCCAGCCCGTGCTTGGCGAGCGTGCCCTTCACTTCCTCGCAGTAGGTCTTGCTCTCGGCGGCTTTCTTCAAATCGAACAGGCGCGCATCCCAGCTCGGGATCTGCACGCCCTTGTAGCCGAGGCCGGCGGCCCATCCGGCAATGCCGTCGAGCGTGTTGAAGGGGGCGGTGTCTCCGGCGAACTGGGCCAGAAAAATGGCGGGGCCCTTGATCGTTTTCATGGCTTGTCTTCCTTATGCGTCGTGGCGGCGTTGAAAGCATACTTGGCGTGTCGTCCGACCCCGTGCGAGAGGCCAAAGAGCCACAATGGACTTTCCTTTTCGCACCTCCCGCTCAGTTCGCGCTGACAGTCCCGCGATGACGCAACCTGTTTCCGCCCGGCTCAAGATCGGCCTGTCCGCCTGCTTCTCGCACGCTGATCCGGCCCGCTCGCTCTTCACCAACAAGACGCTGCAGTACGTCGAGCAATCGATCGCCCACTGGCTCATGTCGGCCGGCGCGATGGTCGTGATGGTGCCCTGCCCCACTGGTGAAACCGCGCGCGGCGACACCAAGCTCTCGCACTATGCGGAATGGCTCGACGGCGTGGTGATGCACGGCGGCGCCGACGTCTGGCCCGGCAGCTACGGCGAAGTGCCGCTGAAGGATGCCTGGATCGGCGACCAGATTCGCGACCTCTACGACCTGGCATTGGTCGAAGCCTTCGAGCAGGCCGGCAAGCCCGTCTTCGGCGTGTGCCGCGGGCTGCAGCTCATCAACGTGGCCTTCGGCGGCACGCTCTACCAGGACATCGAGGAACAGCACGAGGGCGGCTTGCGCCACCGCGATCCGGTGACCTACGACCAGAACTTCCACGAGATCGAGATCGTGCAGGGCACGCGCCTCTCCAAGCTCTACCCGCAGGTGGAGACCGCGCGCGTCAACAGCATCCACCACCAGGGCATCAAGGGGCTCGCCCCGGGATTCGAGATCGAGGCCTGGAGCCTGCCCGACCGTGTGCCCGAAGCCATCCGCCGCCGGCCCGACCGTGGCCGCAGCTACATCGCCGCGACCCAGTGGCACCCCGAATTCCACAAGTACGGCAGCACCGAGACGGTCGACGACACGCCGATCCTGCATGACTTCCTGTGGGCCTGCGCGACCGCCAAGGTCGCGCCGAAGACGCCGCCGCGCTCGAGCTCCGGCAAGATCCGCGACCGTGCGGCGCGGGTGTTGCGCCAGGCGCTGCTGCGGCGCTGACGCGCGCCGGCTGACTAGCGGCGGTCGGAGCGGCTCGTGCCGCCGCTGACGCTGGCGTCGATGGTGCCGAACACGGTGACGCCGCTGCCGGACGAAGTACCGCTGGTCGAGCCCGCCGAACCGGTGCCGGCGCAGCCCGCCATCAATGCGCCCATGGCAATGGCGAGAACGGCGGCAATGAATGGCTTCACATCAAACTCCAGGCAAGGGTGGGATTGCGGACCACTATAGGCCGGGGCCTTTCCCGGTCCTGTAACAACACACCCGCGGGCGGCAGGGTTGTTGATCTTGAAGAAAAACTTCAAGGTGCTTCGTCGATTGAATGGCTTATCAAGATGAAGCGGCGCGCGCAAAGTCCAGTCATCGGGCTTTTCGCCAGCACAAAGGACAACGCCATGGCTTCCGCTTCTTCTTCGAACACCCCCAAGACCTGGTTCATCACCGGCGTCAGCAGCGGCTTCGGCCGCGCGCTGGCGCAGGAGGCGCTCGCCGCCGGCCACCGCGTGGTCGGCACGCTGCGCAACGAAACCGCGCGCGCCGAATTCGACGCGCTGCAACCCGGCCGCTCGTTCGGCCGCCTGCTCGACGTCACGCACTCCGCCGATGTGGACCGCGTGGTCGCCGAGGTCGAGGCCTCGGTCGGCCCCATCGACGTGCTGGTCAATAACGCGGGCTACGGCCACGAAGGCACGGTCGAGGAATCGTCGCTCGACGAACTGCGCCAGCAGTTCGAGGTGAACGTGTTCGGCGCCGTCGCCATGGCCAAGGCCGTGCTGCCCTTCATGCGCGCGCGCCGGCGCGGGCACATCCTCAACATCACCTCGATGGGCGGCATCGTGACCTTTCCGGGGCTGGGCTACTACCACGGCAGCAAGTTCGCGCTGGAGGGCATCTCCGAGGCGTTGGGCAAGGAAGTGGCGAGCTTCGGCATCCACGTGACGGCCGTGGAGCCCGGCGGCTTTCGCACCGACTGGGCGGGCCGCTCGATGGTGCGCGCGCCGCAGAGCATTGCCGACTATGCGCCGGTGATGGGCCCGGTACGCGAGGCGCGGCTGGCGCGCAGCGGCAAGCAGGCGGGCGATCCGGCGAAGGCAGCGCGCGCGATGATCCAGATCACCGAAGCCGCAAATCCGCCCGCGCACCTGCTGCTCGGCCCGGATGCGGTGAAGGTGGTGCGCGAGAAGCTCGGCCTGCTGCAGGAAGAGATCAAGGCCTGGGAGGCGCTGTCGGTCTCGACCGACTTCTCCCCGGCCTGATCGGAGTGCCTATTCGGGCTTCGCGCCCGAGGCCTTGACCGCCGCGCCCCAGAGCCCGATCTCGCTCGCCACGAAGTGGTCGAACTCGGCGCCGCTCGTGGGCGCGGGTTCGGAGCCCCGCTCGCGGATGAAGCGTGCCATCTGCTCCGTCTTCAGGATGTCGGTCACCTCGTGGTTCAGCCGTTCCACGATCTCGGGCGGCGTGCCGCGCGGCGCCATCAGGCCGAGCCAGCCGACGGCCTCGAAATTCTTCGTGCCCGCCACGCCGCTTTCGCGCACGGTCGGCACCTCGGGCAATTGCGACGAGCGCGTGGCGGAAGTCACCGCCAGCGCAATGGCCTTGCCCGCCTTGATGTGCGGCAGCGCGGCCGTCACCGAATCGACCATCAGCGGCACCTGGTTGCCCAGGAAGTCCGACTGCGCCGGCCCGCTGCCCCGGTACGGAATGTGCGTGATGAACACATGCGCCGCCGACTTGTACATCTCGCCCGACAGGTGCTGCGTGCCCCCGATGCCGGCGCTCGCATAGCTGAGCTTTCCGGGCTCGGCCTTGGCGCGTGCCGTGAGGTCGGCCAGCGTGCGGATGCCGCTCTCGGGCGTGGCAAGAAACACCAGCGGCACCTTCGCAATGAGCGAGATGCCGACCAGGTCCTTGCGCGGATCGAAGCCCGGCTTGGCATAGAGCGTCTGGTTCACCGCCATCGCGCTGCCGGCCACCACCAGCGTGTAGCCGTCGGGCGCCGCGCGCACCACGAACTCGGTGCCGATGTTGCTGCCCGCGCCGGCCTTGTTGTCGATGATCACCGGCTGGCCCAGCCGCTTGCCGAGCTGTTCGGCGAGCGCGCGGGCAAAGATGTCGGTGGCCTGCCCCGGCGGGAAAGGCACGACCAGCTTGACGGGCCTGTCAGGCCACGCGGCGGCCTGGGCAAGGCCCGCGCCGCCCAGCAGCATGCTCGTGGCCAGCGCGGCGGCGAGGTGTCGGCGCTGCATGCCGCGTCAGGCCGCGTCGGGCGCCGAGAGGTGCTTGCCCACGATGCCCGCGAGTTCGAACATCGTCACCTGGTCCTTGCCGAACACGGGCTTCAGCTTCGCGTCGGCATTGATCGCACGCTTGTTGGTCGCGTCCTGCAGGCCGTTGGCCTTGATGTAGTCCCACAGCTTCTTGATGACCTCGGTGCGCGCCACGGGTTCGGCGCCGATCACCGCGGCCAGCGAGTCGCTGGGCTTCAAGCCCGCGCCCGGCTTGCGCGGCGCGGCGGCCTTCTTCGCGGCCGGTGCCTTCTTGGCCGCAGGCGTCTTCTTCGCCGCCACCTTCTTCGCTGCCGCGGTCTTGGCGGCCGGCTTGCCGAAGGTCTTGCGCGGCGGGAACTTGCTGCCGCCTTCGCGCGGCGCGAATTCGAAGGTCACCTTGCCTTCTTCGGCGTTCCAGGTGAGGAAGGCCTTGAAGGCGCGGCGCGTGCGCATGCTCACGAACTTGTCGAGCAGGTCGGTCTTGCCGGTGGCCAGCAGCTTTTCCATCTGCGCGCGCTCCACCGGCTGCTGCAGGATGATCTTGCCGGTCTTGAAGGTGCAGCTGGGTGTCGGCTGCGCGTTGGTCGGCACCGACTTCTCGCAGACGTAGTTGCTGCCGTGCTCGAACACCGGCGCGCCGCACACCGGGCACGGGCCCACGGTGTCCTGCTCGCTGAAGTCGACGATCTCGCCGGTGTCGCCGTTCTTGTCGTCGCCGAAGTCGAACTCCAGCTTCCAGTTCTTCGATTCCTCCTCGTCGTACTTGAGGATGATCTCGGCGGTGAAGGGCCAGCCCGCCTTGGAGCGGAAGCCTTCCAGCGGGCCGATGTGCTTGTCGCGCAAGAGCGCCTCGGCCTCGGCCACCTCGAAGGTGCGCCCGGCCGGCGACTTGCCGAACGAGAAGCCGCAGGCGTCCTCGCCCGTGCCGCTCTTGCCCACGCAGCCGTAGCGGCGGTAGTTTTCCTTCACCACGCCGCCGCAGTTGGGGCATGGCGTCGCGAGCGTGGCGTAGTCGCCCGGCACGGTGTCGCGGTCGTACTCCTTGGCCTTCTTGACGATGTGCTCGGTCATGGCGGCGATCTCGCGCATGAAGGCATCGCGGCTGAGTGCGCCCTTCTCCATCTGCGCGAGCTTGTATTCCCACTCGCCGGTGAGCTCGGCCTTGGAGAGTTCTTCCACGCCCAGGCCGCGCAGCAGCGTCATGAGCTGGAAGGCCTTGGCCGTCGGGATCAGCTCGCGGCCTTCGCGCAGCATGTACTTCTCGGCAATCAGCCCTTCGATGGTGGCCGCGCGCGTGGCGGGCGTGCCCAGGCCCTTCTCCTGCATGGCCTCGCGCAGCTCGTCGTCGTCGATGGTCTTGCCCGCGCCTTCCATGGCACCGAGCAGCGTGGCTTCGGAATAGCGCGCGGGCGGGCGCGTCTTCAGGCCCTTGGTGTCGGCCGACTCGGTGTGGACGATCTCGCCCGGCTTCACCGGCACGAGGCGCTTGCCGTCCTTGTCGTCTTCCTTCTCGTCGTCCTGCGCTTCCTTGCCGTAGATGGCCAGCCAGCCCGGCTTGACCAGCACCTTGCCGTCGGTGCGGAACGGGTACTTCTTGCCGCCCTGCTCCACCGTGCTGATGCGCGTGGTCACCTGGTGCTCGGCGCTCGGGAAGAACACCGAGAGAAAGCGCCGCACCACGAAGTCGTACAGCTTCTGCTCGGCTTCGCTCAGGCCGCTCGGGGCCTGCAGCGTCGGGATGATCGCAAAGTGATCCGACACCTTGGCGTTGTCGAAGATGCGCTTGTTGGGCTTGACGTAGTTGCCGTCGACCGCCTGCTTGGCGAACGGTGCCAGGTGCTTCATGCCGCTGTTGGCGAGCATGTCCATGGTCTGCTTGACGACCGGCAGATAGTCTTCCGGCAGCGCGCGCGAGTCGGTCCGCGGATAGGTCAGCGCCTTGTGGCGTTCATACAGGCTCTGGGCCAGCGCGAGCGTGGTCTTGGCGCTGAAGCCGAAGCGGCCGTTGGCCTCGCGCTGCAACGAGGTCAGGTCGAACAGCGCGGGCGAGGCCTGCGTGGTGGGCTTGCTTTCTTCTGTCACCGTGGCGGGCTTGCCGCGCGCGGCGTTGGCGATGGCAACGGCCTCCTGCTCGTTCCAGACGCGGTCGGCGCGCTGCTCGGCATCGGGCTCGCCATTGGCCAGAAGCGGCGCGTTGGCTTTCTTCCAGTCGGGGTTGAACCACTTGCCCGGATAGTTGCCCGCCTCGGCCGCGAAGCTGCCGTGGATTTCCCAGTAGTCGCGCGAGACGAACTTGCGGATCTGCTCCTCGCGCTCCACGACGACCGACAGCGTCGGCGTCTGCACGCGGCCCACG
This sequence comes from Variovorax sp. RKNM96, assembly GCF_017161115.1. Classification (GTDB taxonomy): domain Bacteria; phylum Pseudomonadota; class Gammaproteobacteria; order Burkholderiales; family Burkholderiaceae_C; genus Variovorax. The sequence continues at coordinate 7,061,559 of NZ_CP046508.1, read as the reverse complement.
GTCGTGAGGAAGAAGCCGCCGTCGCGCGAATTGAACGCCGTCATGGCGCGCGTGCCGTTGATGCCCACCAGCCAGTCGGCCTCGGAGCGCGAACGCGCGGCGTCGGCCAGGCCCTGCATCTGCTTTTCGGTGCGCAGCGCATCGAAGCCGTCGCGGATCGCCTGCGGCGTCATCGATTGCAGCCACAGGCGCTTGACCGGCTTGCCCAGCGGCGTCTTGCCGCCGGCGTATTGCTCGATCAGGCGGAAGATCAGCTCGCCCTCGCGGCCCGCGTCGCAGGCGTTGATGAGTTGCGTCACGTCCTTGCGCTTGGCCTGCTTGACCACCGCGTTCAGGCGCGTCTTGGTCTTGTCGACGGGCTTGAGGTCGAAGTGCGGCGGGATCACGGGGAGGTTGGCAAAGCTCCACTTGCCCCGCTTGACGTCGAACTCCTCGGGCGCCTGGATTTCGACCAGGTGACCGACAGCGCTGGTCACGACATAGCTGTCGTTCTCGAAATGCTCGTCATGTTTGTCGAATTTGCCGGCCACCGGCGTGAGGGCGCGGACGATGTCCTGGGCCACCGACGGCTTTTCTGCGATTACCAACGTCTTTGTCATCTATGGGCTCTCTATACTCTGCGGCTTCCCGCGTACGCACGCGCGCACACGCATGTGTGCATATTCAAACTAACAGACTTCGGCGATGCCTTCCAAATCCCCACAACTCGCCGGCCGCCGCATCCAGATGCGGCGCTCGGATGTCCACGGCAACGGCGTGTTCGCCGTCGACGACCTGGCCGAAGGCGAAACGCTGATCGAATACAAGGGCGAGGTCATCAGCTGGAAAGAGGCGCTGCGCCGCCATCCGCACGACCCGGCCCAGCCGAACCACACTTTCTATTTCCACATCGACGACGGTCGCGTGATCGACGGCAACGTCAAGGGCAACGACGCCCGCTGGATCAACCACTCGTGCGAGCCGAACTGCGAGGCCGACGAAACCGATGGGCGCGTTTATATCAAGGCGCTGCGCAACATCGCTGCAGGAGAAGAGCTCAACTACGACTACGGGTTGATCATCGACGAGCCGTACACGCCGAAGCTTTTGTCCGAATTTCCTTGCTGGTGCGGCTCCGAGCAGTGCCGCGGCACGCTCTTGACACCCAAGGATGAGGACGAAGAGAAGAAAAAGAAGAAGAAAGCCAAGAAGAAGGCTGAAAAGAAAAAGGCCGAGAAAAAAGAGGCGAAGAAAGCCGACAAGAAATCGGACGCGAAATCCGAAAAGAAGGCCGAGAAAAAGGCCGACAAGAAGAAGTCCAAGAAGGACTGAACATGGGCAGCACCACGGTCGCCTGGCACGAAGACCGGATCGCCGCATCGGTCGCGCCGCTGCTGCCGGGCTTCGCGGTCGAGGCCGTGGCCGAGATCGATTCCACCAGCACCGAGCTGATGCGTCGTGCGCGTGCCGGCCGCGTCGAGCCGGTGCTGCTGGTGGCCGAGCGCCAGACCGCCGGGCGCGGCCGCCTCGGCCGTGCGTGGCAGAGCGCGCCACAGAGCCAAGAGCAGACGTCGCTCCTGTTCTCCCTCGGCCTGCCGCTCGCGCCGGCCGACTGGTCGGGCCTGTCGCTCGCCGTTGGCGTCAGCGTGGCCGAGAGCCTCGATCCTTCGGGCGCGCACAAGGTCGGCCTCAAGTGGCCCAACGACATCTGGGTGAACGACAGCAAGCTGGTCGGCATCCTCATCGAGACCGCATTGCCGCATGCCGCCGGGCCGGGTGCGCCGCGCTACGTGGTGATCGGCATCGGCATCAACATCGGCGCGCGCGAAGCCGACGGCATGCGCACGCCGCCCGCATGGCTGCACCAGTGGCGCCCCGACGCGACCGCGCCCGAAGTGCTGCACGAACTCGCCGAGCCGCTGGTGCGCAACGTGCTCGCCTTCGAGGCGAAGGGTTTCACGCAGTTCGCCGAACGTTTTGCCGCGCGCGACGTGCTGCGCGGCCGCGAGGTGGTGCTGAGCGACGGCACCGCGGGCGTCTGCGAAGGCGTGGCCTGGAGCGGCGAGCTGCAGGTGCGCACGACCGCAGGCCTGCAGGCCATCAACAGCGACGAAGTGAGCGTGCGCCCTCGCGGCATGGCGTTCTGAACATCATCACCAGCATGAAACTGCGCCTGGCATTGATCGTCCTGCTGCTGGCCAATGCCGGCTACTTTTTGTGGGCGCGCGGCGATCTGGTGGGCTTCGGCCTCGCGCCGGCGAGCCTCAACGAGCGCGAGCCGCAGCGCGTGTCGCGGCAGATCAAGCCCGAGTGGGTGCAGGTGCGCAAGGACGCGAAGGCGGGCGCGCCCGCTCCCTGAGGGCCTTGCGGATCGCGCTCACGGCAGCGCCCCGCTCTCGAAACGCACCGTGAAGCGCGCGCCCGGCGGATGCTTGCCAGGATGCGCATCCTCCAGCTTCACCTGCGCGTGGTGCTGGTTCGCGATCTCCCGCACGATCGGCAGGCCCAGCCCCGAGCCGTCGGCCTCGTTGCCGAGCACGCGGTAGAAGGGCTCGAACACCAGCTCGCGGTCGGACTCGGCGATGCCCGGGCCGTTGTCTTCCACCTGCAGCAGCAGCACATGGCCGAAGGGGTCGGCCAGCACGCGCGCGGTGATCACGCCGGGGTGCTCGGGCGTGGAGGGCGTGTAGTTGAGCGCGTTGTCCACGAGGTTGCGCACCAGCTCCTTCAGCAGCGTCGGGTTGCCGTCGAACATCACGCCGGGCGCGCCGGCCTCGGCGCCGTCGTAGCCCAGGTCGATGCGCTTTTCGATCGCGCGCGGCACGGCTTCGCGCACCACCTCGATCGTGAGCCGTGCGAGGTCGCACGGCTGGCGGTGCGTGTTGGCGCTGTTGCCTTCGGCACGCGCGAGCGACAGCAGCTGGTTCACCGTGTGCGTGGCGCGCACGCTGGCGCGGCCGATCTGCTTGAGCGACTGCTTGAGCTCGTCGGCATTGGCGCCCTCGCGCTGCGCGAGGTCGGCCTGCATGCGCAGGCCCGCGAGCGGTGTCTTGAGCTGGTGGGCCGCGTCGGCGAGAAAGCGCTTCTGCGTGTCGATCGAGTCGTTGAGCTTGTTCAGCAACTCATTGACCGACGACACCAGCGGCACCACTTCGAGCGGCACCGACGATTCATCGAGCGGGCTCAGGTCGCCGGGGCGCCGTTCGCGGATGCGCGCCTCCACCACCGACAGCGGCTTGATGCCGCGCACCAGCGCGAGCCAGATCAGGAGCACCGCGAGCGGCAGGATCGCGAACTGCGGCAGCAGCACGCCCTTGATGATCTCGGTGGCGAGCACCGACTGCTTCTCGCGCGTCTCGGCCAGCTGCAGCAGCGTGGGCGGCACGTCTTCGACGCCGCTGGCGATCCACAGCGAGGCCACGCGCACTTCCTTGCCGTGCAGGGCGCTGTTGTGCAGGAACACCTGGCCGGGCGGCAGCGGCTCGTCGAGGCCGGGCATCGGGAGGTCGCGATCGCCGCTGAGCAGCGTGTCGTGGCCGTCGAGCAGCTGGTAGTACACATGGCCGGCGTTGTCGGCGCGCAGGATCTCGCGCGCCGGCTGCGAGAGCACGAACTGCGTCTGCCCGTCCTTCACCGTCACGAGTTCGGCCAGCGCCTTGACGTTGTGCTCGAGCGCGCGGTCGAACGGCGCATTGGCGATGCCCTGCGCCACCAGCCAGGTGACGCCGATGCTCACCGGCACCAGCAGCAGGAGCGGCGTGAGCATCCAGTCGAGGATCTCGCCGAAAAGCGAGCGCTGGGCGCGCTGGAAAAGCTTCATCGGGCCGAGCCCTCCGGCATGCCGCGCACGTCGCGCATGCGGGGCGGCTGCGCCATCGTCACTGGATCTTTTCGAGGCAGTAGCCCAGTCCGCGAACCGTCGCGATGCGCACCGGGCCCTTCTCGATCTTCTTGCGCAGGCGGTGGATGTAGACCTCGATCGCGTTCAGGCTCACCTCTTCGCCCCATTCGCAGAGGCGGTCGACCAACTGGTCCTTGCTCACCAGCCGGCCGGCGCGCTGCAGCAGCACTTCGAGCAGGCCGAGTTCGCGCGCGGAGAGCTCGATCATCTTGCCGTCGATGGTCGCCACGCGGCCGGCCTGGTCGTAGACCAGCGGGCCGTGGCGGATCGCGTTGCTGGTGGCGCCCATGCCGCGGCGGGTGAGGGCGCGCACCCGCGCTTCGAGTTCCTGCAGGCTGAAGGGCTTGGCCATGTAGTCGTCGGCGCCGTGGTCCAGGCCCTTGACGCGTTCTTCCACACTGTCGGCGGCTGTGAGCACCAGCACGGGCAGCTGCGAGCCGCGGGCGCGCAGGCGCTTGAGAATCTCGATGCCGTGCAGGCTGGGCAGGCCCAGGTCGAGGATCAGCAGGTCGAACTCGCTGTGGGTCATGAGCGCGGTGTCGGCCTGCGAGCCGTTGGCCACATGATCGACCGCCGCGCCCGAGGTGCGCAGGCTGCGCAGCAGGGCATCGGCGAGCACCTGGTCGTCTTCGGCAATCAGTATTCGCATGAGCCACCTCCGGCCGGTTCGGGCGCCGCGGCGGCGCCGTTTATTTGTCTCTCTGGCGGAGTCTAGCCCGCTGTGTAGGCTTCGAGTCCGATGGTTACCACGGTGGCGATCTCGTCGCCGACGCTGCTGCGGAACTCGCGCTCGGCCTGCGTCACCGCGCTGCGAAAGGCGTCGAGCCAGGCCAGGCCGTCGGCGGTGAAGAGCACGCGCCGCGCGCGCGCATCGAGCGGGTCGGGCCCGCGCGTGACCAGCCCCCAGGCCTCGCACTGGTCCACCAGCGCGCCCATGGCCTGCTTGGTCATGCCGGCGCGCTCGGCCATCTCGGTCAGGCGCGAGCCCTCGCGCGCGAGATGCCGGGTGATGTGGATGTGCGCGGCGCTCACCTGGGCGCGCGCGGCGAGGTTCGAGAGGGCGAGCGGCACGTCGACGTCGTGCGCCATCAGCGCCAGCACGCGCTCGTCGAATCGGCGCATCGCATGGCCCAGCAGGCGGCCCAGGTGGGTCTGCCGCCAGGCGTCGGGATCGGTAGGGAAAGCAGCTTCGGCCATGGCGCCAAATGGTAAAGCAAACTGACCAAAAAATGGGTTTACGGAAACCCATGAGCCCCTACACTACTGTTCAAGCATCCAGCCTGTGGTTAAAAGCAGATGGATCGAAACCAGACACAAACCGTTGATTTTCAAGGAGATTTCCACATGGACGCAGTCGTCAAGGGCGCAAGCATCTCGGTCGCCAACAGTGAAAAGGCCAAGGCCCTCCAGGCCGCGCTGGCCCAGATCGAAAAGCAGTTCGGCAAGGGCACGATCATGCGGCTGGGCGAAGGCGAGGCGCTCGAAGACATCCAGGTGGTCTCCACCGGTTCGCTGGGGCTGGACATCGCACTGGGCGTCGGCGGCCTGCCGCGCGGCCGGGTGATCGAGATCTACGGCCCTGAATCCTCGGGCAAGACCACGCTCACGCTGCAGGTCGTCGCCGCCATGCAGAAGCAGGCCGGCACCTGCGCCTTCGTCGATGCCGAGCATGCGCTCGACGTGCAGTACGCCCAGAAGCTCGGCGTGAACCTGTCCGACCTGCTGATCAGCCAGCCCGACACCGGCGAGCAGGCGCTCGAAATCGTCGACTCGCTGGTGCGCTCGGGCGCCGTGGACCTGATCGTCATCGACTCGGTCGCCGCGCTCACGCCCAAGGCCGAAATCGAAGGCGAAATGGGCGACTCGCTGCCCGGCCTGCAGGCCCGCCTGATGAGCCAGGCGCTGCGCAAGCTCACCGCCACGATCAAGAAGACCAACTGCATGGTCATCTTCATCAACCAGATCCGCATGAAGATCGGCGTGATGTTCGGCTCGCCCGAAACCACCACCGGCGGCAACGCGCTGAAGTTCTACGCCTCGGTGCGCCTGGACATCCGCCGCATCGGCACCATCAAGAAGGGCGACGAAGCCATCGGCAACGAAACCAAGGTGAAGGTGGTGAAGAACAAGGTCTCGCCCCCGTTCAAGACGGCGGAGTTCGACATCCTGTTCGGCGAAGGCATCAGCCGCGAAGGCGAGGTCATCGACATGGGCGTCACGGCCAAGATCGTCGACAAGTCGGGCGCCTGGTACGCCTACAACGGCGAGAAGATCGGCCAGGGCCGCGACAACGCCCGCGAGTTCCTGCGCGAGAACCCCGAGCTGTCGCGCGAGATCGAGAACAAGGTGCGCGAGTCGCTGGGCATTCCGCTGCTGGCCGCCGATGCCGGATCGGAACCCGAGAAGGCCGAGAAGCCTGCCAAGGCGCCCAAGGCCGACAAGGCGGCTGAATAAGTTCGATAGGGCGGCCTTTCGTGGGCCGCACGAGCGACCCTCCGAATGGCTTTCGGCGCCCCCTCCCTCAAAGGCCGCGCGCTGCGGCTCCTGAGCCAGCGCGAGCATTCGCGCGCGGAGCTGGAGCGCAAGCTGGCGAAGCACGAAGAAGAACCCGGCACGCTGGCGAAGGCGCTCGACGAACTGGTGGCCAAGGACTTCATCAGCGAGCCGCGCGTGGTGGCGTCGGTGTTGAACCAGCGCGCTGCCCGTTCGGGCGCGCTGCGAGTGAAGCAGGAGCTGCAGGCCAAGGGCATCGCGCCCGACGCCATTGCCGAGGCGGTGGCTGGATTGCAGGACACCGAGGTCGAACGCGCCACGGCCCTGTGGCGCCGCCGCTTCGACGCGCCGCCGGCCGATGCGAAGGAGCGGGCGAAGCAGATGCGATTCCTGATGGCGCGCGGTTTCTCGGGCGCCGTCGTGTCCAAGGTGCTCAGGAGCGATTTCGATGAATCAACAGACGAATGAAGAGCACGGCGTGCTGTCGCGCGTCGTCACGCAACGCGTGGCTTGCGATTGGCGCCGTGCCTACAAGGTTGCCGCCGATCCGGCGCGCCTGCCCGACTGGGCCAGCGGCCTCGCCAAGAGCGCGCTGCTGCCGCACGGCGATCACTGGATCGTGCGCACGCCCGAGAGCGGTGATGCCCGCATGCGCTTTGCACCGGCCAACGACTTCGGCGTGCTCGACCACTGGGTCGCGCCCGAGGGCGTGCCGGAGGTCTACCTGCCGTTCCGCGTGATCGGCGTGGCGCCGGACGCCTGCGAGCTGCAGTTCACGCTGCTGCGCCAGCCGCACATGGACGATGCGGCCTTCGAGCGCGATGCCGCGTGGATCGCGCGCGACTTGCAGTCGCTGAAGCGATTGCTCGAAGCGGACTGAGCCGGCGGCTTCAGCCGGCTTCGGGCGTGTCGTCGAGCGTCGGCGTCTCGCCCTTGTGCGCCGCGATGTCGCGCACGTTCTTCTGCACCGCCACCGCGCCAAAGAGGCTCAGCAGGAAGGCCATGGCGTAGAAGCCTTTTTCGCTGGCCGCCAGCGTGGCATTGAAGAGGCCCACCGAGAGCAGGGCGACCGACAGCAACAGCGAGATCCAGCACAGGCCGTAGTAGATGCCGGTCACGGTCATGCCCTCGATGCGGTCGCGCACCGTCTTTTGCAGCGACACGGCGGAAAACAGGCCGTACATGAGGATGGTGAAGTAGTAGCCCTTCTCGTTGAGCTGCATCGAGGCGTTCCACAGCCCGATCAGGTAGACGATGGCGCCGATGATCAGCGCGGCCCAGGATGCGGCGACAAATGCGCCGGTCGGTTTCTGAAACTTGACTGCTGCCATGGCGATCCTCTCCTCGTTGTGATGTGGCGCGATTATCGTGTTGGATGTCGATGGCATGATCTGCGGCGACCGGCCTCGTGCGAGGCGGCGTGAAAAAAACCGGAGGAGCTTTCCATGTCATCTGAACCTGCCAACCAACCGTCTCTCGTCCGCACCGGCGCCAAGGCCGGACTCAGCTTTGCCGGCTCGGTCATCAAGGGCGGGCTGCTTGGCATCGTGCTCGGTGGCGGTGTCTTCTTTTTCTACCTGAGCCAGCTGAACGGGGCCGGCAATACGGCGGCGCGGGCCGGCGGTGCCGGAGCCATCGTGGCGCTCGTCACTTCGCCGGCGGTGCTGATCTCGGTGCTGCTGCTCCTGTTCGTTGTCGTCTACACGATGCTGGGCGTTCACCAGGGGCGTGCGAAGGCGATGCAGCACCTGGTCGCGGCACGCGGCGAGGCGGTGTCGCAGCGGCTCGCCAGCGCTGTCGCGGGCCGCATCGAAGCCATGCCACGCACGCACGGCGCGCTGCAGCGCACGGCCGACTGGCTCTCGGTCGATGCACTGACCAAGCAGCTCGCGCCGGTGCTGGGCGAGGGCAGGGCGGTGCGATCGGTGGTGGCGTTCGTGCTGAATCGCCTGCCGCTCAGCGACATGCTGGCCGAGTGGCAACAAGGCCGCATCGCACATGGCGAGCCGGCGGCGGGAGAGGGCGCACAGCAAGACCCGGCGCTGCGCGCGCTGCTCACGCGCCGCATCAACGAGACGCTGCAGGAGATGTCGACGCCTTCGCGCAAGCCGCTCTACATCGCGCTGGGCGCGCATGCCGTCCTGCTGGGCGTGGGCCTCTGGCTCGTCAAGTAAGACGGGAAAAGTGCGTGGCGCTCAGAGCGCCAGCATCAGCTTCAGGTTCTGCACCGCGGCGCCGCTGGCGCCTTTGCCGAGGTTGTCCAGGCGTGCGATCACCACGGCATGGCGGTGGTCTTCGTTCGGGAACACGCGGATCTCGAGCTGGTTGGTGTCATTGAGCGCCAGCGCGTCGAGCTTGCCGCTGTCGGTGGGCGGCAGCACCTTCACGAATTGCTCGGGCGTGTTGCTGCGCGCGTAGTGCGCGGCCAGCGCGTCCTGCAGGTCGCCGGACTTCGGCTTGCCGGGCAGCAGGTCGAGGTGCAGCGGCAACTGCACCAGCATGCCCTGCTTGAAATTGCCCACCGAGGGAATGAAGACCGGCCGGCGCGTGAGGCCGGTGTAGGCCATGATTTCGGGAATGTGCTTGTGCTTGAGGCCCAGCGCGTAGATCTCGAACAGCGGCGCCTTGCCGCCCTCGTACTCCTCGATCATGGCCCGGCCGCCGCCCGAATAGCCGCTCACCGAGGGCAGCGACACCGGAAAGTCGACCGGCAGGATGCCCGCATCGACCAGCGGACGCACCATGGCGATGGCGCCGGTGGCGTAGCAGCCGGGGTTGCCGACGCGGTCGGCCTGCGCCACGGCCTGCCAGTGGCCTTCGACCAGTTCGGGGAAGCCGAACACCCAGCCGGGCGCCACGCGATGTGCGGTGGAGGCGTCGATGATCTTGGGCTTCTTGCCGGGCAACTGGTCGATCAGCGCGACCGATTCGCGGGCCGCGTCGTCGTGCAGGCAGAGCACCACGAGGTCGACGCCGGACATGAGTTCGCGCTTGGCGTTCACGTCTTTTCGCAGCTCGGGCGCGATGCTCACGAGCTCGATTTGCGGCATCGTCTGCAGCCGCTCGCGAATCTGAAGGCCGGTGGTGCCGGCTTCGCCGTCGATGAAAACCTTGGCCATATCGGAGTGTGCGTAGAGTGGCTAGAAGAAAGTACGTATTGACCGCAACCGCACGTCGAGTATTGGTGCGGCGCACCATGATACAGTCCGCGGTTGTTCGCCGCCCCCAGCCGTCAGGCTGCCGTCGCCCGCGAGCAACAGAGCCAATATAAGCCTCAGACCCCAGATCTCCCGTTCTCAACCTCCTCCTTCCGAGAGACATCCCTCATGAAGATTCACGAGTACCAAGGCAAGGAAATTCTTGCCAAGTTCGGCGTGCCGGTGCCGCGCGGCATTCCGGCCTATACGGTTCAGGAGGCTGTCGAAGCCGCCCAGAAGCTTGGAGGCCCGGTCTGGGTCGTCAAGGCCCAGATCCACGCGGGTGGCCGCGGCAAGGGCGGCGGCGTCAAGGTCGCCAAGTCGATCGAAGACGTCAAGAAGCTGGCCGGCGAAATCCTCGGCATGCAGCTCAAGACCCACCAGACCGGCCCCGAAGGCCAGAAGGTGCGCCGCCTCTACATCGAAGATGGCGCCGACATCAACAAGGAATACTACGTTTCGGCCGTGACCGACCGCGCGACCCAGAAGGTCGCGTTCATCGCTTCGAGCGAAGGCGGCATGGACATCGAGGAAGTGGCCCACTCCTCGCCCGAGAAGATCATCACGGTGTTCGCAGACCCCGAAAAGGGCCTGACCGACGAACAGGCCAAGCAGATCGCCGACGGCATCGGCATGCCGGCCGACTCGACCGCCCAGACGGTCGACATCCTCAAGAAGCTCTACACCTGCTACATGGAGACGGATGCCTCGCTGGTCGAGATCAACCCGCTCAACCGTGACAGCAAGGGCAACGTCATGGCGCTGGACGCCAAGTTCAACTTCGACAGCAACGCGCTGTTCCGCCACCCCGAAATCGTGGCGCTGCGCGACCTCGACGAAGAAGACGCGGCCGAAGTGGAAGCCTCCAAGTTCGACCTCGCCTACATCTCGCTGGACGGCAACATCGGCTGCCTGGTGAACGGTGCCGGCCTGGCCATGGCCACCATGGACACCATCAAGCTGTTCGGCGGCGAGCCGGCCAACTTCCTGGACGTGGGCGGCGGCGCCACCCCCGAGAAGGTCACGGAAGCCTTCAAGATCATGCTGAAGAACAAGAACGTGGAAGCCATCCTCGTGAACATCTTCGGCGGCATCATGAAGTGCGACACCATCGCCACCGGCGTGATCGCAGCCTGCAAGGCCGTGAACCTGCAAGTGCCGCTGGTCGTGCGCATGAAGGGCACCAACGAAGTCGAAGGCAAGAAGCTGCTGGCCGATTCGGGCCTGCCGATCATCAGCGCCGACACCATGGCGGACGCGGCCCAGAAGGTCGTCGCAGCAGTCAAGAAGGCCTAAGGAACAAGTCATGTCGATCTATATCAACAAAGACACCAAAGTCATCACGCAAGGCATCACCGGCAAGACCGGTCAGTTCCACACCGAGAAGTGCCAGGAATACGCGAACGGCAAGAACGCCTTCGTGGCGGGCGTGAACCCGAAGAAGGCCGGTGAGTCGATCTTCAACATCCCGATCTTCGGTTCGGTGAAGGAAGCCGCTTCGCAGACCGGTGCCACCGTGTCGGTGATCTACGTGCCGCCGGCAGGCGCCGCGGCCGCCATCTGGGAAGCCGTCGAAGCCGACCTGGACCTGGCGATCTGCATCACCGAAGGCATCCCGGTTCGCGACATGCTCGAAGTGCGCAACAAGATGAAGGCCAAGGAAGCGGCCGGCGGCAAGAAGACCTTGCTGCTGGGCCCGAACTGCCCCGGCCTCATCACGCCCGACGAAATCAAGATCGGCATCATGCCCGGCCACATCCACCGCAAGGGCCGCATCGGCGTGGTCTCGCGCTCGGGCACGCTGACGTATGAAGCCGTGGCTCAACTGACGGAAATCGGCCTCGGCCAATCGTCGGCTGTGGGCATCGGCGGCGACCCGATCAACGGTCTCAAGCACATCGACGTGATGAAGGCCTTCAACGACGATCCGGACACCGACGCCGTCATCATGATCGGCGAAATCGGCGGCCCCGACGAAGCCGACGCAGCCCGCTGGTGCAAGGAACACATGAAGAAGCCGGTCGTCGGCTTCATCGCCGGTGTCACCGCCCCTCCCGGCAAGCGCATGGGCCACGCCGGCGCGCTGATCTCGGGCGGTGCCGACACGGCCGATGCCAAGCTCTCCATCATGGAAGAGTGCGGCTTCACCGTGACGCGCAACTTCTCGGAACTGGCCAAGCTGCTCAAGGCCAAGCTGTAAGCAACGGCTGCAGGACACCGGCCACAGAGCCGGGTCATGCGAGGACCACAGAAATAAAAAGCGCCCGCACTCGATTGCGGGCGCTTTTTTCAAATAAAACACAGTGGGATCAGAGACATGGAACTCCTTCAAAGCACAGATTTCTGGATCGGTCTGCTCAAGATCATCTGGATCAACATCATTCTTTCGGGCGACAACGCCGTGGTGATCGCCATGGCGGCGCGCTCGCTGCCGCCTGCGCAGCAGAAAAAGGCCGTGCTGTTCGGCTCGGGCGCGGCCGTGGTGCTGCGCATCGTGCTGACGGTGGTGGCGGCCAAGCTGCTGGCGCTGCCTTACCTGCAGATCGTCGGCGGCCTGCTGCTGCTGTGGATCGGCCTGCAACTGCTGAGCGAAGAAGACGACGGCGAGGGCGAATCCAAGGAATACGGCAGCATGATGGTCGCGGTGCGCACCATCCTCCTGGCCGACCTGGTGATGAGCCTGGACAACGTGATCGCCGTCGCGGCGGCCGCGCAGGGCAGCATGGTCCTGTTGATCCTGGGCCTGGCGATCAGCATTCCCTTGGTCATTTTCGGCAGCACGCTCATGATCAAGCTGATGGAACGCTTCCCGATCATCGTCATGCTGGGCGCCGCGCTGATCGGCTGGGTCGGCGGCGAAACCATCGTGAGCGACGTTGCCCTGCGCGGCGTGCTGGCTGCCAACCCCTGGTTGCACTACGCGGCTGCGGCTGCCGGTGCGGTGTTCGTCGTGGCCGCGGGCCGCTTGCTGCAACGGCGTGCCCACGCCGCTGCGCACTGAGCCTTTGCCCGGCCGACGCCTGCAAACCATGGCGAGCGTCGGCGCTTCCCTTTTCTCGAGCCGGCCGGCGCTGTGCTGGGAGTTCGCCGCGCTGACGGACACCGGCCGCGTGCGCGCCCATAACGAAGATGCCGTCCATGTCGACCCCGCGCTCGGGCTGGCCGTGCTGGCCGACGGCATGGGCGGCTACAAGGGCGGCGAGGTGGCGAGCGCCATGGCCGTCTCGCTGCTGCACGCCAGCTTCGGCCGCTGGTTCGCCCAGGGCGGGCCGCAGGCGCCGGCGCGCGTGGTGCGCCGGGCGCTGCAGGCCGCCACGGACGAGGCGAATGCGTCGATCCTCCATGCCGGCAGGACCCAGGAGGAACTGCAGGGCATGGGAACGACGCTGGTGCTTGCCGCGTTCCAGGCGCAGCGCGTGCTGGTCGGCCACATCGGCGACTCGCGCTGCTATCGCTTGCGCAACAACAAGCTGGAACTGCTCACGCGCGACCATTCGCTGCGCCAGCAGCAGCTCGACGCGGGCGCCATCACCGCCGAGGAAGCGCTCAATTCGCCTACCCGCAACCTCGTGACCCGGGCGGTCGGCGTGGAGGCCCAGGTCTTGCTGGAGATGCATGAACACAGCGCAAGACCCGGCGACCTGTATATGCTTTGCTCCGACGGACTGAGCGAGATGGTGACCGATACGCAGCTTTTCACGCTTTTAGAACACGATGCCGGCCTTCAGAAAAAAGCACAACTTTTGGTTGCAATTGCAAACGACAATGGCGGCCGGGACAACATTTCGGTTGTTCTGGCAAGAGCGGACGTTGGCGACACGTCCCGCATGGCCGGGTAGCAGGCCGCAGCGGCAATCAGCCGCCGTGCTTGCAGTCGATACAGTTCTGCACTTGGGGAGTAGTCGGCAATGCCGAAGATGATCATTTCGGTCGATGGCGTTGTCATCGGGCAAGTGGCGCTCGCCAAGGACCGCACGACGCTGGGACGGCGCGCCTACAACGACATCGTGATCGACAACCTGGCGGTCAGCGGCGAGCATGCCGTGCTGCACATGAGCGGTGGCGAAGTCCAAATTGAAGATCTCAACAGCACCAACGGCACCTACGTCAATGCGCTGGCCGTCCAGAAGCAGACGCTCGAGGACAACGACGTCATCGAGGTCGGCGGCTGCCGCATCCACTTTCGCGCCCGCAGCAACCTGGCCGTCGGTTCTTCTTCCTCGACGCGCACGGCGCCGGGCGAGTTCTCCACGTCCATTCCGATGTCTTCGGCACCCACGGAATCCGGCGCGCTCATCGAGCTCGGCATCCCGATGCTTCGTGTGCTCTCCGGTGGCAGCGACAACCACGATGTGCCGTTGCAGAAGGTGGTCACCACCATCGGCAAGCCCGGCGTGGCCGTCGCGGTCGTCACGCGTCGCCGGCAGGGCTACGTGGCGGCGAGCGTCGTGGGCAACGTCACGCTCAACGGCGCCGTGCTCGGCACCGAGGCCGTCGCCTTGCAGGAACGCGACGTGCTCGAACTGGGCGGCGCCACGCGCATGCAGTTCGTCCGGGTCTGAGCCCCTTCTTCTTTCCCGGCGCGGCGCAGGCCGGCTGATCGAGGCGCCATGAACGCGTTGCGGCGGCATTGGCCGCGCATTGCCATCACGCTGCTGCCGGTGCTGCTGGCGCTGGCGCATGCCACCGGCATCTGGCAGCTGTCGGCGCTCGAGCGCCTCGACCGCCTGATCTACGACGTGCGCCTGCGCGCCACCATGCCGCAGACGCTGGACACGCGCGTGGTGATCATCGACGTCGACGATGCGAGCCTGGCGCGCCAGGGGCAATGGCCCTGGGCGCGCGACACGATGGCCCGCCTCACGACCGAGCTCCTGATCCGGCAGCAGGTGGCCGTGCTCGGGTTCGACGTCATGTTCCTCGAGCCCGATCGGAGTTCGGGCCTCCAGAGGCTGCGCCAGCTCGCGAGCGGGCCGCTGCGCAACATGACCGGTCTGTCCGCCGAAATCGAACGGCTCGCACCCACGCTCGACCACGACATCAAGTTCGCCGCGGCACTGCGCAACCGGCGTGTCGCGCTCGGCTACTACTTCACCCGGATGCCGACGCCGAGCGCCAAAGGACAATTGCCGACGGCGCCGCTGCTGCCGCTCGATACCTTTCCTGCAGGCGCCTCCTACGCGACGGGCTGGAATGGTTTCGGCGCCAGCCTGCCGATGCTGGCGGAAGCTGCACCCGCCGCGGGTTTCCTGAACACGCTGATCGGCGAGACCGGCGACGGCATCATCCGCAGCGTGCCGCTCATCGCGCGCTACGAAGGCGACCAGGCGAACCCCGGCTACTACGAGTCGCTGGCCCTCGCCGTCTACCGGCTCGCGAACGGATCACCACCGGCGCGACCGCTCCTCGCGCCGGGCGGCGCCGTGCCGCGGCTCGAATCGCTGGCGCTCGGACGCCTGCGCATCCCCGTCGACCAGACCGCCAGCATGCAGGTGCCGTTTCGCGGACCCGGCGGTGCGGACGGCGGTTCGTTCCGCTACGTGTCTGCCGCCGATGTGGTCGAAGGCCGGCTCGCACCCGGCGAGTTGAAGGACAAGATCGTGCTCATGGGCGCGACGGCGCCCGGCCTGCAGGACCTGCGAGCGACGCCCGTCGGCGCGGCGTTTCCGGGCGTCGAGGTGCACGCCAATATCGTCTCGGGCCTGCTCGATCAGCGCCTGCTCGCTGTGCCGGACTACGCGCCCGGCTACGAGGTGCTGACGCTGCTGATTGCGGGGCTCGTGCTGGCGTTCGGGCTGTCGCTGCTGTCGGCGCCGCGGGCCGTGCTGCTGGGCGCGGGAATGGCCGCGGTGCTGATCGGCCTGAACACCTGGCTCTATACCGGCCACAGTCTTGTGCTGCCGCTCGCGTCGGCGCTCGTCATGACGGCGCTGGCTTTCGTGCTCAACATGAGCTGGGGCTACTTCGTCGAATCGCGCGCGCGGCGCGGGCTGGTGCGGCTCTTCGGCACCTACGTGCCGCCGCAGCTGGTCGACGAAATGCTCCAGCGCCCGGGCAGCTACAGCATGCGCGCCGAGAGCAAGGAAATGACCGTCCTGTTCTGCGACATGCGCGACTTCACCCGCCTGTCGGAGCAGATGGCGCCGGCCGAACTGCAGGCATTCCTGAACACCGTCTTCAGCCGGCTCACCAATGTCATCAGCGCGCATCGCGGCACCGTCGACAAGTACATGGGCGATTGCGTCATGGCCTTCTGGGGCGCGCCGATCGACACGCCCGACCACGCGGCGCTGGCCGTGCGCGCGGCGCTCGACATGGCCGATGCGGTGCGCGACATCAACCGCATCCACCGCGCGGGCGGTCGCCCCGAGATCAGCGTGGGCATCGGCATCAACAGCGGTGTGATGAGCGTCGGCGACATGGGCTCGGCCGCGCGCCGCAGCTATACCGTGGTCGGCGATGCGGTCAATCTCGCGTCGCGGCTCGAAGGGTTGAGCGGGTACTACGGCGTCGAGATCGTGGCCAGCGGCACGACCCGCGACCTCGCGCCCGACTGCTGCACCTGGCAGGAACTGGACAGCGTGCTCGTCAAGGGCAAGGCACAGGCCGTGGCCGTCTTCACGCCGCTCACCACCGAAGCGGCCATTGCGGCGCAGCGAACGGGGCAGCTCCAGCGCTGGGCCCAGGTCCTGGCGGCCTACCGCCGCCAGGACTGGGCCATGGGCCGGAACTTGCTCGCCCCCCTGCTCGCCGCCGATGCGAAAAAAGTCCTTTACCAGCTCTACGCCCAGCGATTAGCCTCGATGGCGTTGCGTCCGCAAGACCCGGAATGGGATGGCGCAACCCGGTTCGAAACCAAATGACGACAGACACCTGCGCAGCCGCGCAGCCCAACACCTTCAAGGGGTCTCTCACAATGCAGGTTCGTGTGCTGGGTTGCTCAGGCGCCATCGCCAAAGACTGCCGCACGACCTCGTTCCTGGTCGACACGGACCTGCTCGTCGATGCCGGCACCGGCGTCGGCGACCTCACCCTCGACGAGATGGCGCGCATCGACGATGTCGTGCTCACGCACAGCCATCTCGACCACATCGCCGCACTCCCCCTCATGCTCGATGCCATCGGCAGCCGCCGCACGCAGCCGCTGCGCGTGCACGCGCTGCACGCCACCATCGAGGCGCTGCGGGCGCATGTGTTCAACAACGTCATCTGGCCCGATTTCGAGAGCATCCCGAGCCCCGAGGCGCCGTTCGTGAGCTTTCACGAGATCTCGGTTGGGCAGACGCTGCAACTGGGCACCAGCGCGCCCAAGCTGATCGAGGTGCTGCCGGCCGTCCACACCGTGCCGGCCTGCGGTTTTGCCGTGCGCCGCGCCACCGGCGGCGCCCATTGGGTCTTCAGCGGCGACACCGAGCGCAACGCGCCCTTCTGGGACCGCGTCAACGCGCTCGACGTGGCGATGCTGATCATCGAAACGGCCTTCAGCAGCCGCGAGCGGGCGCTGGCCGAGCGCAGCCTGCACCTGTCCCCTGCGGTGCTGGCCGACGAGCTGGCGCACATCGATCCGGGGAAGCACTACCCGATCTACATCACGCACACCAAGCCGGCGGAAACCGAAGAAATCATGAGCCAGATCGAGACGCTGGCGGGGCGACAGGTGGCGGGGTTGGCGCAGCGGGATATTCGCTGGCTGAAGGCGGATGGGATCCTGACTTTCTGATCCCTTGCCGGCTGCGAAGCATGACAAATTTGTCACCGCTTGTAGCATCTTGAAGCAAGTTGTGTCACTTGCTGTAACGCCAATGTGAACAAAGGTGACGTGTTCGGTCAGTCCAGGGGTGGGAAACCGGGTGGCACGGATGCTGCGGAAGGTACTTCGCTCCGGGCTGGTTCCCGGGCTCAACAAACCAACCTGGAGTTTTTCTCATGAACGTTCGCAAGATCGCCCGCCGCGCACAGGCCGGCTTTACCCTTATCGAATTGATGATCGTTGTGGCGATCATTGGTATCTTGGCTGCTGTGGCTCTGCCGGCTTATCAGGACTACACAGTTCGTGCACGTGTATCGGAAGCCATGGTCGCCGCTTCCGCCGCGAAGGCAACGATCGGCGAAAACATCGCTTCTGCCGCCGGTGTGATTGATGCCAACTCTTGCAACGGTGTCACGAACAGCACCGTCGCCACAGAAAACGTTAAAAGTCTCGTTTGCGCAAGTGGTGTGCTGACACTGACTGGCACCACAAAGGCAGGTGACGCATCCGTGGTCCTGACGCCGTTGGTTAACGCGGACAAAGTTGTGACATGGGGCTGCGTGGGCACGCCTGCAAAGTATGTTCCCGCTCAGTGCCGCGCAGCTGTTACCCCCTAATCAAATCGATGGTTCAAGCGAAAGCCGCCTACGGGCGGCTTTTTTACATTCGAGAGACATTTGTGTCTCTTTGAATAAATATTTGCGCCAGTCTGTAATGGCCATTGCGCATTTTCAGAGTACTAAATTGAGCGCAACCTATGGAGGCGTTCGGAATGCCATTTGTTTTTCCTTTAGCGTCGGGCCCATCCATCAACCTCTGGCAATTGCTCGTCTCCTGGTTGTAAATTGAGGGTCAGATTCCAATTGCACAGTGAATTCGCAGAGCGGTTTCAGGGGGCAGGCGGGCCAATCAACTTCGTCAGTGAGGCCTTTCACCTGCTCGACCACTTTATAGTTCTGCTTGGTTGCTCAAGGTATCAGTGGAGTCTTGAGCAGGAATGACCGCCGCATTCCTTCAAATAAGTCCATCCCCTGCACTCAATAACTGTTGCGCATCGCTCGGACTCGGAATTGAACGCGTCCATTTGCGCGGTATTGTTCGGGCTGCCATTCGTTGTCCCCTCACTGCAGGCCCGTCCAGCCTCTGGCAACTGCGCATCTCGTGGTTGTGTGTGGGCTTGCTCGCATTGAAGGGGCCAGCTCACATCAGTCAAATCTATCTGCCGCGAAGCGAACGCCTTAGCGGCTACCGGAACGACACGCTAGCCAAGCTGCAAGGCTCCTGGCTGTTCGCAAGCTAGGTGAGGTTTGCCGAACTCGCACTGACCGATGTCACCCCCGCCAATGCGGAGCGCATGTACGAAATGGCCCGGTCGACGCTTCATTTCTCGCCCGAACCCGGCGTGATCATCAAGCTGATCGAAAGCGCGCGACGGTCGGGGCGCTCCCGCGAAGCCCACGCCGAGATCAAGCGATTTCGCGTGGCGTTTCCGGTTGAGTACGAACGGTGGCTCAAGGGCCGCCGTTGATTTCACCGGCAGCCTGAGCCTCGCTCGACCGTGGATGGAGAGTGCGTCTTTCCATCGGCGCCGATACACGCCTGAAAGCTTCAGGTGCACGGGTCCGCCTTTCGGACAAACGGTTGCGTCAGGCGGGCGAGCGGACTCCCGCCCTGGTAACAATTGCATGTACAAACGTTACCAGTAGAAACGCTCCTCACTTGAAGTGACATCACAGGTCGATAGCTCCGGCACGCAATGAACAAATCAGCTTCCCCACCGCAGCGGCAGAAAGGCTTCACCCTCATCGAGATGATGGTCGTTGTCTCTCTGGTCGCCATCTTGGCTGCGCTGGCCCTGCCGTCGTTCACGACCATGATCGCCAATCAACGGGTGACTTCGGCCGCACAGGAACTGCTGACTCTGCTCCAGTTCGCCCGTGCCGAGGGTGTTTACAAGCGCACGCAAACCACCGTCACGGCGACGGGGCTGACGTGGCAAGCCAAGGCGGGGGCGCAAGTGCTGCGCGAGGCAACGCTGTCCGATGCGGTGAGCGTTGTGCCCGGCTCCGCTGGAGGCGTGACCTTCGACGTGTCGGGCCAGGCCAGCGCTGCCGCCGGCGTCACTTCATACGCGGTGACGTTTTCCGCGACCAACGCGACGCGCGTGCAGTGTCTCAGCGTGACCCGCGCGGGCCTGGTGCGGCTGCTGCCAAGCGTGCCGGCTGGACAAGCCTGCCCATGAAACCCCGGCATCTTTGACACGGTTTCTTCCATGCACATCCCTCGTTCCCCATCGTCGTCCCGGCAAGCAGGCCTGAGCCTCATCGAGGTTCTCATGGCCGTCCTGCTGGTGAGTGTCGGCCTGCTCGGCGCCGCAGGCATGCATGTGCGCGCCATCCAATACAGCACCGATACCGAGCGGCGCCAGATGGCATCTATGGTCGCCTCCGAATTAATGGAGACGATGCGCGGCGACACGCTCACCATCCTGCAAGCCGATGGCACGCCCAAGGGTGATCTGGGCGGCTACCTGAAAGCGGAGGGAACCGGCGTGACCGCCGTCACAGCGGCCGATTGCCAACCGCTGAATTCAGCCCCCGCCAAGCGATTGGGTTGCTGGGGGATGCGCGCCAAGCAGCTCATGCCCGAGCTGCCCGATGACCTTGTCACGAGCAACTTTGCCGTGGGCCTGAATGCGGCAAGCGGCGTGATCGCAATCACCGTCGCCTGGCCGGTCAAGAAGGGCCAATGCCTGGATGGGAACGACAATGAATATTGCACCTTCACGTTGCGATCGAGGCTCTGAGCTCATGTCGCACAAATTTCCGCTGAAGCGGCACAGTGTCATCCACCGCTCTCGAGTGACCGAGCGGGGCATCTCGCTGGTGGAGCTCATGGTGGCAATTGCCGTGGGCCTCATCGTCATCCTGATCGCCACGACGATCTACATGGAAGGCCTGCGCAACTTCGGTTTCCGCACCAGCCAGAGCGAGAACCTCGGCAACAGCCGCTACACGCTGGCGGCGCTGGAGAACGAGTTCACGAAGGCCGGCTACCGCCGCGACCCGACGCAGTCCATGGACGAGGCCTTTCCGGCCGATGCCGCCAAGCTTGCCAACGGCTGCCAGTTCGCGCGGGGCGAGGCAATCAACCTCGACGGCAGCGACTTGTGCATCCGCTATCAGCCGCGCGACAACAGCGAGAAAGACTGCGCGGGATCAGCGGCGGGCATCGCCGGCCTGAAGCCTTATGAAGCGCCGCCCGCACCGGCCCTGGGCGCGGGCCTGTTCGTCGAAAGGTACAAGGTCGCCGGTAACGCGCTGGTCTGCCAGCCCGGCAGTCAAGCCGCGGGCGGGGAGGAAGTGGCCGCCGGCGTGCAAGGCGTGTTTTTCGAATTCGGCGTCGGCAAGGGCAGCGACTCGTTTGCCATGCGGCAGGTCGAGGCGTTCAAGTCCGGCGCTCTCGCGGCCGGCGATGTCATCCGCTCATTGCGTTATTCCGTCTTGCTGGCCAGTTCCGCTCAGAGGGTCACGGGCGGCGTGGAGTCGACCGTGTGCGCCCGCTGGCAAGCCGCGGGCGGTGCTAGCGCCAGTTGCGACCTCAGCAAGGGCCAGCTCTACCAGCTGTCCAGCGGATCCCTCACGTTGAGAAACCTGATGCCATGAGCGTGCCACGCCGTCCCCTTCTTTCGTCCCCTTCCTCGCAAGCTCGCCAGCGCGGCGCCGCGCTGTTCGTCGCGATGATCATGATGCTGCTGGTGCTTGTGCTGGCCGTGGTCGGCATGCGAACCATCACGCTGGAGTCGCGAATCGCCGGCAACATGCTCCAGAGCCAGAGGCTGCAGGAAACGGCGGACGGCGCATTGCGCCAGGGCGAACGCGTCATCCAGAAGTACGGCCTGTCGCTCGCCAAGTGCGCCGACGGTGCGACCAGCCCTCTTGACGGTGCCAAGCCTTGCTACGTCGGGGAAGCGCGCACCGACGAGTTCGGGCTGAACACCTCGTTCACCGTGAACACCCAGGCCACCGGGTTTGGGTCCGATTACAAAGACCCGTCCGGCTACTGGTATCCGCGCTACGTCTCCACGGTCTGCCCCAAGGGTTCGAGCGCCACATCCGCACTCGAAGCCGCCGGCACCGGCTGCATGGAGTTCTACGAACTCAATGCCCAGGCCACCGCCAAGAGCAGCGTGCAAACCTGCGGCCCGGATGCGTTCTGCCTGCGTTCCACGATCAATCTGTTCATCCAATAATCGAGGAGGGCTGCAATGGCTCGCTCCACAATTTCAAACCGCTCACCCTTTCGCATCTTCCACACGATCGGCCTGCTCGCGGCCGCGGCGGCCATGCTGTTCGGCCAGCACCTCGCGACCGCGCAGGACGGCGGAGACACCGCGCTGGCGCAGACGCCGCTCTTCGTGAGCGAGAGCAATCCGCCACTGAACATGCTGGTGATGGGGCGCGACCACAAGCTCTACTACGAGGCCTACAACGACGCCTCCGACCTGAACGGCGACGGCGTGATCGACGTGGGCTACAAGCCCAATCAGATCGACTACTACGGCTATTTCAACAACAACGCCTGCTACGACTACGTCGGTGACAAGTTCACGCCCGCTGCGGCTGCCACGGGCGACAAGAAGAAGCTCTGCGGCGGAACCCGCTGGAGTGGCGACTTCCTGAACTACCTCACCACATCGCGTATGGATGCCATCCGCCGGGTGCTCTACGGCGGAACGCGCGTGACCGATACCGCCACCAGCACCGTGCTGCAAGGCGCCTACATACCGCGGGATGCGCATGCGTGGGGCAAGGCGTACGACCCCGTTCGCGATAGCTCCGTCTACAACATCAGCGACTACGCGCCGCTGGCTGCACCGGTGAGCGGCACCCGCCATCTTTTTGCCGTGACAACGCTGGGCGAGACCGGCGACGACGCCATCCCTCGCCTGCGTGTTCTCAACGACTCGACATTCCAGATCTGGGACTGGGTGTCCAAGGAAGGGACTGCGGGGCAGGACCTTTGCCTGGGTGGGGTGCCATGCGCGTCGGGTACGGTATTCCAGATGTTGCCCAGCACTTCGTTTCAGAACCTGAGCATCATGACGTGGAAGAAGACAAAAAATAGCGATGCGACACCGGGAAATGCGACTGAAATGGCAGCTTTCTTCAAAGCCAACGCAGTAAGCAAGAACCTATGCGGCACGAGCTCGCTTCAAGTGATCAATACCACCGGTGGGGGCAACAACCCGTTTCCCAGCACTAGCAAAGGCTGCGGCCAGGACAACTACCTGACGGAGATCAAGGGCAATGTCAATGTTCCGGAGGCAGGGACCTACATCTTCGCCGTTGATGGAGATGACGCCGTAGAGGCCACCATCGCTGGCACAAGCTGGGGCTGGTATGGCGGCCACGGCGCAGACCGCAGCCAAGACGGCCTGAAAAGTCACTCGAAGAGCATCACCCTCGCGAAGGGCTGGAACACGATCGTATTCCGCCATGTCGAGGGCTCAGGCGACGACAACTGGGGGCTGGCCTTGCAGGTGCAGGTACAGCCTGTCAGCGCCATCGTGACCCGCAAGGTGCGGGTGGAAGCCTGCTCCAGCACGAACGCGGCCTTGCGCGAAGCCAGCTGCAAGTCCTATCCGAACAGCGGCGGCACGGCCGTCTACAAGCCGACTGGCCTGCTGCACGACTTCGGCGAGAACGAAAAGATGTACTTTGGGTTGCTCTCCGGCTCGTACCAGAAAAACATTGCGGGCGGCATCCTGCGACGCAACGTCAGCAAATTTTCAGAGGAAGTCGATACGCAGACAGGACAGTTCAAGACCGATGTTGCCGGCATCGTGACCAACATGGACCGCCTGCGCCTGATCGGTTTCAACGGCAGCCAGTACAACGACTGCGGCTGGATCGTCGACGGCCCGATCAGCGGCAAGGCCGATCCGTCGATGTGTTCGATGTGGGGCAACCCTGTGGGCGAGATGATGTTCGAGACGCTGCGCTATTTCGCCGGAGCCTCGGGTGCGCACAGCCAGTACGACTATGGCAGCGGTGCCAAGGACAGTGCGGACCCGCTGAATCTTTCCAAGCCCGCATGGGTTGCGCCTTACACGGCAAAGGCCAACGGCGGCGGCGGCTACCCGTATTGCGCGCGTCCGGTGATGACGGTGCTCAGCGACATCAATCCCTCGTACGACACGAAGATGCCGGGTAGCCGCTATCAGTCCATCGACGCCAATGCGAGCGCCTTGACCGGCTTCAATGTCGCGAACGAGGTGCAGGCCATCGGCACGGCCGAGGGGATCAACGGCAAGAACTTCTTCATCGGGCAATCGAACTCGACCAACGCGAACGGCGCGCCGTCGGTGAAGACGGTCGACGATCTCTCCTGGGTGCGCGGGCTGTCGCCCCAGGAGCCAAGCAAGGAAGGCAGTTTCTACTCCGCAGGGGTATCGCGCTTTGCTGCCAACAATGCGGTTTTCGGTAGTGGCACGGTGAAGAACGCGCTGATGACTTATTCCGTGGCCATCGCCTCCCCGTTGCCGGAGATTCGCTTTCCGGTAGGCAATGGCCGGTTTGTGACGATCTCCCCCTTTGCCAAGTCGGTGACCGGCTTCAACATCAATCCCACGGTCTTTGCTCCAACCAATCAGATCGTGGATTACTACGTGGACCGCATCGCCAATACCGGCGCGGCGGACCAGAACGCCAGCATCAATGGGGGGCGGCCCTATGCGGAATTCCGCATCAACTACGAGGACGTGGAGCAGGGCGCCGACCACGACATGGATGCCATCTCGCGCTACACCGTCGCGCTGCAGGCGAACGGCACGGTGACGGTCGACATGCTGTCCGAGTACGCCGCGGGCAGCATCGGCCAGCACATGGGCTACGTGATCTCGGGCACTACCCAGGACGGCATGTATCTGGAAGTGCGGGACAAGGACACCGGCTCCGTTTATTACGCACTGAACACGCCTCAAGGACAACCGCCCGGCTACTGCGCGGACAAACCCAACGAGGCGTCGTGCGCCAATCTGCCGCTCACGGCAAGCCGCACCTTCACGCCCAGCACCACGGGCTCCTCCGGTAGCTTCCTCAAGGATCCGCTGTGGTATGCGGCTAAGTACGGCATGCCGGGGCGCAATCCGGCCTTGGTCGCGGGCGACCCGGACAACTATTTCCTGGTCACCAACGCCACCACGCTGAAGGCGCAGATGACCAAGGCCTTCAACGACATCCTGCAAAAGAACAACTCGGTGACGGCAGTGTCGGTGAGCCTGCCCGGTGGCACGATCGCCGCGGGCGCCGACGTCTATCGCACGCTGTTCGAGGCCGATGGCTGGGCGGGCGACGTGATCCGGGACAAGCTCACCGCGACGAACACCGCCGGCCCTGGTGGCACCACCACCACCAGCTTCAACACCGTGCGTCAGTGGAGCGCTGCGGCGAAACTGGCTGCGCGCGACAAGACCACGCGCAACATCCTGTATGCGGGTGCCGGTACCACCACGCCGACCCTGCGCCCCTTTACCTTCACGGGCATCTCCGCACAGACGGCCGATGCGGCGTGGCTCACGGCGCTCAACCTGCAACCCGGCACGAGTCCGGCCCGCGCCGACGGCAAGGCCGCACAGCGCATCGCTTTCCTGCGCGGCGAGAACGACGCGTTCCGTGCTCGCAACAAGGTGTCCACCGGCACAGATCTCAGCTCCAACGTGCTGGGCGACATCGTCAACTCCTCGCCTCTGCGCGTGGGCGGCGCGCTCTACAGGGCCGCCCCGGCGGATGCGCTGGAAGGCACCGGTAGCAACTACGCGACCTACATCACCGAACAGGCGGGCAAGTCCGAAATGATCTACGTGGGTGCCAACGACGGCATGTTCCATGCCTTCCGCGCCGCGGACGGCGTGGAGCAGTTCGCCTTCATTCCCACGGCGGTGCGCAACAACCTGAACACGCTCACCGCGCCCGATTACGGAAAGAAGGACGGAACGTCCCACCGCTACTACGTCGATGGCTCGCCTGTGGCCTCGGACGTGTATTTCGGCGCGGCGTGGCACAAGGTGGTGATCGGCAGCCTGGGCGCAGGCGGCAGGCAAGTGTTTGCGCTGGACGTGACCGACCCCGCGTCGCCCAGTCTCCTGTGGGAGTTCGGTTCCGACCAGAACGCCAACATGGGCAACTCGCTGCCGAAACCGACCATTGCCCGTCTCAATGATCCCGCAACCGGCAAGGGCAAATGGGTCGCGCTGGTATCCGGTGGTTATCAGGGCGGCAACAGCACGGCGGGCGGCGGCGGCGCCAGCATGTTCGTCCTGGACATCGCCAACGGCACGGTACTCCGGCAATTCGATCTCGATGGCGGCATGACGGCCGAGGAGGTGGCGGCTTCGCTGCCCCTGGGCAACGGCCTGTCGCGTGTGAGCGCTGTGGACAACACTCGCGATGGCAAGGTGGACGTGGCCTATGCCGGCGACCTGGCGGGCAACGTGTGGCGCTTCGACATGAGCAGCGGCAATATCGCGGCGTGGACGGTGCAAAAGTTCTATACCGCCAGGGACGCGAACGACAAGCGCCAGGCGATCACGACGGCTCCCTACGTGGTACCCCACCCCACGGGAACGGGCGATCTGGTGATCTTCGGTACGGGCCGCCTGCTGACTGCCAGCGACAAGAGCAGCACGCAGAGGCAGACCGCGTATGGCATCTGGGACCGCTACAGCGGCAGGGGGGCGACAGCGCCCACGCCGTTGCCGACAGCCTCCAAGGTGCGCACCAATCTGCAGAGCCAGTCGTTCGAGGAACTGGGGGCCGGTACGGGCAACTTCTCGCTGACGAACAACACGGTGAGTTGGTACAAGGCCAACGCCACCGGTACAAGAGACGCCGATGTCGACAAGTGGGGCTGGGTCGTGGACCTGCCGCGCAACGGGGAGAAGATGGTCTACGACATGACGCTGTATGGACGAGGGCTGTTCCTTACGTCGGTTCGGACTTCAGACGACGCTTGTGCAGCGGGCATGAGCGGAACGATCTACGGCATCGATCCGAATGGTGGCGGTCGTACCGACTACGTCGTGTTCGACATGAACAATGACGGGGTGTTCAATTCCGCCGACATGGTGGCGGGCGGCCAGGTCAATGGCACGCCAACCGGGGGAGGCAGTCAGACCGTGGGCGGGGGTCAGGTGTTCGACCCCAGCGGGGATCCCAAGAAGGCCGTCAACCACGGGTTGCAGTTTGGCCGGCAAAGCTGGCGAAAGCAGCCGCCGAACAACTGATGTTTCAAGTGCCCCTGCCGGAATGTCGAAGGCGGGGGCGTCGCCCTATGCCGCCCGCACTCGCCCAGGTGGCGAGAAGCATGTCTTTTGAAGGAGAAACCAGTGCGCAATGCTGAAAAGGGCTTCACCCTGATCGAGCTGATGATCACCGTTGCCATCGTCGGCATCCTGGCGGCGATCGCTTACCCGTCGTACACGGAGTACGTGAAGCGGTCCCGACGGGTGGAGGGGCAGAACTTGCTCAATGACGCTGCCGCGCGCCAGGAGCGTTACCGGGCGCAGAATGGCCTGTACGCCAAGACCGACCAGCTGGCCCAGCTCAAGGTACCTGCGTCGCCAAACGGCTACTACACACTGAGTATGGTCTCCGATGGCACCGCTTACACACTGACAGCCGGGCGCGCGTTGGCTCAAACTTCGGATACCAAGTGCGGCGACTTCACTTTGGATGACAAAGGTGCCAAGGGCATGGCAGCTGGGACCCCAGGTACAGTGCCGGATTGCTGGCGCTAGCACATAGCACCGGTGATCCCCATGTTCCGG
The DNA here is from genome assembly GCF_017161115.1 of Variovorax sp. RKNM96. GTDB lineage: Bacteria > Pseudomonadota > Gammaproteobacteria > Burkholderiales > Burkholderiaceae_C > Variovorax. Next base: position 7,034,410 of record NZ_CP046508.1, on the reverse strand, counting down.
CTCCACTGACACCCACCTGGCCTGAGCCATCTGCCGAAGCGGCGGTCTGGTGCAGGCGACTTTCAAGTCGCATGAAGACGTATCAGGTCAGGTAAGTTAAGTACACCGGCAGGCCGATCGGCACAATGCAGCGGATGACGCTTTGCGCCGAGCCTTTCGAGACAGCCGTCTTGTTTTCAAAGATTGATCGCGCCGCCCGCATAGGCCTTCTCGCATTCCCCTGGCTCTGCCCACTTGTCGCCGGGCCCTCGGTCAACGCCTGGCAACTGCTTGCGACCTGGACATGCATCGCAGGGCTGCTTGCGATGGGGCCGGTGGCCCGTCCCGGCCGCGAAGTCTGGACATGGCTGACGGCGAGCGTCATCGCCGTGGTGTTGTCGCGGCATGGCGAAGCGGCCTCTTCGTGGCTACCGGCCGCTGCGGCAGTGGCAGGCATTGCCGCAGCGGCTTGCGTGGGGGCCGGCATGGTGCGGCACAAGGCAGCTTGCCTCCCGATGTTTGCAAGCGCCCTCCTCGCTGCCGGCCTGCTCAGCGCCGTTCTCGGGCTGCTTCAGTACTACGGCTTGACTGAATCACTGGTTCCCTGGACCACCTCGCCTCCGCGGGGGCAGGCCTATGGCAACCTCCGCCAGCGCAACCAATTCGCCACGCTGATCAGCATGGCGATCGTCGTGGCACTATGGCTCCATGCCACGCATGCGTTCTTCTTGTCTCGCGTGCGGCGCGCACTGCTACCTGCCGTGGCGCTATTGCTGGTTGCCGCAGCTGCATCGACCTCGCGGACGGGCTTGTTGCAGTTGCTGTCGATCGTGATCGTGACGAGCTTCATCGCCCGGCGGGAGCGGCGTGCTGCCCCCGGAGCCCCTGTTTCAAACTTCAGCCTGCCACCGCCACTCGCACTGCTGGCCATGATCCCGCTCTACTTCGCCATCGCTTGGGCGTTGCCGCGCCTCGCAGGCAGCGGCGTCGAAGGCATGCTCCAACGCCTGCAGACCAGGACAGCCGACGATCACGGCCGACTCGTCCTCTGGCACAACGTGCTCACCCTGATCTCCCAGCGCCCCTGGACAGGATGGGGCTGGGGCGAGTTGAGCTTCGCGCACTTCATCACTTCCTATCCTAGCGCGCGCTTCACCGAGATCCTCGACAACGCCCACAACCTGCCCCTGCACCTCGCCGTCGAACTGGGCATCCCCGCGGCCGTCCTGATCTGCGGAGGCTTCATCTGGATGGTGATCGCCGCGAAGCCCTGGCGAGAGCGAGACCCCACCCGCCTGATGGCATGGGGCATGCTGGGCGCGATCGTTCTGCACAGTCTGCTCGAGTACCCGCTCTGGTACGGGCCGTTCCAGCTGGTGTTCGGGTTGTGTCTCGGGATTCTGTGGCCGGCCACGGCCGTGACCGGTCGTTCTGTCCCGGCGAGCACGAAGCCAAGATGGCTCGCAACCCGCGCGTTGTCGTCGTTTGCCGCTGCAGTCCTGCTGGCCATCGTTGCCTATGCCAGCTGGGACTACATCCGCATCAGCCAGATCTATCTGCCGCGCGATGAGCGTCTGCCCGCCTATGCAGACGACACGCTTTCCAAGGTCAAGGGGTCATGGCTTTTCGCGCGCCAGGTGGATTTCGCAGAACTCACGCTGACAGACGTGCCGCCAGCCAATGCAGCGAGGATGCATGCGCTGGCCGAACGCACCTTGCATTTCTCCCCCGAGCCGCGCGTCATCGTCAAGCTGATCGAAAGTGCCGAATTGCTGGGGCTGGACGACGAGGCCCGGGCGCAGGCCGAGCGCTTCAGGATTGCATTTCCAGCCGCGTTCGCTCGATGGCTGGGCGAGAAACAGAGCGATGCTCCCGCGCCATAAGTCTTCCCTTCGCCGAAGCGCGCGAGGCGCTCAGTCGGCCACCCAACTCCCCGACTTCCCCCCATGCTTCTCCAACACATGCACATCAGTAATCCGCATCCCCCGATCCACCGCCTTGCACATGTCGTAGATCGTCAATAGCGCCACCTGCACCGCCGTCAGCGCCTCCATCTCCACCCCGGTAGGCCCCACCGTCTCGACAGTCGCCGTGCAAGCCACCTGCGGCGTGCTCCCCCCTTCAGCCAGCGCAAACGCCACCGCCACCCGCGTCAACGCCAGCGGATGGCACAACGGGATCAGGTCGCTCGTCTTCTTGGCCGCCTGAATCCCGGCAATCCGCGCGATCCCCAGCACATCGCCCTTCTTCGCCGTTCCGGATTCGATCAGCGCCAGCGTCGCCGCCTGCATCTCGATGCGTCCGGTGGCCACGGCCACGCGGTGGGTCGACGGCTTGGCGGCCACGTCGACCATATGGGCCTGGCCCTGGGCGTCAAAATGGGTAAGTGTGCTCATGGGGGTACCTTCGTGCTTCGCACTGCGGTGCGCGGCGCTCATGGGTGAACGTTCGTTTTGAAGATGCATCATACGAGCCCAGCCATGGACGAGGAATGCCGCGCTTGACTCCCTCCGCAAAGCCCAAGACCCCCGCAACGCCCACCCTGCGCGCGCTATGCGCTTCCGTTTTGATAGCGGCGCAGGCCCTGTTGCCGATACCCGCCGGCGCGCAGATGCAGTCGATCCTGCCGGGCCTGGGCGACGGCGGTGAAATGACCGCCAGCGCCGAGCGCAGCCTCGGCGACCAGATCGCCCGCGAGCTTTATCGCGACACCGACTACATCGACGATCCGGTGATCTCCGCCTACGTCCAGGAGATCTGGCAGCGCCTGCTCGCCGCCGCCCGTGCACGCGGCGAGCTCACGCCCGAACTCGACGAGCGCTTCGCCTGGACCGTCCTCTTGGGCCGCGACCGCAACATCAATGCCTTCGCACTGCCGGGCGGCTACCTCGGCCTGAACCTCGGGCTGGTGGCCGCGGTGGGCAGCCGCGACGAGCTGGCGACCGTGCTCGGGCACGAGCTCTCGCACGTCACGCAGCGCCACATCTCCCGGATCATGAGCAAGCAGGGCAAGCAGATGCCGCTGATGATCGCGGGCCTCATCCTCGGGATGATCGCCGCCAGCAAGAGCCGCAACGGCGATGCCGGCCAGGCCGTGATCATGGGGAGCCAAGCGCTTTTCATGCAGAACCAGCTGAGCTTCTCGCGCGACATGGAGCGCGAGGCCGACCGCATCGGCTTCGGCGTGATGACGCAGGCGGGCTTTGCGCCGCAGGGCGCGGCGGCCATGTTCGAGAAGCTGCAGTACGCCTCGCGCCTGAACGACAACGGCTCCTACCCGTATCTACGGAGCCATCCGCTCACGACCGAGCGCATCTCCGACATGCAGGGCCGGTTCCAGTTCCGCATGGACACCGCCCCCGCGCTGCCGCTCGCGATGGACCACGCGATGATCGCCTCGCGCGCCCGCGTGCTGACGCGGCCGGGCGTCGACGTGCTGCGCCTCTGGATCGAGTCAGCCTCGAGCGGCGAGTTCGCCAGGAGCACGCCGGCCCAGCAGGCCGGAACGCTGTATGCGGCAGCGCTGGCGGCCAAGGAACTGCGCGACTACAAGGCGGCGCGCGCGCTGGTCGAGCGGCTTGTGGCGCGCACCGCGGAAGATCCGGCCGCGGCGAAGCAGGCGCGCTGGCTCAACGCCGAGATCGAGCTGGCCGCCGGCGCTCCGGCCAAGGCCGCCGCGCTGCTCGATGCCAAGTCGAAGGAGCGGCCCGAGATGATCCTCGCGGCCGAAGCCGCGACCGCCACGCGCCAGCCCGCGCCGATGATCCCCGTGCTGCGCGACTGGGTGGCCACCAATCCGCGCGATGCCACGGCGTGGCGCGTGCTGGGCAACCTGTATGGCGCGCAGAACGACACGCTGCGCGCGGTGCGCGCCGATGCCGAAGCCAACGTGGCGATCCTCGACTACCCGGCCGCGCGCGATCGCTTCAAGGCGGCACAGGAGCTGGTGCGCAAGTCGGGCGCATCGGGTGCACCCATCGACCACTACGAGGCATCGATCATCGACACCCGCGCGCGGGCCGTCGATGTGCTGGTGAAGCAGCAGGCGGAAGAGCCGCCGCTGAAGTAGCCGTGTTCAGCGCTTGGAAAGGAGGCCGCCCAGTGCGGTCTCGATGAGCAGGCCCAGCAGCGAGTAGATCAGCGAGCCGATCAGCGCGGCCACGAAGCCGTTGACGTGAAAGCCGGCGAGGAGCCCCGACGCCGCCCAGAACAGCAGCGCGTTGATCACGAACAGGAACAGCCCGAGCGTGACGATGGTGACCGGCAGCGTCAGCACCACCAGCACCGGCCGCACGATCATGTTGAGCAGGCCGATCACCGCGGCCGCGATGAGCGCGGAGCCGAAGCTGTTGACCTGGACACCGCTGTAGAGATAAGCCACCGCCAGCAGCGCGACGGCGCTGAGCAGCCATTTGATGATGATGCGCATGCGGCGCAGGATACCCCAGAGCCCCCAAAACAACGAGCCCCGGTGCGTTGCCGCACCGGGGCTCGTCAGTGTGTCTGCCTTGCTGCTTACTCGGCCAGTTCGTTCGCGAGGACCAGCAGCGCGCCCATGCCCATCACCGCGCCGGGAAAGGCCCAGCCCGACTGGTGGGCCGGCGTCTGTTCGGGCGTGACCGGTTCCAGGTCGACGCCGATCTTCGGACGGCGCGCATCGACCACATGGGTGGCGCCGTGCTCGCGCTTGAGTTGCTGCGTCAGCTCGGCCAGCGGCCCCTTGGCCAGCACCGGCGTCACCTGTCCGCCGTTGCGCTCGAGCAGGGGCAGCAGCTGGGCCTGCACCTTGCTGAACCACTTGGCGCGCCAGTTCTCGCGTGCGCTGTGGCTCACCCACTTGCTGATGCGATGCGTCATGCGCGGTGCGCAGGCCACGAGCACCCAATGGCGCGCCACGACGCTGTTGGCGTCCGGCGCGAGTTCGGCGAACTGCTCGCTGGCGTACACGGCGTCGTCGACATAAAGAATGATCTTTTCCATGAGTGCTCCTTCAGATAGTTAGAGTGGCAGAGACTGGTTTGGACAGGAAAGTTTCTCAGCGAAGTTTCTGGCGATCAATGGGGTATGCCAGTGCTCAGCCGGTCGTCACGGCCGTTGCCGGCTTGTTGCGGGCCTGGCGCATGGCCACCCACTTGCCGATCGCGAGCACCAGCAGCGCGCCGCCGATGCCGGCTGCGTACTTGATCGTGTCGGTCTGCGGCACCTTCGGCACCCAGGTCCAGTTGGCGGGGTTCGCCAGCGCGGGGTCCGAGACGGCCATCGTGCCGGCGATCCAGCCGAGCAGCATGCCGCCCAGCGTGATGATCATCGGGAAGCGGTCCATCAACTTGATGACCAGCTGGCTGCCCCAGACGATGATCGGAATGCTCACGAGCAGGCCGAAGATCACGAGCGGCATCTGGTGGCCTTCGCCTGCACCCTGTGCGGCGCCGGCAATGGCGATCACGTTGTCCACGCTCATCACCAGGTCGGCAATGATCACGGTCTTGACGGCGCCCCACAGCTTGTCGCTGCCGGCGATGTTGCCGTGCGCGTCGTCATGTTCGGGGGCCAGGAGCTTCACGCCGATCCACAGCAGCAGGATGGCACCCACCAGCTTCAGGAACGGGATGGCCAGGAGCGTGAGCGCGAAGAAGATCAGGATCACGCGCAGGATGATGGCGCCGGCGGTGCCCCACAGGATGCCCTGGGTGCGCTGGGCGGGCGGCAACTTGCGGCACGCCAGTGCGATGACGACGGCGTTGTCGCCGCCGAGCAGGATGTCGATCATGATGATCTGACCGACAGCGACCCAGAATTCCGGGGTCATGAACTGTTCCATAGGTTCCTCTTTGTCTTCGCGCCGTTCCTGCCGTTCCTTGTGTGGATCGCGACGGGCAGGCGCATACCGATGCGTTTCGATTCATCCCGCGCGGGGCTGGTCGAAAGCGAGAAAACGAAGACGCCGGGTGACTCCGGGGACTTGCGAACGCTTCGACCAAACCTGCACAGGTTCAAATCGAAGGTCTTGCTCGACAGCGCCTGCGCCAGTGCGCATGCGTTGTCCGAAAGGCCGGAAGTGTTTTGCTTCGTATTGACGACCTGTCGATTTCCGCCGTTGTGCACGGCGGTCGGGAGCTACTCCCCTTCGTGGGCGGGATTAGAGCATCGAAGGTTGCGGCGTGGCAATCGAAAGTTTTCAGGCCTTTAAGGAGAACTGCCCTGCAGGGCGCATGAACAGGGGATCTTGTGCTATCTGATTTGTAGCACTCATGCCCCTTCGAGGCCGCGGGACATTGCCGGACTATGATCGCCGCTCGCTGCTTTTTCACTCCCCATGGCCGCCATTCACATCACAGACATCGAGGCCGCCATCAACCACTGGCGCGCCAAGAGCCCCTCGCCCGACGGCGTCACGCTGGCGCCCGAATTGCGCGCGCTGGCCGAGGTCTACGCGCTCATGGTGTTCCACCACGAGGACGAGGTCGACGAGGTCGGCTTTCCGCCCAAGGCCTGGGCCGCGTGGCTCGACTGGTACCACAGCACCCCCGACACGCCCTGCATCGCGATCTGTTCCACCAGCCAGGGCGACGACGAATGCAAGGGGTGCGGGCGCACCTTCGACGAAGTGCAGCACTGGCCTGCCATGACCCCGGTCGAGAAGCGCGTGACCTGGCGCCGCATCACGATGGAAGACTCGGCCTGGCGCTTCAACAAATACGCCGAGCGGGCGCGCGAGGCCGAGCCACCGCAATGGCCCGACGACCCCGCGGAGCCCGTCGGCCCCGACGACACGCCCTGAAGAGGCAACACCCGTGCGTCGCCTCGCCCAAGCACCCAATCTCGCGATCGCGACCCTGTGGATGCACGCCTTGCGCGAGGACGGCGTCGAAGCCACGGTGCAGCGCGAGTTTCTCGGGGCCGTCATGGGCCAGCTGCCGCCCGACCAGTGCTTGCCGGAAATCTGGATCGACGACGAGCGCCAGTTCGAGCGCGCGAAAGCGTTGCTGCATGCGATACAGAACCGGCCGCAGCGCAACTGGCAGTGCGTGTGCGGCGAGCGGATCGAAGGTGGGTTCGAGCAGTGCTGGCAGTGCGGCGAGATGATGCCGGCGGCCTAGGCGCCGCTCATTTCCAGCGCAAGAGTTCGACGTCGATGCTGTGGGTGCCGTCGCCCAGCGTCAGCGTGTTTTCCTGGATCGTCGCCTGCAGCTGCATGCTGCGCTGCGCGAGCGCGGCCAGCGCCTGCGAGGCCTCGGTCGGCACGCGGTAGACCTTCAGGTTCTGCGGCCGCGTGAGCTTGTTCTCGATGCCGCGCCACCAGATCTCGGCCGCATGGTTGAAGCAGTAGACGATCACCTCGTCCGCCTTGCCGCAGGCCTTGATGATGGGCTTGTCCTCGGGCTGGCCGACCTCGATCCAGATCTTGGTCTCGCCCGTGAAGTCGCGCAGCCACACATCCGGCTCCTCGACGTTCGAAAGGCCCGCGCCGAAGGCCAGTGTGCCGTCGCCCTGGCAGATGTCCTGCAGCTGGTGGGCGTTGAGCGCGAGCGCGACGAGCCGGATCATCATCCGTTCGTCGGTCTCGCTCGGGTGGCGCGCCAGGGTCAGCGCATGGTCGGCGTAGTAGCCGTGGTCGATGTCGGCCACCGCGAGGGTGGCCTTGAAGATGGTGGATTTGAGGGCCATGGGTGCGCGAGTGTATGCGCCCCCATGGCCTGGCTCAGAACGCCACCGATGCCTGCAGGTACAGCGTGCGCGGCTGGCCCACGTACTTGCCGCCGTTGTTGTCCACCGAGCGGTTGTAGTAGCGGCGATCGAACAGGTTCTTGATGCCGACGGCCAGCTTCAGGTTGCTCATCGACGGGCCGAAGTCGTAGGCGGCGCGCAGGTTCAGAGTGCTGTAGCCAGGGATGTTGCCGAATCGGCCGGTCGAATCTTCGAGCGTGATGTACGGCTTGCCATCCTCCGGCGAGCCCGGCGAGCGCTGCTTCGACTGCGCATACACGTCGGCATTCAGCGTCCACGGACCGCGCTCGTAGCGCGCGCCCAGCGACAGGATCTGGCGCGAATAGAACGGCAGGTCGCGGCCGGCGAAGTTGCCGGCCTTGGAGGTGGCCTGCGTGTATGTGTACGTGCCCGACACCGACAGCCCCTTGAGCGATGCGTTCAGTTCGCCGAGGTCGTAGCGCAGGGCCGACTCCAGGCCGCGGTGGCGCGTGGCGCCCAGGTCGGTCCACTGGCCGACGTCGCCCGTGATGGAGCGCGCGAGCTGCAGTTCCTTGTCGAAGTTGATGTTGAACAGCGTCAGCTCGCCGCTCCAGGCCTCGCCCTTGTACTTCGTGCCGATTTCATAGGTCTTGGCCTTCTCGGGATGCAGGCTGGTGGTGGACTGCGCGAGCTGGGCGTACTGCTGCGGGCCGAACGACACGCCGGCATTCGCGAACAGCGACCAGCGCTCGCTCATGCGGTAGAGCACCGACAGCGTCGGCAGCACTTCGTTGGATTCGATCTTCGGATAGATCGCGTTCGTGATGCGGTTGTTCGCCACGGTGTACACGTCGTTGTGCGAGCGGAAGGATTCGTAGCGCACGCCGGGCGTGACCGTCCAGTTGCCGAAGTCGATGCGGTCGTCGATGTAGAACGCGTGCGCGATCGTGCCGCCCGTGCTGGTCTGGTATGGAGCCTGGGTGCGGCTGTAGGCGTTTTCCAGCGGCGAAGGCGTGTAGTAGCCGGTGCGCGCCGCCACCTCGGAGGCCTGTTCCCTGAGATAGCGGAAGCCGACGCTGACTTCCTGCACCACGCTGCCCGAATCGATCAGGCGCGAGTAGCGCGGCTCGACGGCGAAGGTCTTGTAGTTGCGCGGCGCGGTGGTCAGGCGCCGTTTGCCGGCGTTGGCGCCGGTGCCTTCCTGCTCCAGGTAGCTGCTGCGGTACGAGTCCGTGTAGTACGTCAGCATCTCGAACTTGTTCACGCCGTCGTTGTGCGTGTACTTGATCGAGCCGTCGGTGCGCCGGCCGGTGAATTCGTCGAAGGGGCGGTCCGACTGGAACGGGTTCACCGCGAACTGCGCGGTGGTCAGCCCGCCCGGCATGCGGCCCTTGCCTTCGAAGCGGTGCAGCGAGATGGCGATGTCGTCGGTGCTCGAGATGCGGTAGGCGCCCTTGAGCATCAGGTCGTCGATGCTGGTGTGGTCGTTGCTTTCGCGGAAGCCGTCGCCATGCGTGCCCGAGTACAGCAGCGCGAGGCCCAGGCCGTTCTCGTTGGTGCCGCCGACGAACAGCGTGGGCGTGCTCTTGGTGCCGCCGTGGCTGCTGCCTTCGACGCCCACGCCGACCTCACCCGAGAACTGCTTGGGGATCGAGCGCGTCACGAAGTTGATGATGCCGCCCACGTTCTGGGGGCCGTAGCGCACCGAGCCCGCACCGCGCACCACGTCGACCGTCTCGATGCTGCCGAGCGACAGCGGCGCGAGCGAGAGCTGCGGCTGGCCGTAGGGCGCATAGGCCAGCGGCACGCCGTCCAGGAGGATGGTCGAGCGCGGCGACAGCCGGGCGGTCAGGCCGCGCACGCCGACGTTCAGCGAGATGTCGCTGCCGCCCGTGCCGTTGCTCTCCTGCACCTGCACGCCCGGGATCTGGCGCAGCACGTCGCGCACGCTGGAGGCGCCGCTTTCCTGGATCTGCTTGCGCTCGACGATGCTGCGCGCACCGGCGTGCTCGAGCACCTTCGTCTCGTTGGGGCTGGCGAGCCAGTCACCCGTGACGGTGATGGTCTCCAGCGACTTCGACGGATCGGCGGCAGGTTCTGCGTCGGCGGCGAAGCTCTGCAGGCTCAGGGGCAACAGGGCCATCGCGATGGCGGTGCGTTTGTGCGGGAACAAGGGGGACTCCTCCGGGAATGAAAAACAAAAATACGTGTGGCAGGGCGTGGGGCGTCTTCTTCAGGACGTCGTGCGGCTGGAAAGCGCATTGTTGTTGCGGGCCGCGGCGGCCATGGCGCGTCGGCGCCACCAGAGCCAGATGCCGCTGAAACCCAGGCCGCCGAGTGCGAGGCCGAGCAGCGCGGTGACGACCTGGTGGGCCACGCCGCCCAGCTCGCCCGTGTGCAGCGGAAAGATCACCGCCACCGCGCCGTTGCCCGCATCGAGCTCTTGCCACTTGCGTGAGGCCAGCACCTCGCCGCTGACCGGGTGGAGCCACACCGAGCTGATGCCGTTCGGGTGCGGATCGTCGGCGAGCCGGAAGCGCACGCGGATCGGCCGGTCGGCCTTGCCGGGCACCAGCACGTAGCCGATCGGCTGGCCCGGATACACCTGCTGCGCGCGGGCCACGAGCTCGTCGAGCGGCATGCGCTGGCCGCTCGCGCCGCCCTTGGCGATCGCTGGCGCCTTGACCGGCTTCTGGCCCATGGCGGCGGAAATGAAATCGCCCAGCGGCCGCCAGGCCATGTAGGCGCCCGTGGCCACCGACACCGCGATCAGGAGGCCGAGCACCGCGCCGCCCGTGCGGTGCAGGTCGAACAATCCGCGCAGGAGGCCGCGGTTCAGCACGATGCGCAGCGAAGGCGGCCAGCGCACCGGCCACCACAGCACCAGGCCCGTCACCAGCAGGAACAGGTAGGACAGGGCCACGAAGGCCAGGATGCCCTTGCCGGTGCCCTCGAGCAGCAGGCTGTTGTGGATCTTGTAGGCCAGGTTGTAGAAACCTTCCTCGGTGCCGCGGCGGCCTTGCTCGGCGGCGGTGGCCGGGTCGAGGTAGAGCGTGCCGTCCCACTTGCCGCGTACCAGCACCCAGAGCGTTTCGTCGGCGTGGTGCGGCGGGCGCAGCGTGAAATTGGTGTCGGGGCCGAACTCCGCCAGGATGCGCTGGCGCAGCGGCTCGAGCGGCAGTGCGGCCGCAGCCGCGATGGCATCACCCGCGCTGCGCGAGACGAAAAGGTCGGAATGGACCTCGCGGTCGATCGGCCGGCTCACCACCAGCACCGCGCCGAGCAGCGCCGTGAGGGCCAGGATCGGGCCGAGCGTGAGCCCGGTCCAGCGGTGGATCTTCAGCCAGAGACGTCGCAGCGGAGCGCGCAGCATGAAACACGGGGACCTCGAGGAGTCCCGTCATGGTTGTTGGCTGGCGTACCTGTGAAAAGGCGCGTTGGCTGGGAAGTTGGGGGTCCGCGTGTGCGGTCAGGCCAACCGTTCGCTGCGGTTGGTGGATCGATACACGGGAACTTTAGATTCTACTGGCGAGTTCCGCGGCCTTGCCGACGTAGCTGGCGGGTGTCATGGCCAGAAGGCGGGCTTTTTCCTCGTCCGGAATGGCCAGCGAGCGGATCAGCCCGTGCAGCGCCTCGGCCGTCACGGTCTTGCCGCGCGTCACTTCCTTCAGTTGCTCGTAGGCGCCCTGCACGCCGTAGCGGCGCATCACGGTCTGGATCGGCTCGGCCAGCACTTCCCACGATGCGTCGAGGTCTTCGGCCAGCGCTTCTTCGTTGAGTTCGAGCTTGCCCAGGCCCGTGGCCAGGCTCGCGTAGGCCAGCGTGGCATAGCCGAAGGCCACGCCGATGTTACGCAGCACCGTGCTGTCGGTCAGGTCGCGCTGCCAGCGGCTGATGGGGAGCTTCTCGCTCAGGTGGCGCAGCACCGCGTTGGCCAGGCCCAGGTTGCCTTCGGCGTTCTCGAAGTCGATCGGGTTGACCTTGTGCGGCATCGTCGAGGAGCCGATCTCGCCCTTCTTCAGGCGCTGCTTGAAGTAGCCCAGGCTCACATAGCCCCAGACGTCGCGCGAGAAGTCGACCAGGATGGTGTTGGCGCGCGCCACCGCGTCGAACAGCTCGGCCATGTAGTCGTGCGGCTCGATCTGGATGCTGTACGGCTGGAAGCTCAGGCCCAGGCCCAGCGGCGCGGGTGTCTCGATGACCTTGCGGCTGAAGGCCTCCCAGTCGAAATCGGGCCAGGCGGCCAGGTGGGCGTTGTAGTTGCCGACGGCGCCGTTCATCTTGCCCAGCAGTTGCACCGAGGCGATCTGCGCGCGGGCCTTCGACAGGCGCACCGCGACGTTGGCGATTTCCTTGCCGACGGTGGTCGGGCTGGCGGTCTGGCCGTGGGTGCGCGAGAGCATCGACACGCCGGCGAACTGGTGCGCCATCTCGCGCAGCTTGGCGATCAGGCCGTCGATGGCGGGCAGTACCACCTTTTCGCGCGCGGCCTGGATCTGCAGGGCGTGGCTGGTGTTGTTGATGTCTTCGCTGGTGCAGGCGAAGTGCACGAACTCGGCGGCGGCCAGCAGCTCAGGCCGGGCTTCGAACTTGGACTTGATCCAGTACTCGACGGCCTTCACGTCGTGGTTGGTGGTCTTCTCGATCTCCTTGATGGCCAGCGCATCGGCCTCGGAGAAATGGGACACCAAGCCCAGCAGGTACTTGCGGGCGCCGCCGGTGAGGGGCTTGAATTCGGCGAAGCCGCAGTCGGACAGCGCGATGAACCACGCCACCTCGACCTGCACGCGACGGTGCATGTAGCCCTGTTCGCTCATCAGCGGGCGCAAGGCCGCGAGTTTGGCCGCATAGCGGCCGTCAAGGGGGAGAGGGCGGAGACGGTGGAAAAGCTCATGCCCGAATTTTAGGCGCCGGCGGTCCGTGGGGCCGTACCGACACATCGGGGTGGATCCGGGCCCCGGGTTGTCCCGTTCACCTAAAATGATTATGAGCAAGTGTTAACAAGCCAAGAACAAAGGGAGAGAGCCTTCATGAAACTGATCGGATCCGCCGCCAGCCCTTATGTGCGCAAGGTGCGCGTGGTGCTGGCCGAAAAGCGGCTCGATTACCAGTTCGTGCTCGAGGACGTCTGGTCCGCCGACACCACCATCTCCAACTCCAATCCGCTGGGCAAGGTGCCCTGCCTGATCATGGAAGGCGGGGAGGCGATGTTCGATTCGCGCGTGATCGTGGAATATCTCGACACGCTGTCTCCGGTAGGCAAGCTCATCCCGCAGCAGGGCCGCGAGCGCGCCGAGGTCAAGACCTGGGAAGCGCTGGCCGATGGCGTCATGGACGCCGGCGTGCTCTGGCGCCTGGAAGCCACCTGGTCCGGTCGCAACGACCACGAGCGCAGCACGACCTGGATCGAGCGCCAGCGCGCAAAGGTCGTGGACGGCGTGGCTGCCATGTCCAAGGGCCTGGGCGACAAGCCCTTCTGCAGCGGCATCCACCTGAGCCTGTCGGACATCGCGGTGGGCTGCGCGCTGGGCTGGTTGAGCCTGCGTTTCCCCGATATCGACTGGCGCGGCGAGCACAGCAATCTTGCGAAGCTGTACGACAAGCTCATGCTGCGCCCCAGCTTCATCGATACGAAGCCCTGAGAAGGCACAGCCCCGAACCAAGGCGCCACGCGGCGCCTTTTTCTTTTTCAGAGCCCGGTGAACCTGGAAACAGCCGGAAAGTAGAGCCGGTACGGCAAGAGCCGCATCAGCTTCATCCAGAACGTGAAGCGCCGCGGAAAGTGGATCTCGAACGCGCCGCGGCGCCATCCCTCGAGCATCGCCTGGGCGGCCTGCGCAGGCGTGATCAGCGCAGGCATCGCGAAATCGTTCTTCGCCGTGAGCGCCGTGGTGACGAAGCCGGGCTGGATCACGCTCACGCCGATACCGCGGGCATGCAGGTCGATGTAGAGCACCTCGGCCAGATGGGTCAGCGCGGCCTTCGTCGGGCCGTAGGCCAGGCTCTTCGGCAATCCGCGAAAGCCCGCGACGCTGGCGGTGAGCGACATGTGGCCCGCACCGCGCGCCACGAAGCCGGGCAGCACGGCCGCCAGCACGTTCAATGCGCCGACGTAGTTGACCTGCTGGTGCGCGAGCATTTCGTCGAGCGCGAATGCGTCGGCGCGCAGCACGCCGTAGGTCGCCGCGTTGAAGAGCACGAGATCGACGGTGCCGGCCATCGCCTGCAGTTGCGCATACGCCGCGGCGACCGCGGCGGCATCGCGCACGTCCAGCGGCAGCACGATCACGCGGGGCGGCCGTGCGGCGTCGTTGTGCAGCGCTGCGAGTTCTTCCAGCGCCTCGCCGTTGCGGGCCGACACGGCGACCCGCGCGCCGCCTTCGAGCAACGCGAGCGCCGTCGCGCGGCCGATGCCCGAGGAGGCGCCGACGATCCATGCCGTCTTGCCATGCCAATCGGCGAGCGGCGGATTGAAGGGCTTCACGGCGCAGCCTTCGCCGGAAGGGGCGCTGCGGAAGCTGGCGATCGAATCACCAGCGCCCACAGCGCTGCGCCTGCGATCACCTTGAGCACGCAGGGCAGCAGGCAGTAGGCGAGCGACAGCGCCTGCAGCGCCGACGCATCGCGTGCGCCGGGCGCATAGCCGGCCAGCCCGAGCAACGGCAGCGCGAGGCCGGCGGCGAGCGCGAGGTTGAGCTTGGTCGCGAAATTCCACCAACCGAAGTAGGCGCCGGCATGCGGCTGGTCGCCGGCCTCGGCAATGATTCCGGCGAGCAGCGCACTCGGCAGGACGAGGTCCGAACCGATCGCGAAACCCGACAGCGCGCAGACGACCAGAAAAGGCACCGCGTCGCCCGCGCCCATCGCGCCGGCCCACGCGAACACCGCCACCGACATGCACATGCCGCCGAGCCAGCTGCGTGCGAGGCCCCAGCGGCGCACGATGCGCAGCCACACGGGAATCGATGCGGCAGCGACCACGAAGTAGAGACCGAGGAACGCGGGCTCCATCGCGGCGGGTGCGCGCAGCCGGTCCTGCACGAAGAACAGCACCAGCGTGGCCGGCACCGCGCTCGCGATGCCGTTGAGGACGAACACCGCGAGCAGGCGGCGAAACGGCGCACGGCGCAGCGGCAGCCGCAGGTCGACTGCCGTGTGCGACGCGGCGGTGCGCGCCGGCCGTGGCGCCTGCGTCCAGAAGACCCATCCCGCCACCAGCAACACGCCGAACAGCGCGACCGTCGCGGGCAGTCCCGCCAGCGTCGGCGTGACCGATGCCAGCACCACGCCGAGCAGTCCCATGCCTTCGCGCCAGCCCACGATGCGGCTGCGCTGCAGCGCGTCGCCGCCCAGCATCGCGCCCCACGACTGGTGCGCGATGCTCAGCATGCTGTAGCCCGCGTAGGTCAGCGCGAGCAGCACGGAGGCGATCACGAGCAGTGCGCCATGGCGCGCGGGGTCGACCAGCAATTGGGGAAAGAAAAGCAGCCCGAAGCCCAGCAGCAGGACACCCGCAGCGACAGCGCCGAAGCCCAGAACGGCCTGCGCCGAACGCGCATGCAGCCGGTCGCTGAGCCGCCCGAGCAGCGGATCGATCAGCGCATCGAGCAGCCGCGCGCCCAGCAGCACCGCACCCAGCGTGGCGAGCGGCACGCCGAAGGCGCGAGCGTAGTGGTTCGGCAGCAGCACATAGAGCGGCAGCGCGACGAAGGCGAGCGGCAGGCCGAGCAGCCCGTAGCGCACGCCGTCGAGAGGGCCGAAAGAGGACACGAAGGGCCGCGCCGTCTCTAGCGCTTTTGCAGCGTGTACTGCACCACGTCGATGTTGGCCTGCGAGAACGCCGCCTCGCAGTAGGCGAGGTAGAACTCCCAGATGCGCATGAAGCGCTCGTCGAAGCCCAGCTGCAGGATCTGCCCCCGCTGCGCGAGGAAATGCTCGCGCCAGCGGCGCAGCGTCTCGGCGTAGTCGGCGCCGAAGGCGAACTCGTCCACCACCGTGAGCCCCGCGGCCTCGGCCTCGCGCCGGAACTCGCGCGGGCAGGGCAGGCAGCCGCCCGGGAAGATGTACTGCTGGATGAAGTCGGTCGAGTCGATGTAGCGGTCGAAGAGCTGGTCGTCGATCACGATGCTCTGCACGCAGGCGCGGCCGCCGGGCTTGAGGAGCCGGCTCACGCTCTGGAAGTAGGTCGGCCAGTATTCGCGGCCCACCGCTTCGACCATCTCGATCGAGCAGACGGCGTCGAAGGGCGCGTCGTCGATGTCGCGGTAGTCCTGCAGGCGCAGGTCGGCAGAGAGGCCCGCGGTGCGCTGCCGGGCAAAGGCGAGCTGTTCGGTGGAGAGCGTCACGCCAGTCACCGAGGCGCCGAAGTCGAAGGCCGCCATCTCGGCCAGCGCGCCCCAGCCGCAGCCGATCTCCAGCACGCGGTCGCCGGGTTTCACGCTGGCCATGTCGAGCGCGCGCCGCACCTTGGCGCGCTGGGCGTCGGGCATCGGCTTGTCGAAGTTGCCTTCGAACCACGCCGACGAGTAGTTCATCGTCTCGTCGAGCCAGAGCTTGTAGAAGGCGTTGCCCAGGTCGTAGTGCGCGTGGATGTTGCGCGAGCTGCCGGCCTTGCTGTTGCGGTGCATCAGGTGCCGCACGCGGTAGACGAGGCGGCCGAACCAGCTGCCATAGACCACGTCCTCGATCGCGCGGCGGTTGGCGATGAACACCTTGATCAGCTCGACCAGGTTCGGCGTGGTCCAGTCGCCCGCGATGTAGCTCTCGGCGAAGCCGATGTCGCCCGACTTGAGCGCGGCCTTGCAGACCTCCCAGTTGCGCAGCGTGAGCGAGGCGGTGAGATTGCTGCTGCCGGGCGCGGCGCCGAAGTGGCGCACCGAGTCGTCGGGCAGCCGCACCGTGAGCGAGCCGTGGGCAAGGCGCTGCAACAGGCCGAGCACCGTGCGCGCGGCGCCGGGGGCGTCCTGCGGCAGTGAAAAGCGCGAAACCTGGGGGGCGGTGGTGGTCGGGGTCATGGGTTCGCCTGCGGCTGGTGCGGATGGTCGCTGGACACGAAATGGCGGGGCGGCGCGGGCTTGGCGACGAAGGGAACGCGCTTGAGCCAGAGCCTGGCGGCCTGCCAGTGGATGCGTGCGATGAGCCCGAAGGTCATGGCGGGATAGCGCCAGAGCGCACGCCGCACGCTGGCCGTCGTGAGCGGACCGAGTTCGCCGCTCACGCTGGTCTGCAGCAGGGGGCCGTCGGCGTCGTCGTGGTCGATGCGCACCACGGTGTGGGCGAACTGCGCATCGACGAAGAAGCGGAAGCGGTAGTCGCCGCTGACCTGGCAGAACGGCGAGACGTGGAAGGCCTTGGTGGCCTTGAGCTCCTGGCCGTAGACCGGGCGGTCCAGCAGGTAGCAGTGGCGCTCGCCGAAGGTGTTGTTGACCTCGACCACGATGGCGCGCAGCGCGCCTTCGGCCGTGTGGCAGTACCAGAAGCTCACCGGCTTGAAGGTGTAGCCGAACACGCGCGGGTAGCAGTGCAGCCAGGCCTCGCCGGTCGCGTCGTGGATCTGGTGTGCGGCCAGGAGTTCGTCGAGCCAGGCCAGGGCGCCGCCCTGCGCAGGCGTGCGGCCGTCGCCATGGTCGACGTCGTGGAAGGAGAGGGCCGCCCGCCGGTTGAGCGCAAGCGCGTCGCTGCTGTTTGCGCGCAGGCTGCGCATCGGCAGCATCAGGAAATAGGTCGGGTAGACGAAGGCGTTGCGCGCCGGGCGCAGGCGCGCATGGCGCACCTCGCCGAAGCCCATCAGCGGGAGCGGGCGCTCCTGGGTCATGCCGCAGACCTTGTCGCCCGCAGGCCGGCGGCCGCAGCCAGGCCGGCTTTCAGGCCGTCTTCGTGGAAGCCATAGCCCATCCATGCGCCGGCGAACCAGGTGTTGCGCTGGCCCTGCAGGACGGAAACCTCGGCTTGCGCGCGGATCGCGGCAAGGTCGAGCACCGGGTGGTCGTAGTCGTATTCGGCCATGAGCTGACTACGCTGGATCTCGCGCACCGGATTCAACGAAACGATCACCGGCTGCTCCCAGGGCAGCGGCTGCAGCTTGTTCAGCAGGTAATGCAGGCAGACCCGGCCCGATTCGCGCTCACTGGCCGCCGCGCGCTCGTAGTTCCAGGCGGCCCAGGCCGATCGGCGCTGCGGGAGCACCGAGGCGTCGGTGTGGAGCACGGCGTGGTTCGGCTGGTAGCGGATCGCGCCGAGCACGGCCGATTCGGCGGGGCTGGCATCGGCCAGCATGGCGAGTGATTGGTCGGAATGGGTGGCTAGGATCGCATGGTCGAAGCGCTCAGTGCCGGCGTCGGTGGCGACGAGCACGCCGCCGTCGGCGCGGGTGATGCGACGCACGGGGGTGCGCAGGCGCTTGTCCTCCAGACCCGCGACGATCTTCTCGACGTAGTGGCGCGAGCCGCCGCGCACCGTGCGCCACTGGGGCCGGTTGGCGATCTGGATCAGCCCGTGGTTGTGGCAGAAGCGGATCATGGTCGCGACCGGGAACGCCAGCATCTGCGCGGTCGAGCAGCTCCAGATGCAGCCCATCATCGGCAGGAAGTACCAGTCGCGGAAGGCGGCGCCGAAGCGGTGGGTGTCCAGGAAATCGCCGAGCGGCTGGGCCAGTTCGCCCTCAGTGCCGGCCTCGGCGATGCGCGTGGTCAGGCGGTTGAAGCGCAAGAGGTCGGCCAGCATGCCGAGGAAGCGCGGATCGGCGAGGTTGCGCCGCTGGGCGAAGACGGTGCCGAGGTTGTTGCCGCTCCACTCGAGCCGGCCGCCGTTGTCGCGGGTGGCCTGGACGGAGAACGACATCTCGGACAACGCCGTCTCGACGCCGAGCTCGGCGAAGAGGCGGATCAGGTTCGGGTAGGTGCGGTCGTTGTAGACCAGGAAGCCGGTGTCGACACCATGGGCGACGCGGGTCGAATCGGTCGGGGAGCGTGGCAGCTCGATCGCTGCCGTGTGCGCGTGGCCGCCGAAGTATTCACTGGCTTCGAAGAGGGTGATGCGGGCCGCATCGCGAAGGGCGTGCGCTGCAGCCAGTCCCGAGATGCCGGCGCCGATGATGGCGACTCGAAGGGGCCGCGTCATCGCGAGCCCCGATTCCGGGGGGAATATAAAAATGCTGCGAGGCGCCCCGACGCGAAGGAGGGAGGGAGGGAGGAGGAGAAGAATCGCCTCGGGATTTCGACCAGACGGCAAGCGCCCGGAAGACCTCGCAACATGAAAACCGGTGGGTTTTGGCCACCCACGCAAATTATGAGCGCGGCTCCCGGGGCCCGGTTCCCGGTGCAGTGGTAAACGTTTGTGACGCTCAGTTCACGATTGGGTGGACGCATCGGTAAATAATATTACCGATTCGTTTTTTTGTGAACTGGTCAGTCTTAATTTGTCCCGAGCTGCTTCTCGATGACGTTCACGAAGCCGTTTTCATCCGGCGCCGTCATGCTCGACCAGGCCTGCACGACCTTGCCGTCACGACCGATCAGGTACTTGTAGAAATTCCATTTCGGCGTGGTGCCGGAGGCCTGGGCGAGTTGCTTGAACAGCGGATTGGCGTCCGTTCCGCGTACTGACGATTTGGCGAACATCGGAAACTTCACCCCGAAGGTGCTTTCGCAGAAGTCGGCGATTTCCTTGTTGGAGCCCGATTCCTGCGAAAAATCGTTCGACGGGAAGCCCAGCACCACCAGCCCGCGGTTGCGGTATTTCATATCCAGGGCTTCCAGGCCCTTGTACTGCGGCGTGAAGCCGCAAAAACTCGCCGTATTGACCACCAGGACCACCTTTCCGGAGTACTGGCACAAAGTCTGGGGCTTTTCATCCTGCAGCCGCGGGAAGGTGTGTTGAAGGATCGCGGGGCACCCGGCGGCCTCTGCCGGAGCGGGTGTGGCAGGCGTCGTCTGGGCACTTGCCGGAAGCGCCGTAAACAGTCCGGCCACGAGGGAAACAGCCGGAACACAGCGCCAGAGCGTCGACAATAAGAAAAGGGTTCGCATGGCGGGCTCCTGGTTCAAAAAGGGGGGTGTGCATCCGTGCCGCCACGGCGCACGTATCCGCATCATCGCGCGTCTGTCATGGGCGCGCCAAACGGGCCGACTAAAATCGGCGGCCATAGAAAGACTTTGATGCTCTATCCGGAACTCTTCAGACAACTCGAATCCGTCCGCTGGGACATGGACAAGGATATTCCCTGGCAGTCGTTCGACGCTTCCTTGCTGACGGAAGAGCAGGCCCAGACCATCAAGATGAATGCCATCACCGAGTGGGCGGCGCTGCCGGCCACCGAGATGTTCCTGCGCGACAACCGCCACGATAGCGATTTTTCCGCTTTCATGTCGATCTGGTTCTTCGAGGAGCAGAAGCACTCCCTGGTGCTGATGGAGTACCTCAAGCGCTTCAGCCCCAAGCACGCGCCCACCGAAGCCGAACTGCACGAAGTGCGCTTCGATTTCGACCCCGCCCCCCCGCTCGAGACCCTCATGCTGCATTTCTGCGGCGAGATCCGCCTGAACCACTGGTACCGCCGCGCCGCCCAGTGGCACACCGAGCCGGTCATCAAGCACATCTACACCACGTTGAGCCAGGACGAAGCCCGCCACGGCGGCGCGTACCTGCGCTACATGAAGCGTGCGCTCGAGAAGTTCGGCGACGAGGCCCGTGCTGCGTTCACCAAGGTCGGCGTCCTGATGGCCAGCGCCCGTCGCACCGCCCAGGCGCTGCACCCGACCAACCTGCACGTCAACAAGGCGCTGTTCCCGAACGACACCATCCAGAGCCGCATGCCCGATCCCGACTGGCTCGAGCACTGGCTCGACAAGCAGATCAAGTTCGATGCCGTCTGGGAAACCAAGGTCGGCGAGCGCATCCTGCACAACCTGAGCCTCTTGATGAACCGCAGCTTCAAGACCGTGCAGGAGCTGAACCGCTACCGCAAGGAAATCGCCGCCACGCTCGGCCCCAAGCCCGAGTACCAAGGCGCATAAACAAACAAGAACTTCGCCCCGCACCCCGGGGCGATTTTTTTGGGGCCCAGGTGTCACAACCCGTAGGCGCCGAACGTCTAATCGGGCATGGACGACCCGACCCTCACCTTCGACAGCCACCGTCGCCGCCTCCAGGGCATCGCCTACCGCATGCTCGGCTCCGTTGCAGAGGCCGAAGAGGTTGTGCAGGACGCCTGGCTGCGCTGGCATGAAGCCGACAAGGCCAGTTTCGACAGCGCCGAAGCCTGGCTCGTGACCGTCGTCACGCGCCTGTCGATCGACCGGCTGCGCGCCGCCAAGGTCCAGCGCGAGCATTACATCGGCGCCTGGATGCCGGAACCGACGTTGACCGAGTCGCCCGACACGCCCGAGGAATCGCTCGAGCGCGCCGACAACATCTCCGTCGCCTTCCTCGCCGTGCTCGAGCGCCTGGCGCCCGAGGCGCGCGCCGCGTTCCTCATGCGCGAGGTGTTCGATGCCGACTACGACGAAGTGGCGCTCACGCTCGGCAAGAGCGAAGCGGCCTGCCGTCAGCTGGTGCATCGCGCCAAGGCCCAGGTGCAGGACGCCCGCCCGCGCTACCAGGTCTCGCGCGAAACCCACCAGCGCCTGCTGCGCGCTTTTGCCGACGCCGCCGCGCGCGGCAGCATGCACGACCTGAAGGCGCTGATGACCGAGGAGGTCGAGCTCATCGGCGACGGTGGCGGCAAGGTGCAGTCCTTCAGCAAGGTGCTCACCGGCAACCAGCGCCTCGCGCAGCTCTACTATTCGCTCTGGCGGCGCATGGGCCCGGTGGTGCGCATGGAGCTGGTGGAAATCAACGGCGAGCCCGGCCTCCTGCGCTTCGTCGACGGCGAACTCGAATCGGCGCAGACCTTCGAGATCGAGGACGACCGCATCGCGCGCATCCGCGTGCAGCGCAATCCCGACAAGCTCGCCCGCATCGCGCAGCGCTTCGCGTCGAAATAGTTCGCGCGGCGTGTCACAGGGCCGAGGGCTGGCCCGTCTTCAGTGGGTTGGAAGCAGATTTTCTTCAACCCATCCACTGGAGCCTTCTCATGAACACGACCCCCCGCCTGAACTGGTTCAAGACCATCCCCAAGACCTTCGAAGCCATCCTGGGCGTCAGCGCCAGCATCGATGCGAGCACCGTCGGCAAGACGACGCTCGACTTCGTCTTCGCGCGCGTCTCGCAGATCAACGGCTGCGCCTACTGCCTCGACATGCATGTGCGCGACCTGCGCAAGCAAGGCGAAGGTTGGCAGCGCATCAACAGCCTGGCCACCTGGCGCGAGGTGAGCTTTTTCAACGAGCGCGAACGCGCCGCGCTGGCCTGGGCTGAATCGCTCACGCGGCTGGCCGATCACCACGACGAGCGCGACGCCGAGTTCGAAGCCTTGAAGGCGCAGTTCAGCGACGTCGAGATCGCCGAGCTCACCGTGGCGGTCGCGCAGATCAACACCTGGAACCGCATCAACGTCGGCATGCGCGTGCCGGTGGCCGTCAAGACGCTGGACTGAGCTTCCTCAGCGGCGCTCGACCACCATCGGCGCGATCCGCAGGCTCTCGCGCAACTGCGTGACGGCTTCGCCGGCCGCATTGCGCGAGGCGAACGGCCCGGCTTGCAGGCGGTGCGTGCCGGCCTCGCTGAACACGCGCAGTTGCGGCGCCAGCGAAGGCAATCCGCGCGCGGCCTGGTTCAACAGGCTCTCCGCACCGTCGCGTTCGCGGAAAGCGCCGAGCTGCACCCAGAAGCCCGCCACCGCGGCGGCAGAAGGTGCGGTCGCCGAAGCCGCCGACGGCGGTCGTGCAGGGACGTCGAGCGGTGCCATGGGCGCAAGGTCGGTGACAACGATCGGCTGACGCGGTGGCGGCGGGACGTCTGCTTCGACGGCTTGCGACGCTGCTTGCGCCACGGGCTGCTGCTCGACAGGCGTCATCGCCGTCACCGGTGTTTGCGGTGCGACAGGCATCGTGGAAGCCGCCGGCGCATTCATCGCCACCGGCGCCACCCAGGCCGAGGGCACCGGCACCGACGCGGCCGCTGCGCGCGGTGCCGGCGAGGCTGCTGCATACGCAGTCCCCGAATCGCGCCGCCATGCCCCCGTGCGGATGTCCTCGTTCGTGATCCGCTCGATCTCCACCGGCGCCACGCCGCGCAAGAGGTCGAGCTTGAGCGCGGCCGTGTAGCTCAGGTCGATGACGCGTCCGTCGACGAAGGGTCCGCGATCGTTCACCCGCACGATCACCTCGCGTCCGTTGGCCGGATTGCGCACCCGTACATAGCTCGGCAGCGGCAGCGTCTTGTGCGCGGCCGTCATTGCGTACATGTCGTAGGGCTCGCCGCTGGAGGTCGATGCGGCGTGGAACTTGCGGCCGTACCACGAGGCCAGGCCCGACTCCCGGAACGGCCGGTCGTCGGTGATCGGCTGGTAGCCCCGGCCCAGCACCGTGTAGGGCTTGCTGGTGCCGCCGCTGCCGCGGATGGGTTCGATGCGGGGCTCGGCGTCGGGCACGCGGTCCAGGTCCGAGGGAATGTTCGTTCCGGGGCCGTCGCGGCCGCTGGCTACGCCGCCGCCGCTGCGCGTGCCGCTCGCGCAACCGGCCAGAAGGACGGCGACGGCAACCGCGCACGCAGCCAGCGCGGTGGTCGTGCAGGCGCGGGCTTCGTCAGCCAAATACCGCCTTCCACAGGGCGAGCATGGCTTCGCGTTCGGCGGCCAGTGCGGGCGGCGTGACCTGCGTCGGCTCTTCGTTCAGGCGCGCGCGATGCTGCACGCGGCGCAGCTCGCGGTACGCCCGCGCCGCGCTGCGGCCGATGCCTTCGGGCAGCAGCCCCGCCAGTTCGGCGCGCAGCAGCAGCGCGATGTTGCCCACATTGGGAGTCAGCTCGGGGTGCTCGCCCGAGCACGACAGCACGAGGAACTGCACCGCGAACTCGGCATCGACCATGCCGCCGGGGCTGTGCTTCACGTCGAAGCGGTCGGCCTTCACCGGCCGCGCGCCGCGCAGCTTGTTGCGCATCGCGATGATCTCGGCCTTGAGCGCCTCGCGGTCGCGTGGCGACACCAGCACGGCCTCGCGCACCTGGTCGAAACGCGTGCCCAGTTCGGCGCCATGGTCGGCACTGCCGAGCACGAAGCGCGCGCGCGTCATGGCCTGGTGCTCCCAGGTCCACGCGGTGTTGCTGCCGCGGCCGAGCTGGTACTTTTCGTACGCCTCGAAGCTGGTGGTGAGCAGGCCAGAGTTGCCGTTGGGTCGGAGCGCCGTGTCGATCTCGAACAGGTCGCCCTCGCGCGTCTTCACCGTGAGCCAGTTGATCAGCTTGCGCACATAGGCCGCATAGACTTCGCCGGCGCGCTCGTCGTCATCGTCGTAGACGAACACGATGTCCAGGTCGCTGCCGTAGCCCAGCTCTTTGCCGCCCAGCTTGCCGTAGCCGATGATCGCGAACTGCGCCACCTCGCGGTGGCGGTTGCGCACATGCGGCCAGCACCAGCGGGCGGTCACGCGCAGCGTGGTGTCGGCCAGCGCGCTCAGGTCGTCAGCCACCTGCTCGACGGTGATGCGGCCGTCCACGTCGCGCGCCAGCGTGCGGAACACCTCGGCGTGGTGGGCATGGCGCAGCAGGTTCAAGAGGCGCTCTTCGTCGGCCTCGCCGGTGCGGGTGAGCGAGGTGTGGCGTGCCTCCAGCTCGCGCTCGAATTCGTCGGCCACGAAGCGGCCCGACAGCATCTCGTCGCTCGCGAGCTCGTCGATCACGCCCGGGTGCTGCATCAGGTAGCGCGCGGGCCATTTCGCTGCGCCCAAGAGGCGCAGCAAGCGCTCCTGCACGGCGGGCCGTTCGACCAGCAGCGCGAGGTAGCTTTCGCGGCGCATCAGCGGCTCGATCCAATCGGCCCAGCGCATGGCGGCATCGACGTGGCGCGGCGTCTGCCCCGGGCCGTCGCCGTCGGGCTCCTTCAGCCACTGGCCGGTGCGCTGCACCAGCTGGCGCAGCCGCCCCCGCGTTTCTTCGCGCAGGGCGAGCACGCGCGGCGTTTCGCACCAGTCGCGGATGCGCTCGGCAAAGACGGGCGGCAGGTCGTCGAGCAGGTCCGCCAGGTCGGCAGGGGCCGCGGCCTTCTTGCCGTTGCACTTGCCGTTGCAGGGCTTCTCGCCGCCGAGCAGCTTGTCGAACTCCTGCGCGACGAACTCGCGATGCGTGTCGAGCTGCGCGAGGAAGGGGCAGCAGTCGGCGTAGCCCATCGACTGCGCGATCCAGCGCAGGTCGTCGTCGGCCACCGGCAGCACGTGGGTCTGCTGGTCGTCCAGGTACTGGATGCGGTGCTCTACGCGGCGCAGGAACTCGTAGGCCAGGGCCAGTGCATCGGCGGTTTCCTGCGGCATGAGGTTGGCACGTGCGAGACGCTGCAGCGCATCGAGCGTGGGCCGGGTGCGCAGTTCGGGGAACTGTCCGCCGCGCACCACCTGCAGGAGCTGCACGGTGAATTCGATTTCGCGGATGCCGCCGCGCGAGAGCTTGACGTCGTTCGCGCGCTCGGGCCGCCCGGCGCTGCGGCGCGCCGACTGCTCGCGGATCTGCCGGTGCAGCGTGCGCAGCGAATCGAACACGCTGTAGTCGAGGTAACGGCGGAACACGAAGGGCAGCACCGCACCGCGCAGACCCTGTGCGTTGCCGCTGAGCACCACGTCGCTCGGCGCCACCACCCGGCTCTTCAGCCAGGCGAAGCGCTCCCATTCGCGACCCTGCACCTGGAAATACTCTTCGAGCGCATCGAGCGAGACCACGCTCGGCCCCGAGTTGCCGTTGGGCCGCAGGGCCAGGTCGACGCGGAACACGAAGCCGTGCTCGGTGGTGTCGCCCACCAGCGCGTAGATGCGCTTGACGGCGCGCGAGAAGTACTCCTGGTTCGCGAGGCGCCCGCGCCCGTCGGCGTCGCCTTGGGTCTCGCCGTCCAGGTCGTACAGGTAGATGAGGTCGATGTCGCTGGACACGTTGAGCTCGCGCGCGCCGAGCTTGCCCATGCCGATCACCCAGAGCTGCGCACGCTGGCCCTCGGGGCCGAGCGGTGCGCCATGCACCGCATCGAGCTCGCGGCAAGCATCGGCGCAGGCGATGTCGAGCGCGAATTCCGCGAGCTCGGTGACCGCGGTGGTCACTACAGCGAGAGGCGCCTGCTGGTCGCAATCGAGCGTGACCAGCCGCTCCATCACCAGCTGCCTGACAATGCGCAAGGCATCGCCCACCGCATCACCGCGCTGGCGCAATGCCTCGAAGGCCACGGCCATCGATTCGCGCCGCGGCTCGCCCGGGGGAAGCAATGCAAGTTCGCCCGCATACCTGCGACGCAGGCGCTGGACGAAACGGGAGTAGGAAGAGAACGCGACCTGTGCGGTCGGCGTCGAAGTGGCTGGCAACTGGTTCACACTGCTATCGGTTTCCGTGGAACCCCTCTGAATGCTGGCGGTCATAATTCCCGACACAGCGCGATCCTCAATGAACGACACGGCGTCTACCCCTTCACGTCTGCTCAAAATCACCGCTGTGACGGCGCGCTGGCTGTTGGGTTTGCTGATCGCTGCATGGCTTCTGCTGGCGCTG
The DNA here is from genome assembly GCF_017161115.1 of Variovorax sp. RKNM96. Taxonomy (GTDB): domain Bacteria; phylum Pseudomonadota; class Gammaproteobacteria; order Burkholderiales; family Burkholderiaceae_C; genus Variovorax. Next base: position 7,008,124 of record NZ_CP046508.1, on the reverse strand, counting down.
TCAGTCGTTGTCCTACACGCGTGGATTGTGCCGCGAATCGGTGATTTTCGCGGCGCACTGGAGGCACAGGCTAGCAAGGCCATCGGCGTGCCGGTGCGCATCGGCTCTATCACCGCCCGCCCCGAGGGGCTTTTCCCCGCCTTCGAACTGCGCGACGTGGTGCTGCAGGATGCGGACAAGCGCGAGGCCCTTCGCCTCGTGCGCGTGGTGGCCAGCGTGTCGCCGCGATCGCTCTGGCGCCTCAATTTCGAGCAGCTCTACATCGAGGGCCCGCAGCTCGATGTGCGCCGCGATGCTCAGGGAAAACTCCATGTGGCTGGATTGCACATGGCCACCGATACGACCGGAGAGACCCGCGCCGCCGACTGGTTTTTCGCGCAGCGCGAGCTGGTCATCGAAGGCGGCACCGTGCGCTGGACCGACGAGCAGCGCCAGGCCGAACCGATCCTCCTGACCGACGTGCGCTTCGTGGCGCGCAACGGCGGCCGCCGCCACGGCCTCAGGCTCGACGCCACGCCGCCGGCCGGCTGGGGCCAGCGCTTCACGCTGCGCGGGCAGTTCCGCCAGCCGCTGCTGTCGGTGCGCACCGGCCGCTGGCAGACCTGGGACGGCCAGATCTACGCCGACCTGCCCTACATCGACGTCACCCGCCTGGGCCAATACGTCTCGCTCGATGCGCGTATCCGCGAAGGCAACGGCGCGGTGCGCCTCTGGGCCGACGTGGAGGACGGCCAGCTCGTGGGCGGCGCGGCCGACCTGGGGCTCGATCGCGTCGATGCCTCGCTCGGCAAGGGGCTGCAGCCGCTGGTGCTGCGCTCGGTCACCGGCCGCCTTGCGGGGCAGCTGGACGGCGAGACCCTCGAGTTCTCGACCACCGCGCTGCAGTTCGACACCTCCGACGGCCTGCGCTGGCCCGGAGGCAACCTCTGGCTGCAGCACACGCCGGCCAAGGGTCGCACGCCGGAGAAGGGCGCGTTGCGTGCCGACCGGCTCGACCTGGCCGCGCTCGCGCTCATCGCCGACCGGCTGCCGCTCGGCGAAGCCACGCACCGCATGCTCGACAGCTATGCGCCGCGCGGGCTGGTGGAGCACATCGACCTGAGCTGGCAGGGCTCGCTGGGCGCGCCCGACAAGTACCAGGCGCGCGGCCGCGTGAGCGGCCTGCGCGTGGCCTCGCAGCCGGCGCCGGCAACGCCGTCCGTGCCCGCACCGGCCCCTGCAACAGCCGCTACGGCAACGGCCACCGCAACACCTCCGCGTGCCCACCCCGGCACGCCGGGCCTGAGCGGTGCCACCGTCGACTTCGACGCCACCCACACCGGCGGCACGGCCACGCTGGCCATCGCGCAGGGCACGCTCGAATTCCCGGGCGTGTTCGAGGAGCCCGTGATCCCGATCGACCGGCTCTCCACCCAGCTGCAATGGAAGCTCGACAACGGCAACGCGCAGGTGCAGGTCTCCAAGCTGCGCTTCGCCAACACCGACGCCGAGGGCGATGCCGAGGCCAGCTGGCGCACCAGCGACCCGGCCGTCTCGAGCGGCAAGGGCCGTTTCCCCGGCGTGCTCGACCTGCAGGGCAAGCTCACCCGTGCCGACGGCACGCGCGTGTTCCGCTACCTGCCGCTCGACATTCCCCAGCACACCCGCGACTACGTGCGCGACGCCGTCACCAAGGGCACCGCGAGCACCGTCGATTTCCGCGTGCGTGGCGACCTGCACGACATGCCGTTCAAGGACCCGAAGCTGGGCGACTTCCGCATTGCGGCCAAGGTGGCGGATGTCAACTACGCCTATGTGCCGCCCTCGCTCGCAGCCGCGTCGTCGCGCAGCGCAGCGCCCGCCCCGGTGTGGCCGGCCCTGACCGGCCTCTCGGGCGAACTGGTGTTCGAGCGCGACAGCATGCTGGTGCGCAATGCGCGCGGTCGCCTGGTCGGCGCCACCGGTGTCGAGGTGACCAAGGGCGAGGCGCAGATTCCCGAGCTGTCGCACCACGCGCAGGTGCTGCGCGTCGATGTGCAGGCCAAGGGGCCGCTCGGCGAGGTGCTGCGCGTGGGCGCGCCGCTGGCCGGCGAGACGGGAGAGATCATGCGCACCGCGCGCGCCACCGGCTCGGCCGACTACAAGCTGCACCTGGAACTGCCGCTCGCGGCGATGGACAACGCCAAGGTGCAGGCCAGCGTCGCGCTGTCCGACAACGAACTGCAGTTCGTGTCCGAAGCGCCGTCGCTCACGCACAGCAAGGGCACGCTGAACTTCACCGAGACCGGTTTTTCGCTGGCCGGCGTGCAGGCCAGGCTGCTCGGCGGCGACATCCGCATCGAAGGCAAGGGCCGTTTCGCCGGACCCAACCGCGAGGTCGCGCTGAAGGCGCAGGGCACCGCCACCGCCGAGGGCCTGCGCGGTGCGCGCGAGGCCGAATGGCTCGCGCGCCTTGCCGGCAAGGCCAGCGGCAGCACGCCGTTCGCGGCGACGTTCTCGGTACGCGACGGCGCTTCGGAACTGTCACTCACGAGCAGCCTGCAAGGCCTCGCCCTGCAATTGCCGACCCCGCTCGTGAAGACCGCCGAGGAGCAGATGCCGCTGCGCATCGAGAAGAAGGTGCTGGCGCGCGAAACCCGCCCGGGCGGCGTCAACGTTGCCACGCAAGATCAGCTCTCGCTGGAACTCGGCCGCATCGGGGCGGTGCAGTTCGTTCGCGACATCTCGGGCGCCGAGGCGCGCGTGCTGCGCGGCAGCATCGGCGTCGGCCTCTCGGCGGGCGAGACCGCGAGCCTGCCCGACAAGGGCGTTTTTGCGAACGTCAACGTGGCCAAGCTCGACATCGCCGCATGGGACGCCCTGCTGGGCGCCGCCGCGAGCAGCACCCCGAGCGAAACCCCCGGCGCCGGTGAAGACGCCGCGCAGGCCTACCTGCCCACACGCATCGCGGTGCGCGCGCAGCAGCTGGGCATTGCCGGGCGCACCCTGCACAACGTGGTGCTGGGCGGCACGCGCGAAGGCGCGCTCTGGCGCGCCAACATCGACGCCACCGAACTGAGCGGCTACGCCGAGTACCGCCACACGCAGGCCGGCCGGCTCTACGCGCGGCTCGCGCGCCTGAAGATCGCGCCGGCCGAGGCGACCCAGGTCGAAGCGCTGCTCGACGAGCAGCCGGGCACGCTGCCCGCGCTCGACATCGTCATCGACGACTTCGAACTGCTCGGCAAGCGCCTGGGCCGCGCCGAGATCGATGCGGTCAACCGCGGGGGCGCGGGCCGCGAATGGCTGCTCAACAAGCTGACCTTCACCATGCCCGAGGCGAGCTTCGCGGCGAAGGGCACCTGGGCCGCCATCCCCGGTGCCGCCGCGGGCCAGCGCCGCACGGCCATGACCTTCAAACTGGACATCGCCGATGCCGGCGACCTGCTCGCGCGCTTCGGCATGCCCGGCGTGCTGCGACGCGGCAAGGGGCGAATGGAAGGCGACGTCAACTGGCGCGGCTCGCCGTTCTCGCTCGACTACCCGAGCCTGGGCGGCCAGTTGCAGGTCGACGTGGAATCGGGCCAGTTCCTCAAGGCCGACCCGGGGCTGGCCAAGCTGCTGGGCGTGCTGAGCCTGCAGGCGCTGCCGCGCCGGCTCACGCTCGACTTCCGCGATGTGTTCAGCGAAGGCTTCGCCTTCGACTTCATCCGCGGCGATGCCAAGATCGACAAGGGCATCGCGAGCACCAACAACCTGCAGATGAAGGGCGTCAATGCCGCGGCGCTCATGGACGGCTCGGCCGACATCGTGCGCGAGACGCAGAACCTGCGCGTGGTGGTGGTGCCCGAGATCAACGCCGGCACCGCCGCGCTGGTGGCCACTGCCATCAACCCGGCCATCGGCCTCGGAACCTTCCTCGCGCAGTGGGTGCTGAGCAAGCCGCTCGCCGCCGCCGCCACGCAGGAGTTCCACATCGAAGGCACCTGGGCCGACCCCAAAATAGCCAAGGTGCCGCGCACGCTGCAACTGCCGAGCCTCCCGGGCATTCCGGGCCGGACCGGTTCCGCGGCCGCGGAAGAAGGCAAGAAGACGGAGACCACGCAATGAAAGTCGCAGCCATCCAGATGGTGTCGGCCATCGCCCGCGAAGCCAATCTCGCGCGCGCCCACGACCTGCTCGCGCAGGCGGCCGCGGCGGGCGCCGAGCTCGCGGTGCTGCCCGAGTATTTCTGCATGATGGGCGCGCGCGACACCGACAAGCTGGGCCTGCGCGAGACGGCCGGCGCGGGCACGGTGCAGGGGTTCCTGGCCGATGCGGCGCGCGAGTTCGGCCTGTGGATCGTGGGCGGCACGCTGCCCATCGAGAGCACCGATGCCGAGCACGTCTTCAACAGCTCGCTGGCCTTCTCGCCCGAGGGGCGGTGCGTGGCGCGCTACGACAAGATCCATCTCTTCTTCTTCGACAACGGCACCGAGCGCTACGACGAGCGGCGCGTCATCGCGCCGGGCGCCAAACCCGTGGTGTTCGACTTGCCTTCGCGCGACGGCCACAGCTGGCGCATCGGCATGAGCGTCTGCTATGACCTGCGCTTTCCGGAGCTCTACCGCGCGCTCGCCAAGCAGGGTGCCGACCTGCTGCTGGTGCCCAGCGCTTTCACCCGCACGACAGGCGCCGCCCACTGGGAGGTGCTGCTGCGCGCCCGCGCCATCGAGAACCTCGCCTGGGTGGTCGCGCCCGCGCAGGGTGGCACGCACGAGAACGGCCGTCAGACCTGGGGCCAGTCGCTCGTCATCGACCCGTGGGGTACGGTGGTGGCGCAGCAGGCCAGCGACGAAGGCGTCGTCCTGTTCGACATCGACGCGAAGCAGATCGAGCGCACGCGCACGCAGCTGCCCGTGCTGTCGCACTGCGTTCTCTAGCCGCGATGTCCTCCGATGCGCTGCTGACCGTCGCACCGCAGCGGTGGGCGCGTTCCGCGTACGGGCGCCTGCGCTCGCTGTGGCAGCGCTGGTTCCTGTGGCTGCTGCTCGCGGTGCTGGTGTCGGTGCTGCTGGTCACGGTGGTGTGGCTCGCGGGGCGGCACGAGGTCGAGCAGGTGCAGGCCCAACTCGACCGCGACACCGCCGACGCCGTCTCCGACCTGCGCAGCGGCTTCCAGCGCAATGCGCAGAGCCTGCGCGCCACGCAGACGCCGGGCACGGATCGCGCGAAATGGAACGAGGCCGCCGCGGCCCTGCTGCGCGAGCACCGCGAATGGCTCAGGCTCGAATGGCGCGATGCTGCACTGCGCCCGCTCGAAGCCATCAACACGCCCTACCGCATGCGCCTCCTGGACGAGGCGAGCCGCGGCCCCGAGCAGTCCGACGTGATGCTGGCCTGCGCGGCCGCCCGCAAGCTCGGCGCGGGCGCGTACTCGCCGAGCCACTACGTGCCGATTGCCGGTGGCGGTGGTGTCGAGGTGATGGAGTTCTGCGTGCCCATCGACGCCGGCGGTTTTCTCGTCGCGAGCTATTCGCTGCGCGACGCGCTCATCGAACTGGTCGGCCCCACACTCACGCGCGGGCAGGAAGTGGCGTTCACCGAGACCGACGGCACGCGGCTGGTGGCGCTGGGCAGTTCGCGCCGTGTCGGCACGCGCGTGTTCACCTCGCAGCAGCTGATCGACCTGCCGGGCGCCGCGCTGATGCTGCGCGTGGACGGCTGGCGCGCCGCGCCCGACCTGTTTCCGAACATGCTCACGGCGCTGGTCACTGCGATCTCGATCGCGCTGGTGTCGGTGCTGGTGCTGCTCGCGCGCGACACGCGGCGGCGCCTGCGCGCCGAGCGCGACCTGGCCGATGCGCTTGCGTTCCGCAAGGCGATGGAAGACTCGGTCATCACGGGCCTGCGCGCACGCGACCTGCAGGGACGCATCACCTACGTGAACCCGGCCTTCTGCGAGATGGTCGGCTTCAGCCCCGAAGAGCTCATGGCCGACAACGGCGACGCGCCCTACTGGCCCACCGAACTGGCGCACGAATACCAGCAGCGCCAGGCGCGGCGGCTGGCCGGCGGCATGCCGCCGCGCGAAGGCTTCGAATCGGTCTTCATGCGCAAGGACGGCACGCGCTTTCCGGTGCTGATCTTCGAGGCGCCGCTGATCAACGCGCACCGCGTGCAGACCGGCTGGATGAGCGCGTTCATCGATGTGAGCGAGCAGCGCCGCATCGAGGAGCTTTCGCGCGCGAGCCAGGAGCGCCTGCAGGCCAGCGCGCGGCTCGCCACGGTCGGCGAGATGGCGTCGCTGCTGAGCCACGAACTCACGCAGCCGCTGGCCGCGATCGCGAGTTATGCCAGCGGTTCGCTCAACCTGCTTGGGCCGAATGCGAAGGGCGACCAGGGCGAGGTCGCGATGGCCGTCAGGCGCATCGCCGAGCAGGCCGATCGCGCGGGCCAGGTGATCCGCAGCGTGCACGACTTCGTGCGCCGGCGCGACCGTACGCGCGAGGCCGTCGCGCCGCAAGCACTCATCGACGCGGTGCTGCCGCTGGTACGGCTGCAGGCGCGCAAGCTCGGCGTGATCATCGAGGTGGTGCTCGAAGACCGGCTGCCCGCGGCCATGTGCGACCGCACGCTGGTCGAGCAGGTGCTGCTCAACCTCGCGCGCAATGCGATGCAGGCGATGGACAGCCCCGACAACACCGGCAGCCGCGTGCTGCGGCTGCGCGTGGCGCGCGCCGTGGCGGTGGGTGGCCCGGGCGCCGAGGACGCGCGGCGCTGGCTCGAGTTCTCGGTGGCCGACCTGGGCTGCGGCATCGGCGAGGACGTCGCCGAGCGGCTCTTCACGCCTTTCTTCACCACGCGCGCCGACGGCATGGGCCTCGGCCTGAGCCTGTGCCGCACGGTGGTGGAGCAGCACGGCGGCGCGCTCATGCACGAGCCCAACCGGCCGCGCGGCACGATCTTCCGATTCACCCTGCCGAGCACATGACACGCTCCCGGCCTTCGCTCTTCCTGGAATTGTTGATATGCAACCGCTGATCGATGGACTCATCTATATCGTCGACGACGACGCCAGCGTGCGCGAGGCGCTGGCCTGGCTGCTGCGCTCGCGGCGCCTGGCCAGCGAGCATTTCGGCAGCGCCGAGGCCTTCGAGCAGTTGCTCGCACAGGGCCCGCTGCCGGATCAGCCGCGCTGCCTGCTGCTCGATGTGCGCATGCCCGGCACCAGCGGGCTCGTGCTGTTCGATCGCCTGGCCGAGCGCGGCCTGCTGGACGCGATGCCGGTGATCTTTCTCACCGGCCATGCGGACGTGCCGACGGCCGTCGACGCCGTCAAGCGCGGCGCCTTCGATTTCTGCGAGAAGCCGTTCTCGGACAACGCGCTGGTCGACCGCATCGAGCAGGCGCTCGGTGCGTCGCTGCGCGCGCTCGAGGTGCAGGGCGTGCGCCGCAACCTTGTCGGACGCATCGCCGAACTGACGGACCGCGAGCGCGATGTGATGCGGCTCGTGGTCGAGGGGCTGCCGAACAAGCTGATCGCCGATCAGTTGGCGATCAGCGTGCGCACGGTGGAGGTCCACCGGGCGCGCGTGTTCGAGAAAATGGAAGTGAAGTCGGCCGTGGAGTTGGCGAACCGACTTCGGGACCTTTAGAGGGTCAGGCCTTTTCCGCGACGAAGATTTCGACGCGGCGGTTCTGGGCGCGGCCAGCCGGCGTGCCGTTGTCGGCCAGCGGTTCGCGCGAGCCGCGGCCGTCGGTGGTGATCGCGGTCGTCGACACGCCGCGGCCCACCAGGTGGTTGCGCACGCTGTCGGCACGGCTCACCGAGAGGCGCTCATTGCCTTCTTCGCTGCCGGTGTTGTCGGTGTGGCCGACCACGCGCACGCTGGCGGCGGTGGCGGTCTTCAGGCCTTCGGCGACCTTGTCGAGCACCTGCGCGAGGTTGCGCTTGACGTTGGCGCGGCCGGTGTCGAACGAGAGCTCATTCGGAATGACCACGTGCAGCTGGTTGTCGGCGGTCTGCTCGATCACCACGCCCGTGCCCTTGGTCGAGGCTTCCAGGTCGGCCTTCAGTGCGGCCAGGCGCGCGGTCCAGCTGTTGGCGGGCGGTGCCGGCTGCGCGGCCGGTGCGGGTGCCGGCGGCGGTGCGGACTGCGAAGCGCAGCCTGCAATGAACATCACCGCAGCCGCTGCGGCTGCACCCGAGACAAGAAGCTTCCTCATGAGTTTTCCCTCTATGGACCAAAAAAAGATGGCGGGAACCGACCGTTCGATGCGGTCGGTTTCCCGCTGAGTGGCTGCTTAGCCGCGCGGGCCGCGCTCACCCACGTAGATTTCGACGCGCCGATTCTGCGCGCGGCCGGCATCGGAATTGTTGTCGGCCACCGGCTCGTGCGAACCGCGGCCTTCGATGCGGAAGGCCGCCGCGTTCACGCCGCGTGCCACGAGATAGTCGCGCGTGCTGGCGGCACGGTCGACCGACAGCGGGTTGTTGATGGCGTCCGAGCCGGTGCTGTCGGTGTGGCCGATGATGCGCACCTCGGCATTCGGGTTGTTGCGCAGGCCGCTGGCGAACTGGTCGAGCACCGGTGCGAAGTTGGGCTTGATGTTGGCGCGGCCCACGTCGAACGACACGTCGCTCGGAATGGCCAGCTTCAGCTCGTTGTTCTGAGTCTGGGTCACGGCCACGCCGGTGCCCTGGGTGGCGGCTTCCATCTGGCGCTTCTGGTTTTCCATGCGCTGCGACCACAGGTAGCCGCCGAGCGCGCCGGCTGCCGCGCCGACCACCGCGCCCGTGCCGATGGCACCGCGGTTGCCGCCGGTGGCCGAGCCGATGGCGGCGCCGCCGAGTGCGCCGATGCCGGCGCCGATGCCGGTGTTGCGCTGCGTGTCGGTCATGCCGCCGGCGCAGCCGGACAGGACGATGGCGGTGGCACAGGTGGCGAGTACGAACTTTTTCATGGAGATCCCTTTCGATGTTGAATCAAGCGGGGCACAGCTTAGCGCTGGGGAGGGTACGCGATGGTACGGGCTCAAGGCCCTACGGAAAATAAGAAAACCTTCGCCGTTCCGCGTGAATGCTGCGATGATTGCTACTAAAGTAATAGCGACCAGGCACTTCTCCGACACGGGTGTGCGGCCGTGGGCTACGCGAGCAATTCACGGTTTCGGCGGCGGATGCCCATCGTCGGGCGCGCGGTCGGCTTCGGGCTCGGTGTCGTCGTGCAATTCACCCTTGCTGCGGCCGGAAAACATGGTCCACCAGATGATCAAGATGAACACGAGTCCCGCGGCGAGGGCTTCAAGCAGAATCAAACCCATGAGAAATGGACTCCAGTGGCTGGTCGGGCTTGTGATCGTAGCAACGCTCGCCGGCTGTTCCGTCGGCCCTCGCGTGCCCGACGCACCCACCCGACCTTCCGCCACCCCGCCGCGCGACCTTGGACCGCTGACCGGATCGCTCGCGCACCCCAAGAGCCGCTGGGTGCCCGTCGGCTGGGCGGAGCTGCCGGGCTTCAGTGAAGACCCGCTGCACGAAGCCTGGATCGCGCTGCTCGCCAACTGCGCGCGTCCCAACGCCGCTTTCGCACCGCTGTGCCGCGACGTGCGCCAGCTGGCCATCGGCACCCCCGAGGAGCAGCGCCAGTGGATGACCGAGCGGCTGCAGCCCTACCGTGTCGAATCGCTCGCGGGCCAGAGCGAAGGCAAGCTCACCAGCTACTACGAGCCGGTGTACGAAGCCTCCCGCGTGCCCAGCGCAGCCTTCAACGTGCCGCTCTATCAAGCCCCCGAAGGACTGGTGCCCAAGCGCCCCTGGTACACGCGCCAGGAAATCGAGACCCTGCCCGAAGCCCAGGCCGCGCTGCGCGGCCGCGAGATCGCATGGATGGCCGACCCCATTGACGCGCTGATGCTGCACATCCAGGGCTCGGGGCGCCTGCGCATCACCGAGGCCAACGGCTACCAGCACACCGTGCGCGTGGCCTTCTCGGCCACCAACGAGCAGCCCTATCGCAGCGTGCAGCAGTGGCTCATGAGCCAGGGCGTGAGCAAGGTCGGCAAGTGGCCCGACGACACCAAGGCCTGGGCGGCGCAGAACCCGCAGCGCGTGCCGCAGCTCCTGTGGAGCAATCCGCGCTACGTGTTCTTCCGCGAGGAAACGATGAGCGAGGTCGACGCCGCCTTCGGCCCGCGCGGCGCGCAGGGCGTGCCGCTCACGGCGGGCCGCTCGATCGCGGTCGACCGCGAGAGCATTCCGTACGGCACGCCGGTGTGGCTCGCATCGAGCGGGCCGGCGGCGCAGCTGCAGAAGCTCGTGGTGGCGCAGGACACCGGCAGCGCGATCCTCGGCGCGGTGCGCGCCGATTACTTCGCAGGCACCGGCCCCGATGCGGGTCGGCTCGCCGCGAGTGTGAACCAGCCATTGCGCCTGTGGGCGCTGTGGCCGAGGCAGCTCCCCGCTCCCTGACGGAAGAGCGGGATCGGATCGATCCCTTCCTGACCCCTTCCAGAAATACCGCGGAACCGGCTTTGCCGGGCCGCCGGTGTTGCCCCCGGTTGGGGGAAGGAGAAGCGCACGAAGTGCGCGAAGCCCAGGGGCGAGCCATTCAAACTGGGTCGAGCAGAACAACCTGACGGGAACCTGATCAATTCACGGGAGTGTCATACGAAGTACCTAGCTTCGCGGGTGTTTTCTTCAACCCACGAAAGAAATTGCGCATGACCGCAAACACTCGCTCCGACGAATCCGGGATCGATCTCGACGATATCGGCACCAATCCCACCGCCAACCCCTCGTTCACCGACCTGATCGCCTCGCGCCTGAGCCGCCGCCATCTCTTTGGCCTGGGTGTCGGCACGGCCGGCACGGCGCTGCTGCAGGCTTGCGGCGGCGGCAGTGACAGCAGCGTCTCCTTCCCGATCCTGCCGCCCGCACCGGCGCCCGCGCCTCCCGCTCCGCCACCGGCACCGGCCGCACCGCTCAAGCTCAACTTCAATGCCGTGGCCAAGAGCCTGGACGACGTGGTGAGCGTTCCCGCCGGCTATACCGCCAGCGTGCTGTATCGCCTGGGCGACCCGATCGCCTCGGGTGTCGCCGCCTACAAGAACGACGGCACCGACGATGCCGCCACCTACGACCGCCGCGCCGGCGACCACCACGACGGCATGACCTTCTTCGGCATGAACGGCTCGAACAAGTGGGACCCGGCCGGTGCGTCGCGCGGCCTGCTTGTGATGAACCACGAAGCCATCACGCCGCTGTTCCTGCATCCCACCGGCCAGACGGTGGTGGGCGGTGCCCGTACCGTCGCCGACGAAGTGCTGCGCGAGTTCTACCTGCACGGCGTGAGCGTGATCGAGGTCAACAAGACCGGCAACGCCTGGAGCTACAAGCAGGCCTCGAGCTTCAACCGCCGCGTCCACACGCTGACCGAGATGACGTTCTCCGGCCCCGCCGCGAAAACCGAGTACCTGAAGACCAAGTACTCGACCGACGGCAGCAAGACCCGCGGCACGCTCAACAACTGCGCCAACGGCACCACGCCCTGGGGCACGTACCTGACCTGCGAGGAGAACTGGGCCGGCTACTTCCGCCGCATCAAGGCCACCGACGACCCCAAGCGCACCGCCAAGGAAATCGCGAGCTTCAACCGCTACGGCGTGGCCAGCACCGGCCGCGAACTCTGGGCCACCGTCACGCCCGACACGGCCGACAACCTCTATGGCCGCTGGAACACCGAAGTCATCGGCGCCACCGCGACCGACGACTTCCGCAACGGCTCCAACACGTACGGCTGGGTGGTCGAGATCGATCCGTTCACGCCCGCCAGCACGCCCAAGAAGCGCACCGCGCTCGGTCGCTTCGGCCATGAAGGCGCCTGCCTCGGCTCGGTCGTGGTCGGCAAGCCGCTGGTCTGGTACATGGGCGACGACTCGCAGAACGAGTACCTCTACAAGTTCGTCTCCACCAAGGCCTGGGACGCAGCCGACATCGGCGGCGGCATCGCGGCCGGCGACAAGTACATGGACGACGGCAAGCTCTATGTCGCCAGGTTCAATGCCGACGGCACGGGCAACTGGCTCGAGCTGAAGCTGGGCGTGAACAACATCACTTCGGGCTACGCCAAATACGCATTCGCCGACGCGGCCGACGTTGTGATCAACGCACGCCACGCCGCCGATGCGGCCGGCGCCACGAAGATGGACCGCCCGGAGTGGACGGCCGTCAATCCGAAGAACGGCGAGGTGTACCTCACCCTCACCAACAACACGGCACGCCCGGTCGGCGGCACCGACGCGTCCAACCCGCGTTCGTACAACGACCCGAAGAACGGCGCCGCGCAAAAGGGCAACCCGAACGGCCACATCGTTCGCTTCGCCGACGCCGGCGGTAACCCGGCGGCCGTGACCTTCACCTGGGACTGCTATCTCTTCGGCGCGCGCTCCACCGCGTCGGCCGACGTGAACCTGTCGGCCCTGGGTGCCGACAACGACTTCTCCAGCCCCGACGGCATGTGGTTCAGCGAGGCCGCCCCCGGCCTGCTGTGGCTGGAGACCGACGACGGCAAGTACACCGACGTGACCAACTGCATGCTGCTCGCGGCACTGCCTGGCAAGGTCGGCGACGGTGCTGCGAAGACCATCACCAACGTGGACGGCGGCACCACCGGCACGCAGGCGACCTTCGTCGGCAAGGCGCCCGGCACGGACGGCCTGCGCCGCTTCCTGGTCGGCCCGAAGGACTGCGAGATCACCGGCATCGCCGAATCGGGCGATGGGCGTGCGCTGTTCGTCAACATCCAGCACCCGGGAGAGACGACGTCGGCCGCGAGCATTGGCGACCCGACGAAGTTCGGCAGCCACTGGCCCGAAGGCGGCAATGCCCGTCCGCGTTCGGCGACTGTGGTGATCACGAAGAACGACGGCGGCCTGATCGGTCTCTGAGACCGGCGCCGTTTCGCTGGAGAAAGGACGCACCGTGGACCGGCCTTGCCGGTTCCACGGGCGCCGGCTCCAGAGATGAAAGAAGCCTGCGGGACGTCGCGCTCGCAAGCCCTGGTGTCATCGCTCTGTCATGCGCGATGCACGGTTCCGTCATGAGCGCCTTTTAAGGTCCACGCTCTGACGGGAGGCTGACTTTCGGCCTCACCGCAACCACCCCACGATCTGCGGAAAACCAATGACTGATTCCAACAAGGCGCCTGTCGCCTCCCGCCGCCACGCCCTCAAGCTCCTGGGCGCGGCCCCGATGCTCCCGCTGGGCGGCCTCGCCTTCCTAACCGCCTGCGGCGGTGGTGGTGATGGCGGCCAGGCATTCCCGCCCATCGTGCTGCCGCCCGCGCCTCCACCGGCACCGGCTCCCGCCGCCAATTTCGTCTCGGCCGAATTCACCGGCATGGCCGCACCGTCGCTCGCGAATGCCGCCGCCATGGCCACCACCACGGTCGGCTCCACGCTCAAGGTGTCGTTCGACAACGGCAGTTCCACCGAATACAAGCTGGCCTACCAGCCCTTCTTCCTGACCGGCGACATGGTGTCCGACGGCAAGGGCGGCAAGGTCCTCGCCGGCGGCTATGTCGACATCAACAACAAGCCGATCATCGACGCCTCGGTCGCCGGCAAGGAACGCCAGTTCTTCTCCGATGCACCTGACGGCAGCTCGCTGCTGAGCGTTCCCAACGCCAGCGTGCCCGGCGTCAAGGGCAAGCCGGTGTTCGCGGTTGTCCAGTTCGAATACACGACGAAGAACCAGGCCGGTGTCAGCACCTACGGCCAACTGCCCTCGCCCATCGCCGTGCTCACGCTCGACCAGGACCAGGCCACCGGCAAGCTGAGCCTCGTGAAGTACCACAACGTCGACATGTCCAGCGCCCACGGCCTGTGGATCACCTGCGGCGCGAGCCTCTCGCCCTGGGGCACGCACCTCTCGAGCGAGGAGTACGAGCCCGATGCGTTCGCCGCGGTCGGTTCCTCCGGCGACAAGCAGTTCAAGGCTTACAGCAAGAACGTGTTCGGCAGCGAGACCACGGCCAAGGCCTACCACTACGGCCACCTGCCCGAAGTCACCGTGAACCCCGACGGAACCGGCAGCGTGAAGAAGCACTATTGCCTCGGCCGCATCTCGCACGAGCTGATCCAGGTGATGCCCGACAACCGCACGGCGCTCATGGGCGACGACTACACCAACGGCGGCTTCTTCATGTTCGTGGCCGACAAGGAGAAGGACCTGTCCGCCGGTACGCTGTACGTTGCCAAGGTCGGCACCGGCTTCTCGATCGATCCGGCGGCTGCCGGCGCCGCGCTGACCTGGATCAAGCTGGGCCACGCCACCAGCGCCGAGATCGAGGCGCTGGCCAACACTGTCGCGCCGACCGACATCATGGATGTGAAGTTCACCGATCCGACCGATGCGAGCTACACGAAGATCTTTGCCGACGGCGTCGCGCAGTGGGTCAAGCTCGTGCCCGGCATGGAGAAGGCCGCCGCATTCCTGGAGACGCACCGCTACGCCAACCTCGTGGGCGCCAGCATGGCTTTCACCAAGATGGAAGGCACGACCGTCAACGCCAAGGACAAGATCGCCTACTCGGCGCTTGCCAATATCCAGTCGTCGATGGTCAAGGGCAACGCCGCATGGCGCGCGGATCTGAACGTCACGGTGGATGCGCCCCTCGTGGCTGGCGGCGTGATGGCCCACAACCTGGCGGGCAGCCAGAAGGACACCGGCGGCACCGCGATCAACAGCGAATGGGTGCCCGTGAAGACCAAGGCGCTGATCGTCGGCGAGGACATCGCCGCCGACGCGCTGGGCAACACCGCCCACGCGGACAAGATCGCCAGCCCCGACAACATCAAGTTCTCGGAGAAGATGCGCACGCTCTTCATCGGCGAAGACAGCGGCAACCACGTCAACAACTTCCTGTGGGCCTACAACGTCGACACGAAGAAGCTGTCGCGCATCCTGTCGACTCCGAGCGGCGCCGAATGCACGGGCCTTCATGCCGTGGATGAGATCAACGGCTGGACGTACATCATGAGCAATTTCCAGCACCCGGGCGAGTTCATCAAGACCGCCGCCAGCGGTGTGAAGGACCTCGCTCCCGCGATCAAGGCGAACTACAACGACGCTTTCAGCGCCGCGGTCGGCTACCTCACCGCCGACCCGATCCAGCCGAAGCTCTCGAAGTAATCGTCATCGGTTCAGGACGGCGCTGCCGGCAACGGCAGCGCCGTCTTGTATCTGACCTGCTTGAGCGCAAAGCTCGAGCGGATCTTCTCGATCCCCGGGATCGGCGTGAGCTGTTCCATGATGAATCGCTCCAGCGCCGCCATGTCGGCCACGGCGATGCGGATCAGGTAGTCGCTGTCGCCGGTCATCAGGTAGCACTCCATCACCTCGTCGTGCTCGGCGATGCGCTGCTCGAAGTCGGCGAGCGACTGCTTGCTCTGCGTCGTGAGGCTGATCGAGATGAACACGTTGAGCCCGAGGCCCAGCGCCTTCGCGTTCGCGAGCGCCACATAGCGGTCGATCACGCCATTCGCTTCGAGCATCTTCACGCGCGCCAGGCATGGCGAGGGCGACAGGTGCACGCGGCGCGCGAGCTCCACGTTCGACAGCGCGCCGTCGCGCTGCAGCTCGTCGAGAATGCGCAGGTCGATGGCATCGAGTTGCATGAAATGCTTCGAAATCAAGAGATGGCGGAATTTTATGCTGCGACGACAGCGTGGACTTGCTGGCGCCGGTAGCTAATTTTCCGCATGTCGGCTTAAAGTGCCGTCATGAACGCCCCGATTTCAGCCGACCAGATGCGCGCCCTGCTGCTCGACAGCCCGATGTCGCACGACCCCGATCCCGCGGAGACCGCCGAATGGCGCGATGCTTTCCTGGCGCTCGCGCAAACGCATGGCCCGCAGCGCGCGCGCCAGATGCTGGTCGAACTGGCCCGCGTCGCGCGCCAGCAGCGCATCGGCTGGCAGCCCGAGCTTGCGACGCCCTACGTCAACACCATCGCCGCCGAAGACCAGCCGCCGTTCCCGGGCGACCTCGCGGTGGAAGAGCGCCTGGCCTCGCTGATGCGCTGGAACGCGCTCGCGATGGTGGCCAAGGCCAACCAGGCGTATGGCGAACTCGGCGGCCACATCGCGAGCTACGCGAGCGCGGCGGACCTGTTCGAGACCGGCTTCAATCACTTCTTCCATGCGCGCAGCGAGCAGCATCGCGGCGACCTCGTGTTCTTCCAGCCGCACAGCGCGCCCGGCGTCTATGCGCGGGCGTTCCTCGAAGGCCGCTTGAGCGAAGAAGACCTGAAGCACTATCGCCAGGAACTCACCGCGCCGGCCTTCACGGAAGGCAGCGGCGCGCGCGGTCTGAGCAGCTATCCGCATCCGTACCTGATGCCGGACTTCTGGCAGTTCCCCACGGGCTCGATGGGCATCGGCCCCATCAGCTCGATCTATCACGCGCGCTTCATGCGCTACCTCACGCACCGCAACCTGCTGAACTGCGAAGGCCGGAAAGTGTGGGGCGTGTTCGGCGACGGCGAGATGGACGAGCCCGAATCGATGAGCGCGCTCACGCTCGCCGCGCGCGAGAAGCTCGACAACCTCGTGTGGGTCGTCAACTGCAACCTGCAGCGCCTCGACGGCCCGGTGCGCGGCAACGGCCGCATCATCGACGAGCTCGAGAAGCTCTTTGCGGGCGCGGGCTGGAACGTCGTCAAGCTCGTGTGGGGCAGCGACTGGGACGGCCTGTTCGCGCAGGACGTGAGCGGTGCATTGGCCCGCGTGTTCGCCAACACCGTCGACGGCCAGATGCAGACCTTCGCCGCGAAGGACGGTCGCTTCAACCGCGACAACTTCTTCGGCCAGAACCCCGAGCTCGCGCGCCTGGCCGAAGGCATGACCGACGAGCAGATCGATCGCCTCAAGCGCGGCGGCCACGACCTCGTGAAGATCCATGCGGCCTACGCCGCGGCCGCCAAGCACAAGGGCCAGCCCACCGTGATCCTCGCCCACACCAAGAAGGGCTACGGCATGGGCAGCGCCGCGCAGGGCAAGATGACCACGCACTCGCACAAGAAGATGGGCGACGTCGATCTGATCGAATTCCGCGACCGCTTCAACCTGCCGCTCACCGACGCGCAGGCCACGGCGATGGACTTCTATCGGCCCGCCGAAGACAGCGCCGAGATGCGCTATCTGCGCCAGCACCGCGAAGCGCTCGGCGGCGCCATGCCGCGCCGCGAGACCGCGTGCGAGGTGGTGCCCAAGCCCGACATCGCGAGCTACGCGCAGTTCGCCACGGCGGCGGCCGGCAAGGAGATGAGCACCACCATGGCGTTCGTTCGCATGCTGGGCAACCTCATGAAGGACAAGGCGCTCGGCCCGCGTATCGTGCCCATCGTGGCCGACGAGGCGCGCACCTTCGGCATGGCGAATCTCTTCAAGCAGGTGGGCATCTATTCGAGCGTGGGCCAGCGCTATGCGCCGGAAGACATCGGCTCGGTGCTGAGTTATCGCGAAGCGACCGACGGGCAGATTCTCGAAGAAGGCATCAGCGAAGCCGGCGCCATCGCGAGCTGGACGGCCGCGGCCACCAGCTACAGCGTGCATGGCCTGGCGATGCTGCCGTTCTATATCTACTACTCGATGTTCGGTTTCCAGCGCGTGGGCGATGCGATCTGGGCCGCGGCCGACCAGCGCGCGCGCGGCTTCCTGCTCGGCGCCACGTCGGGCCGCACCACGCTCGGCGGCGAGGGCCTGCAGCACCAGGACGGCAGCAGCCACCTCGTGGCCGCGACCATCCCGAACTGCAAGGCCTACGACCCGGCCTATGCGGGCGAGATGGCGGTGATCGTCGATGCGGGCATCCGCGAAATGATGGTCGAGCAGAAGGACGTTTTCTATTACGTCACGCTCATGAACGAGAACTACGCGCAGCCCGATGTGCCCCAAGGTGCAGAAGCGGACATCCTGCGCGGGTGCTATCGCTTCGGCGTCTACGCGCCCACTTCGGGCAAAGCCAAGAAGAAGGTCACGCTGATGGGCTCGGGTGCGATCCTCACCGAGGTCGTGAAGGCCGCGCAGTTGCTGGCCGACGAAGGCATCGAGGCCGAGGTGTTCAGCGTCACGAGCTGGAGCGAACTCGCGCGTGATGGCGTGGCGAGCGAGCAGCGCGCGATCGCCGGCGAAGAAGCGGGTGTGCCGTTCATCGCGCAGCAGCTCGGCGCAGGCAAGGCCCCGATCGTCGCCGCCACCGACTACGTGCGCAGCGTGCCCGAGAGCGTGCGCGCCTTCCTCCCCGAAGGCCGCCGCTACCTCACGCTCGGCACCGACGGGTTCGGCCGCAGCGACACGCGCGCCGCGTTGCGCGCGTTCTTCCGCGTGGACGCGGCGAGCATTGCGCGGGCTGCGAGATACGCACTGGGCTGAGCCCCGGCGGGGTGTAGTGCGCGCAGGCCTGCGTTAGAGTCGCGCGGTCCATGACCGCCCGCTTCCAATCCCTCGCCCCCGCCGTCCGCCTGGCCGACCAGGTGGCCGATGCGCTTGCGGCCGAGGTGCGCAGCGGGCGCCTGTCCGAAGGCGACCGTCTGCCGACCGAAGCGGTGCTTGCCGAGCAGTTCGGCGTGAGCCGAACCGTCATTCGTGAAGCGGTCTCGCGGCTCAAGTCGTTGGGGCTCGTGGATTCGCGCCAGGGGAGCGGCGTGTATGTGCGCGCTGCCGGCGTCGAGCCGCTCCGCTTCGAGATGCCGCATGTCGCCTCGCGTGAAGCGGTGATCCAGATGGTCGAGTTGCGCCGCGCGCTCGAAGCGGAAGTGGCCGCGCTCGCGGCCGAACGCCGTACCCCTGAAGACGTGCAACGCATCCGCGACGCCATCGACGCGCTGCATGCCGCGGTGGCGGCCGGCGGCAACGGTGCCGACGAGGACGTGCGCTTTCATCGCGCCATCGCGGAGGCCGCGCGCAACCCGTTCCTGATCGGCACGCTGCAGTACCTGCGACAGTTCCTGCACGGTGCCACGCGCGTCACCCGCGCCAATGAGGCGCGCCGGGCGGACTTTGCGCGCGAGGTCGCGCAGGAACATGCGCAGATCGTCGAAGCCATCGAGGCTGGCGACGCGCTCCGCGCCCGCGAGGCGGCCAAGTCGCACATGGACAACGCGATCCGCCGCATCGAGCAGGCCGATCCGGCCTTCTGGCAGCAGGAAGGCGCGCAGCTCGCGCGGCCGCTGGTCGAAGGCTGGCCCGCGGGCAAATAAGAAGGAAACGAGGTGTTGCTTGAGGGTTTACCCGGGTCGGCCAATTTGTCTTGAATTTGTATGATGACCTGACAAATCAAGAGGCGGCCGCGCTGCATGGCGACGGGACGACCTCGCTTCTCTCATCCAAAGCAAGCGACTTCCTTCCATGACTCCAACCCTCCAGGCCGGCGCGCCTTCGGCCATGGCCGGCCTGCCGCCCGACACCGCGCTCGAGAAGCGCGCCTATTCCAAGGTTTTCTGGCGCCTCGTTCCCTTCCTGATGCTTTGCTACGTGGTCGCGTATCTCGACCGGGTGAACGTCGGCTTCGCCAAGCTGCAGATGGGGCAGGACCTGGGCTTCAGCGAAACGGTGTTCGGCCTGGGCGCCGGCATCTTCTTCCTCGGCTACTTCCTCTTCGAGGTGCCGAGCAACCTGCTGCTCAACCGCGTGGGCGCGCGCATGTGGATCGCGCGGATCATGATCACCTGGGGCATCCTCTCCGCATGCTTCGTGTTCGTGGAGACGCCCACCAGCTTCTACATCCTGCGGTTCCTGCTCGGCGTGGCCGAGGCGGGCTTCTATCCCGGCGTGATCCTCTACCTCACGCACTGGTACCCGTCGCACCGGCGCGCGCGGATCATCGCGGTCTTCATGTCGGCGATCCCGGTGGCGGGCATCTTCGGCAATCCGCTGTCGGGCTGGATCATGGACGCCTTCCATGGTGTCTCGTCGATGCACGGCTGGCAGTGGATGTTCGTCATCGAGGCCATTCCCGCGGTGCTCGTCGGCGTGATGGTTCTCTTCTACCTGGACAACGGCATCCAGCAGGCCCGCTGGCTCTCGCCCGAGGAAAAGGCGCTGCTGCAGCGCGAGGTCGAGCGCGACCAGGCGCACGGCGCCAAGGGCCCGCATTCGGTGGCCGCGGTGTTCCGCGATGCGCGCGTGTGGTGGATGGCGCTCATCTACTTCGCCTTCGTCATGGGCCAGTACGCGCTGACCTTCTGGCTGCCCACGCTGGTGAAGGCCACGGGCGTGCAGGGCAACTTCAACATCGGCCTCCTGAGCGCGATTCCGTTCGTCTGCGCGATCGTCGCGATGAACCTCTTCGGCCGCAGCGCCGACCGCCGGCAGGAGCGCCGCTGGCACCTGATCGTGCCCGCGATGATGGGCGCCGTGGGCTTCACCGTGGCCGCCTCGTACACGCAGAACACGGCCGTGTCGCTCGCGTTCCTCTCGCTCGCGGCGGCCGGCGTGCTGACCTGCGCGCCGCTCTTCTGGTCGCTGCCCACCGCCTTCCTTTCGGGGACGGCCGCGGCTGCCGGCATCGCGGCCATCAACTCGGTGGGGAACCTCGCGGGCTTCGTGAGCCCCTACCTCATCGGCTATCTGAAAGACCTCACGGGCAGCACGCAGATCGGCATGTACGTGCTGGCCGCGGCGCTGGTGCTCGGCGCCATCGGCGTGTGGCTCACGCCCAAGCAACTCGTCAACCGCTGATCGGAGAAACGACACCATGACAGACACCCCCAGCAACACCCCCGTCGTCGGCCTCGTGGGCCTCGGCGCCATGGGCAGCGGCATGGCGCAATCGCTGCGCCGCGCGGGCCACGCGCCGCATGTGTTCGACGTGCGCCCCGGCGTCGCCGAAGCCTTTGCGCGCGATGGCGGCACGGCCTGCGACACGCTCGCCGCGCTTGGCGCGCAGTGCGACATCGTGGTCAGCGTGGTCGTCAATGCGGCGCAGACCGAATCGGTGCTGTTCGGCGACGGCACCACGCCCGGTTGTGCAGCGTCGATGAAGCCCGGCAGCCTCTTCGTGATGTGCTCCACCGTCGATCCGAACTGGTCCGTCGCGCTCGAAGCGCGCCTCGCGGCGCAGGGCATCCTGTACCTCGACGCGCCGATCTCCGGCGGCGCCGCCAAGGCCGCGAGCGGCCAGATGACGATGATGACCGCCGGCACGCCCGCCGCCTATGCCAAGGCCGGCGGCATGCTCGACGCGATGGCCGCCAAGGTCTACCGCCTCGGCGATTCGGCCGGCGCGGGCAGCAAGGTGAAGGTCATCAACCAGCTGCTGGCCGGCGTGCACATCGCCGCGGCCGCCGAAGCGATGGCGCTGGGCCTGCGCGAGGGCGTGGACCCGGACGCGCTCTACGAAGTCATCACGCACAGCGCAGGCAACAGCTGGATGTTCGAGAACCGCATGGCGCACGTGCTCGCGGGCGACTACACGCCGCTGTCGGCCGTCGACATCTTCGTGAAGGACCTGGGGCTCGTGCTCGACGTGGCGCGCGCGAGCAAGTTTCCGCTGCCGCTGTCGTCCACCGCGCACCAGATGTTCATGCAGGCATCGACCGCGGGCTTCGCGCGCGAGGACGACAGTGCGGTCATCAAGATCTTCCCGGGCATCGAACTGCCGGCCGCGAAAGGAAAAGCCTCATGAGCGACATCAAGACCGTCGACACCCCACTGCTGCACATCGGCTATGAAGAATGGAACCCCGGCGGCACCGCGACCGTCGTGCTGATGCACGGCTGGCCCGACAGCCCGCGCTGCTGGCACGGCGTGGCGCCGAAGCTCGCCGCCGCCGGTTGGCGCGTGCTCGCCCCTGCACTGCGCGGCTTCGCGCCCACGCGCTTCCTGCACGGCGACACGCCGCGCAGCGGCCAGCTCTCGGCGCTGGGCCGCGACCTGCTCGACTTCATCGATGCGCTCGGCCTCGACAAGCCCGCGCTGGTCGGCCACGACTGGGGCGCCCGCGCGGTCGCCAACGCATGCGGCCTCCGGCCCGAGATGGCGCGTGCGTTGGTGCTGATGTCCGTCGGCTACGGCACCAACGCCCCCGACCAGCCGATGGCGCTCGAACAGGCGCGCAACTACTGGTACCACTGGTACATGGCCACGCCGCGCGGCGAGCGCACGGTGCACGACGACCGCATCGCCTTCACGCGAACGATGTGGAACACCTGGGCACCCGAGGGCTGGTACGACCCCGCCGAATTCGAGGCCACCGCCGCCGCCTTCGAAGGTGACGACTGGGCGAAGGTGGTGCTGCATTCGTACCGCCATCGCTGGGGCTTCACGCCCGGCGATCCGCGCTATGCGGCGGACGACGCCGCGCTCAACCCTGCACCGGTGCTGCCGGTGCCGACGCTCGTGTTGCATGGCGCGGCCGACAGCTGCAATCATCCCGACACCTCGGTCGGCAAGGAGCGTTTCTTCAGCGGCCCGTACCGCCGCGAACTGCTCGACGGCGTGGGTCATTTCCCGCAGCGCGAAGCGCCCGAGGCGGTCGCCGATGCGCTGCTGCGCTTCCTGCCCGCCATTTCCTGAACGAACTCGCAAAGACAAGACGACACCATGAACATCCTCATCACCGGCGGCTGCGGCTTTCTCGGCGCACGGCTCGCGCGCACGCTGCTCGCGGGCGGCCCGCTCGCATTGGCTGGCGGCGCAGCCAAAGACATCTCGCGCATCACGCTGGCCGACCGCGTGACGCCGCCCGCCGACCTCGCAGCCGATACGCGCATCCAATTCGTGCAGGGCGATCTCTACGAGCAGGCCGGCAATGGCGTGCTGCCACTGGCCGACACCGATGCCGTCTTCCACCTCGCCGCGGCAGTGAGCGGCGAATGCGAAGCCGATTTCGACCTCGGCATGCGCAGCAACCTCGACACCACCCGCGCACTGCTCGACGCCTGCCGCCGTGCGGGCCATGCGCCGGTGTTCGTGTTCTCCAGCTCGGTCGCGGTGTTCGGCGATTCGCCCGAGCAGCGCCTGCCCGCGGTGATCGAGGACACCACGCTGCCGACGCCGCAGAACAGCTATGGCATCCAGAAATTCATCGGCGAGCAGCTCGTGGCCGACTTCACGCGCAAGGGCTTCGTGCAGGGCCGCAACGTGCGGCTCATGACGGTGTCGGTGCGACCAGGCCGGCCCAACGGTGCGGCCTCCAGCTTCCTGAGCGGCATGCTGCGCGAGCCGCTAGCCGGCGAGCGTGCGCGCTGCCCCGTGGCACCCGAAACGCCGGTCGCACTGGCGTCGCCCGGCAACACCGTCGCCGGCATCGTGCGCGCGGCCACCGCGAGCGCGACCGAATGGGGCGCGCGCACCGCCATCAACCTGCCCGCGCTGACCACCACCGTGCGCGAGATGGCCGATGCGCTCGAACGCATCGCGGGCAAGGACGCCACGGGTTTGATCGACTGGACGCCCGATGCGCAGGTCGCCAAGATCGTCACCAGCTGGCCGAGTCGCATCCACGCCGCGCGCGCAGAAGCGCTGGGCCTCAAGGCCGACGCGAGCTTCGACGCCATCCTGCGCGACTACGTGCGCGAGAACCCGCAGGCCGTGAAACTGCCTGTCGCTACCAAGGACTGATCCATGGGCAAACTAGTGCTCGGCTGCATCGCCGACGATTTCACCGGCGCGACCGACCTCGCCAACAACCTCGTGCGCGCGGGCATGCGCGTGGTGCAGGCCATCGGCGTGCCGGCCACGCCGCTCGATGCGGACGTCGATGCCGTCGTGGTCGCGCTCAAGTCGCGCACCATCGCGCCGGCCGAGGCCATCGCGCAATCGCTCGACGCGCTGCGCTGGCTGCAGGCGCAGGGCGCGCAGCAGATCTACTTCAAGTACTGCTCGACTTTCGACAGCACACCGCAGGGCAACATCGGCCCGGTCACCGAGGCGCTGATGGATGCGCTCGAATGCGACTTCACCATCGCCACGCCTGCCTTCCCCGACAACAAGCGCACCGTCTTCAAGGGCTACCTGTTCGCGGGCGATGTGCTGCTCAACGAGAGCGGCATGCAGAACCATCCGCTCACGCCGATGACCGATGCCAACCTCGTGCGCGTGCTGCAGGCGCAGTGCATGCGCAAGGTCGGGTTGATCGACCACACGGTGGTGGCGCGCGGCGATGCTGCGATCACCGAGCGCATCGCGCAGTTGAAGAGCGAGGGCATCTCGATCGCCATCGTCGATGCGGTGTCGAACGATGATTTGCTGCGCCTCGGCCCGGCGCTCGCGAAGATGCCGCTGGTCACCGCGGGTTCGGGCGTGGCCATCGGGCTGCCAGCGAACTTCGGCCTTGCCCCTTCGTCGCAAGCCAGCGCATTGCCGGCAGCGGGCGGGCTGCGCGCGGTGGTGTCGGGCAGCTGCTCGCTCGCCACCAACCGGCAGGTGCTCGACTTCATCCAGCGCGGCGGCG
This sequence comes from Variovorax sp. RKNM96, assembly GCF_017161115.1. GTDB lineage: Bacteria > Pseudomonadota > Gammaproteobacteria > Burkholderiales > Burkholderiaceae_C > Variovorax. Next base: position 6,983,727 of record NZ_CP046508.1, on the reverse strand, counting down.
CGGCGCTGGCGATCGACCCGCTGCGCATTGCGGCAGGTGTCGATGTGGCGGCCGAAGCGCTGGCCTGGGCCGCGCCGCTGGTCGGCAAGCAACCGGTGCTGGTCTATTCCACCGCCGAAGCCGGCGCCGTGAAATCGGTGCAGGGCAAGCTCGGTGTCGACGAGGCCGGTGCGATGGTCGAGCGCACCATCGCCGCCATCGCACGCGGCCTGGTCGACCAGGGCGTGCGCCAACTGGTCGTCGCGGGCGGCGAAACCTCGGGCGCGTGCGTGCAGGCGCTGGGCATCGCGCAGATGCAGATCGGCCCGCAGATCGACCCCGGCGTGCCGTGGTGCCACGCGCGCGCGGAAGCCGCGCAGGGCGCGGGGGTGCACATCGCGCTCAAGTCCGGCAACTTCGGCGGCGACGATTTCTTCACCAAGGCCTTTACAGTGCTGGCATGACCGAGAACCAAGCGCGCGAAGAAATCTGCCGGGTCGGCCGCAGCCTGTTCGAGCGCGGCTACGTGCATGCGACGGCGGGCAACATCAGCGTGCGGCTGGACGATGGCTTCCTCATCACGCCGACCGATGCGTGCCTGGGCTTTCTCGATCCGGCGCGGCTTGCGCGGCTCGATGCGGACGGCAAGCAGGTCGGTGGTGACCGCGCCAGCAAGACCATCGCGCTGCACACGCGCATCTACGCAGCCGCGCGCCAGTTCGATGCACAGACGGCCTGCGTGATTCACACGCACAGCACGCATTGCGTGGCGCTCACGCTGAACGCGTCGGGCGGCGAACTGCTGCCCGCGCTCACGCCCTACTTCGTGATGAAGGTCGGCCATGTGCCGCTCATTCCGTACCACCGCCCCGGCGCGCCTGAAGCGGCAGAAAAGGTGGCGCAAGCCATAGAGCGCTTCGGCGCCGCGGGCACGCCCATCCGCGCCGTGATGCTCGAACGCCTCGGACCCAACGTGTGGCACGAGACGCCGGCCGCCGCGATGGCCGTGCTTGAGGAACTCGAGGAAACCGCCAGGCTCCAGATGCTCACCGGTGCCGCAAGGCCCGCGCCGCTGGATGCCGATCAGATCGATGAACTGCGCACCACCTTCGGTGCGCGCTGGTAATCAAAGCAACCCATGCCTCAATTCGCCGCCAACCTCTCGATGCTCTATCCCGAGCTCGATTTCCTCGACCGTTTCGATGCCGCCGCCAAAGACGGCTTCAAGGCCGTCGAATACCTGTTCCCCTATGCCTTCTCGAAGGAAGACATCGTCGCGCGCCTGAAGCACAACGGCCTGCAGCAGGTGCTCTTCAACGGTCCGCCCGGCAACTGGGAGGGCGGCGAGCGCGGCCTTGCATGCCTGCCCGGCCGCGACGCCGAGTTCCGCGATGGCATCGCCAAAGCCATCGACTACGCCGTGGCGCTCGACTGCCCGCGCATCCACGTCATGGCCGGCCTCGTACCGCAAGACTTGCAGCGCGATGCGGTGCAGCCCGTGTACCTCGACAACCTGCGCTGGGCCGCCGAAGAAGCCGCGAAGGCGGGCCGCGACGTGCTGATCGAGCCGATCAACACGCGCGACATCCCCGGCTTCTTCCTCAACCGGCAAGACCATGCGCACGAGATCGTCGAAACGGTAGGCGCGCCGAACCTCAAGGTGCAGATGGACCTGTACCACTGCCAGATCGTCGAAGGCGACGTGGCGATGAAGATCCGCAAGTACCTGCCCACCGGCCGCGTCGGCCACCTGCAGATCGCCGGCGTGCCCGAGCGCCACGAGCCCGATATCGGCGAGCAGAACTACGGCTATCTCTTCGACGTGATCGACGAGGTCTCGAAGCAAAGCGGCTGGCAGGGCTGGGTCGGCTGCGAGTACAAGCCCAAGCGCGGCTCGGAGCCCGGCGGCACTTCCGCGGGCCTGGGCTGGCTGCGCGCACTGCAACAGCGCGCATGAAGCTCGAGGCGCTGCGCATTCCGGCGCCGCTGCGTGGCTTTGCGGTGGGCGATGCGCAGGTCTTCGATATCACGCTCGATGGCGACAAGGTCACGGCCATCGTGCCCAGTGCCTCGCAGAGACAGGCGCGCGGCACGCTGCTGAGTGCGCTGGTCGAGGCGCATGCGCACATCGACAAGAACTACACGGTGCAGGAAGTGGGCGCGGCGCAGGGCAACCTGTTCGCGGCCATCGGGCGCATGGAAAAGCACCGCGCCGGCTGGACCGGCGAAACGCTGCGCCTGCGCATGGAACGCGCGCTGCACGACGCCTGGCGGTCGGGCACACGCGCGCTGCGCACGCACATCGACTGGGTGCAGCCCGAACCGCCGGCCGCGTTGGCCGTGTTCGAAGCACTGCGCGAGGAATGGCGCGGCCGCGTCGAACTGCAGTTCGTCTCGCTCACCCCGCTCGACGTGTTCTCGGACCTCGCGGCGCGTGAGCGCATCGCCAGTGAGGTGAAGCGCGCGGGCGGCGTGCTCGGTGCGTTCGTCTACCGCAACGAAGGCATTGTCCACAAGCTGGGCCGCGTGTTCGATCTCGCACAGCAGCACGGCCTCGGCCTCGACTTCCATGTCGATGAAGGGCTCGATGCCGAAGCCACGGGCCTGCGCAGCATCGCCCAACTCGTGCGTGCGCGCGACTTCAAGCAAGGCGTCGTCTGCGGCCACTGCTGTTCGCTCTCGGTGCAGGACGATGCAGTCGCCAACGAAACGCTCGCACTGTGCGCCGGCGCCGGAATCCACATCGTCGCGCTGCCCACCACCAACCTCTACCTGCAAGGCGCCTGGGACCGCACGCCCGTGCCGCGCGGCATCACGCGCATCCACGAGGCGGCGGCACGGGGCTTGCGTGCGAGCCTGGCCACGGACAACGTGCAGGACGCCTTTTATCCCTACGGCAGCTACGACCTCGTGGAGACCTTCGGCCTCGGCGTGCAGATGGCGCACCTCGCGCCCGCGGGCGACTGGCTCGATGCGATCACCGTCAGCCCCGCGAAGGCGCTTGGCCTCGCGTGGGACGGCCGCATCGCACCGGGCTGCCCCGCGGACCTGGTGCTGCTCGCGGCCACCGATGAGCATGAGCTCATCGGCCCGCGCGGGCGGCAGCGCACGGTGATCCGCAGCGGTCGAATTCTGGAGAAAACACAATGAGCATGGGCAAGCCAATGGCCAACTACGCCGCCGCCAAACGCGTCGGCGATTTCGTTTTCATGAGCGGCGTGGTCGCGGTCGATCCGGCCAAGCGTCGCGCCGTCGCGGGCTACGACGACATTCCCGAGGAAGCGCGCACCGCATTGCAGGGCGTGGGCTACGCCACCGGCCAGATGTCGGTCGATGTGTTCGAGGCGGCCATCGTCGCGCAGAGCTGGTTCGTGCTCGAGCGCATCCGCCAGATTGCGGCCGAGCATGGCGGCACGATGGACGACGTGGTCAAGCTGGTGCAGTACTTCCGCCACCTGCCGCACTACGCGTTCTACAACCGCGTGCGCGGCCTCTTCTATCCGGGCGAGCCGCCGGTGAGCACGGTGGTCGAGGTGTCGCGTTTCCTGCCGGGGGACGAGGTGCTGGTCGAAGTCGAAGCCACCATGTACCTTCCACAGCGTTGATGCGGCGCGGCTACTTGACTCCCGCCCCCTTCAGCAGGAAATCCGTCACCTGCGCGATCAGGTAGCCCCGGTCCTTGTCGTCGCCGTCCTGCGCGACGTTGCGGAAATACGCGGCCTGCGTCGCATGGTCCGCATAGAACTGCGTCACCGCCCAGATGTGGAACAGCACCAGCATCGGGTCGGCCTTGTCCATCAGGCCTTGGTTCATCCAGTTCTGGATCACGGCGGCGGCTTGGTCGGTGCGCGCCTTGCTCGTGTCCATCATCGTGTTGAGCACCGGTGCGCCGCGCATCATCTCGGCGGTGAAGATGCGCGAGCGCAGCGGGTGCTGGAACGAGAACACCATCTTGCGGTGGATCAGGTCGCTCAGCACCTTGCGCGGACCGAAGGCTTCGTCGCTGAAGCCGAACACCACGATCCAGTCGTTCAGGATGTCCTGCAGCACCAGCCGGTAGAGCGCTTCCTTGCTGTCGATGTAGTAGTGCAGCTGCGCCTTCGAGAGCCCGGCCTTGTCGGCGATGGCCTGCGTCGATGCGCCGGCCAGCCCCTCGCTCGCGAACACCTCGATGGCGGCCTGGTAGATGACGCCCAGCACCTGCGTGTACTTGCGCGACCGGCCGCGCGTGGCCGGTGCTTCGCTTTCGCTCTCGATGTCCTTCTCTTCCATGCTCACAGCTGCAGCACCAGTTCGAGGCCCTTGGCGCGCGAGCAGCACAGCGCCACCTTGCTGCGCCGCTCGGTGCCCGTGAGGCAGAAGTCACGGTGCTCGGCGCCGTCGCCATCGCCCTCGACCACGCAGGTGCCGCACAGGCCCTGCTGGCAGGACACGGGAATGTCGATGCCGACTTCGTGCAGCGCATCGACGGCCGTCTGGTCGGCCGCCACCGGCACCGTGATGCCACGCTGCGCGAGCTTCAGCGTGAAGGGCAGGCCGGTGGTCGTGTTGGCATCTGTCGGTGCCGCGAAGTACTCGGTGTGCAACGCGTCTTCGGGCCAGTGCGCGGCTGCGTCGCGCACCGCCTTCATGAAGCCGCCGGGGCCGCAGACGTAGAGATGGGTGCCCGGCGCGCGATCGGCCAGCAGCGTTTGCAGGTCGATGCGCTGCGATGCATCGCCCTGGTCCAGGTGCAGGCGCAGGTGCGGCGCGAGCGCGGGATCGCGCAACGCATCGGCAAACGCCAGGTGCTCTTCGCTGCGCGCGAACACGCACAGCGTGAACGACGCACCGCGCGCCGCGAGCGCCTGGGCCATCGCGAGCAGCGGCGTCATGCCGATGCCACCCGCCATCAGCAAGTGATGCGTGGCTTCTTCGCGCAGCGGAAAGGTATTGCGCGGCGTGCTGATCGCGATCAGGTCGCCCTCCCGCACGCGCTCGTGCATCGAGGCCGATCCGCCGCGGCTCGCAAGCTCGCGCTTCACGCCGATCACGTATGAAGGTGCATTCGACGGTGCCCGCGCCAACGAGTACTGCCGCGAGAACCCGCCCGGCATGTGCACGTCGATGTGCGCCCCCGCCTCGTACCCCGGCAGCGCGCGCCCCCACGGATGCGCCAGCTCGAAGGCCAGGATCTCCGGCGTCTCGCGCGAGATGCGTTCGACGCGGACGGTCAGCGTGCGTTCGAGGCTCATGGTGTGGTGTCTCCTTCTCTCTGCTCTCTAGATGTTCTGCAGCTTGCGCGAAACGCGCTCGATGAAATGCGTGCGGTCGCGTTCGGTGACGGCGTTCATGTCGTGCAGCTGCAGCCACGTCACCTTGCAGCGCCATGCGAACAGTGCGCGCAGGCCCCGCGTGAACAGTCGCCGGCAGGGGTCGCCGATCACTTTCAGGAACCAGCGCGGCGAGCCACCCGTGGTCACCACCGTGAGCCGCCGGATGTGGCGCATGCCCGACTTCGTGAGCTGGCCCTTGCGCTCGGCCGGCAGGAAGGCCACGCCCGGCAGCCAGACCCGCTCCAGCCAGCCCTTGAGCATGGACGGCGGCCCGTAGAACCAGATGGGGAACACGAACACCAGGTGCTCGGCCCACAGCAGCGCGTCGACATGTGGCTTCACACGTTCGCGGATCAGGTCGGGGTTGTCGATGTAGGCGATGCGCTCTTCGCGGGTGAGCGTCGGATCGAAGCCCTCGGCGTAGAGGTCGATGGCCCGGACGGTGTGCCGGTGTTCGAGCGCTTCGAGAGCGGTGCGGTAGAGCGCGTGGTTGAAGCTGTCAGGGTTCGGATGGCAGTGGACGACGAGCGTTTTCATGGTGGAGGGCCGGTTCGCCTGTCGGCGAGACGGGGTCAGAGCCCAAGGAGTGAAAGGCCGCGCGGTGCCTTATGGCAACCCAGGCGCCGGCATCTGACCCCGGCGCAAGCCCCGCGCGACCCACGGGAAAAACAATGGCGAAGCGGGACGGCTTACTTGCCGGTGAGCTTCTTGCGAACGTCGACACCGACGCCCTTGTTCACGAACTGCATGGTCACGACCTTCGAGAGATCGACCTCGCCCGTCTTGTAGAGACCGGCCTTGACCATCTTGTCGTAGAAGTCCTTCACGCGGGCTTCGTCCATGGCGCCGATGCCCTTGGTGAGCGATTCGCCGCTGTCCACGATGCCCATCTTCTTCATGAGGTCGATCGAGCCTTGCGATGCGGCCACAGGCGAGTCGGGGTTGATCTTGGCGATCATCTCGTTGGCCGCCTTGTTGTCGCCGTAGAGGTAGTTGTTCCAGCCGATGATCGAGGCCTCGACGAACTTGCGGACCGTCTCGGGCCTGGTCTTGATGAGGTCGGCGCGCGTCTCGATGGTGGTCGAGTAGGTCGAGAAGCCGTTGTCGGCCAGCAGCTGCACCACCGGATCGAACCCGGCCTGCGCCTTGATCGACAGCGGCTCCGAAATCGCATAGCCCTGCTGGATCGACTTCTTGTCCGCGAGGAACGGGCCGACGTTGAAGGTGTAGGGCTTGAGCTGCGAATCCTTGAAGCCGTGCTCGGACTTCATCCACTGCCAGAAGCTGAACTGGCCGTCCTTGCCGATGAAGGCCACGGGCGCCTTGGTCATGTCCTTGAAGGTGTCGAAGCCCTGGCCCGGGTGCGCGAAGATGGCCTGCGGGTCCTTCTGGAAGAAGGCCGCGACCACCACGGTGGGCACGCCGTTCTTCACGTTGTCGAAGGACTGCAGCAGGTTGCCGGTCATGAGGAAGTCGACCTTGCCGGCCGGCAGCATGGGCCGGTTGTTGACCATCGGGCCGCCCTGCTGGATGTCCACATCGAGGCCGTACTTCTTGTAGGTGCCGTCCACCAGCGCCTGGTAGAAGCCGCCGTGGCCGGCCTGCGCTTTCCAGTTGGTGGCGAACACCACTTTTTCCTGCGCCTGCGCGGCGAAGGCGGCGCCCGCGAGCGCCAGGCCGAGGGCGAGCGGTCGGAGATTGAAAGCGGGGATGCGCATGGGAACGTGCTCCTGTGGAGGTTTTGAAAAGTACGGGATGCGGAGACTAAATCTTTTCAGCGTTCGACGGCCATGTCCGGGTGCCATCCGCGTGTTTTTCCGGGGTTCATCAAACCCATCGGGTCGCTGCGCTTCTTGAACTCGATCTGCTGCGTGTCGATGGTCTTCATGCCGCCGTCCTCGATGGTGACCACATGCGGGTTGAAGATCTGGCAGCCGCCTTGCGACTCGATCTCGCGGATCACCTCGTACTGGTGCGCCTCGCCCTTCCAGCGCACGAGCAGGATGCCGAAGGTGCCGCACTCGCCGTTGGCACGTGCGAAGTCCTGGTGCTGCAGCACGTCGTCGCCGAAGATTTGCAGATGACGCTCGACCACCGAAGGATCGAACGGTTGCGCATACGCGACCTGCAGATAGGTCCAGCCGCGGTCGGCCTTCAGCGCCTGCAGCGTCGTGTGGTTGAAGGCGCACTCGTAGGCGGGCGGCAAGCCGTCGGCGAGCAGTTCGGCCTCGGTGCCTGCGACGGAGATCGTGCCGCCGTGCGCATCGGCCAACGCGCGGAACTCGGCCATCGACTCGGGCGAGACCATGGTGAACACCGCATGCCGGTCGATCGGAAAGCGGTCGCGCATCGCCGTGTAGTAGGGCGAGAAACGCGCTTCCACGGTAGACAGCAAAAAGATGTCGAGCGTTGGCGCCTGCGCCGCGATGCCGAAGTCGAGCGCGCCGCGGTACGTCTCGAAGAGCACCGTGCAATGCACCCAGTCGACCGCCGGGCTCAGCGCCACCTCGACGTCGAGGATCACGCCGTTGGTGCCGTAGGCGTGGTGCACCTGCTGGATCTCGTCGCCCTGCAACTCGATGACGCGTGGCTCGCGCTCCACCGTCATCACGCGCGCGCGCAGCAGGTTGCCGGGGTCGCGCAGGATGCCGTGGCGAAACGATCCGATGCCGCCGAAGCCGCCCGCGATGAAGCCGCCGATGCTGGCCACATGCCAGGTCGAGGGCCACATGCGCAGCGCCTGCCCGGTCTCGCGCGCGGCAAGGTCGATGTCGTGCATGCGCGCGCCGGCTTCCACGCGCATGCGGCCGTCCTGGATGTCGAGCACGCGGCACATCTGCGTCACGTCGAGCACGATGCCGCCTTCGAGCGGCACGCACTGGCCGTAGTTGCCGGTGCCGCCCGCGCGCACGGTGAGGGGCAGCTTCCACTTCGCGGCGACCGCCGCGGCCTGCCGCACGTCGTCCTCGGTGCTGACCTTCACCACGAGGTCGGCCACGCAGCCCGCGAGCTGCGCGGTGAGGATGGGGCTGTACCAGTAGAAGTCTTTTGAAAGCTGCTTGCGCTGGCTGGGTGCGGTGATCAGGTTGAGTCCGCGCAGGTCTTCGCGCACGGCGTCCCAGTCGATGACCGTGTGCATCGCCCTAGCGTTCACGACGCATCTCGCTCTCGTGCCAATGCCCCAGCACCATGCGCGAGAGGGCGGCGAACACGATGAAGATCACGATGCCGAGCAGAGACACCAGGAGCAGCGCGGCGAACATCATCGGGATCTCGGTGCGGAAGCTCGATTCGAGGATGCGCGAGGCCAACCCCGTTTCCTTGCCCGCCGTGCCCGCAGTGAACTCCGCCACCACCGCGCCGATCAGGCTCAGCCCGCCAGCGATCTTCAGCCCCGCCATGAAGTACGGCAGCGCACTCGGCGCGAGCAAATAGCGGAAGGTCTGCCAGGGCGAGGCCTTGTAGAGCTGGAACAGGTCGCGCAGGTTGCTGTCGGCGCTCTTGAGGCCGATGACGGTGTTCGACAGGATCGGGAAGAACGCCACGATCCACGCGCACAGCAGCAGCGCCGCGGTGGTGCTCGACACGTAGATCAGGATCAGCGGCGCGATCGCGATGATCGGCGTCACCTGCAGGATCACCGCGATCGGGAAGAGGCCGATCTCCACCCACTTGAAGAGCGCGAACGCGACCGCTAGCAGCACGCCGCCGACGATGGCCGCCAGCAGCGCGAGCAGCGTGAGCTTCACGGTGAACCAGAGCGCGCTGGAGAGCGTGTCCCAGTTGTCGAACAGCGTCTTCAGGATGAGCGAGGGCGCGGGCAGGATGTAGTGCGGGATGTTGTTGGCGCGCACCGTCCATTCCCAGATGAGCAGCAGCAGCGCGACGATGGCCGCGGGCACGACGATGCGCAAGAGCGATTCGCGGCGGCGCAGCCGGTCTTCGCGCGCGCGCAGTGAGGCTTCGGAGGGCGCCGTGTCCACATCCGCGAGGGCCACGGGTTCAGTGATCGATGTCGACGCCATGCAGGGCTCCGTGCAGGGATTGCGAGACAGCAGTGCAATGCGCGTTGTAGCGGCTCGAGGTGCGGAATTCCTCGCCACGCGGATAAGGCTCGTCGATGCGGATTTCGTCAATGACGCGGCCCGGGCGCGCGGCCATCACCACGATGCGGTTCGACAGATACACAGACTCGTACACGCTGTGCGTGACGAACACCACCGAGAAGCGGTGCTCGCGCCAGATGGCGAGCAGGTCGTTGTTGAGCTTGATGCGCGTCATTTCATCCAACGCGGCGAAGGGCTCGTCCATCAGCAGCAGGCGCGGGTGCGTGACCAGCGCGCGCGCAATCGACACGCGCATCTTCATGCCGCCCGAGAGCTCGCGCGGGTACACGTCGGCAAAGCGCGAGAGGCCGACCATCTCCAGCACCTGCTGCACGACCGGCGCCGCCGCATCGCGGCTCTGGCCGGCCAGCTTGAGCGGCAGCCACACGTTGTCGAACACCTTGGCCCAGGGCATGAGCGTGGGCTCCTGGAACACGAAGCCCAGGTCTCGGTCGCTCTGCGTCTTGCCGGTGTTGGCGCCGGACCAGTGCATCTCGCCCGAGCTGAGCCGGGTGAGCCCCGCGATGAGCCGCAGCGCCGTGCTCTTGCCGCAGCCCGAGGGGCCGAGAAAACTGATGAAGTCGTGCTCGCCGATATCGAGCGTCATGCCCTGCAGCGCGAGCGTGCCGTTGGCAAAGCGCTTGCTGACGTGGCGCAGGCTGACCAGCGGCGGGGTGGATGGCGTGGTGCTTTCCATGGTGTGCGCGAGCCTAGCGCCAGGCAGGTTCGTTGGCGAGGCGCGACAGCGGGAAGCGGTCCACCTCATGCAGCAATTCGACGAAGCGACGGCCCACATGGTCGAGCACCGCGGCGCCCTTCTCGGCGGTGGCGCGCGTGGCATCGCCGGCCGCGCCCGAGGGGTTGATGTCGTGCATCTGCCAGCCGAGCTTGCCGCTCGGGGTGATCGAGAGGAACTTGTTCTCCGCCGCGAGTTGCTCGGTCATCGAGCTGAAGTTCTGGAACTGGTCCTTCCGCACGTAGTCCGGCGTGAGATGCAGCATCACCGAGCTTTCGAGATCGCCCGCATGGATGCCGTGCTTGCCCTCGTGCGCGGTGAACAGGCCCTCAGGCAGGCCCAGCGTGTACCAGTTGGCGGCGACGACCATCATGTCGTGCTCCTCACGCAGGTCGCGTGCCACGATGTCCATCACGCTCATCTGGCCGCCGTGGCTGTTGTAGAGCACGAGCTTGCGCACGCCGGCCTTGGCGACGCAGGCGCCGATGTCCTTCCACAGCGAGATCAGCGTGTTGGCCGACACGGTGAGCGTGCCCGGGTAGCGCGAGTGCTCGTTGCTCTTGCCGTAGGGCACGGTGGGGAGAAACAGCACCGGCAGGTCGTCGGGCAGGTGCGGGAGCGTGGCGCGCACCATGCCGTCGATGGTGGCGGTGTCGGTCGACATCGGCAGGTGCGGACCGTGCTGCTCGGTGGCACCCACCGGCAACACGGCGATGAGCCGTTCGCGGTCCAGGCGGGAGAACTCTTCGCTGGTCAGGTCGGACCAGAAGCGGCTGCGCAGTTGGGGCGGATTCATCGGGGGATACCTCGTGACGCGACGGCCGGATGATGACTTAAATCATCCATTCGGTCAAAAAAAGTAGCTCCGCAATTACCCGTACGCCTGTGCGCGCATCCGAAAACGCCACCCAAACCAGATCAACTGGTCAACGGCATCCGGTTACCAGCGCACCCGCATCCCCACCTGCCCCTGCATGCCGGACCGCTCGCCGTCGTTGCCAATGGCCCGCGTGTACGCGAGCCCGCCGTACATCGCCACCGTCTTGCTCACCTGCCCCACCACGCCCGCACCCACTTCGAGCGCGCTCGCGTTGCGCCGGTTGGCGACCTGGTCGGTCGGGCCGAAGAAGAGCGCGTTGGTGCCGCTGAAGGTGTGCCAGAGGTTGGCCTTGGCGTACGGCTTCCAGGTGCCGCCCGCGGCGCTGAAGCGGCCCTCCAGCCGCGCGCCGAGGCGCCCGGTGACGGCGTTGTCGCGCTGGAAGCGCACGGTGGAGAGGCCGTCGTCGAAATCGTCGACCGAGCTGCGCTGCCAGATCAGCTGCACCTGCGGTTGCAGCGAGACGTTGTCGCCCAGCGCGAACGGATAGCCGGCTTCGAGCGAGGCGGTGATCGTCTTGCCATGCGGCCGGCCGCCGCGCCCGAGCGTGGACTGCGCATCGGTCTTGAAGCGCGTGGCCATGAGCACGGCGTCGCTGTACCAGCCGCTCGCCGCCACGCGCGTCCAGTACGCGCCCAGGCCGTAGCCCTCGACGCTCAGGCGTCCGGTGGCCGCGTTGGTCGCGCCGCCCGCCATGCCGCTGGTGTCGCCGCTCGCCCGCGTGTAGCCGCCGAGCAGGCCCACGCGGTGGCGTCCGCCCGAGGCGTCGGTGCCCACCAGGAAATCGTGGCCCAGCTGCAGCCCGTGGATGTTGCCGTCGAACTGCGGATTCGCATCGCCGCGCAGGCGCTGGCGCGTGCTTTCGCCGAAGACCCGCCCCCAGGAAGCCTGCCGGCCTTCGTCGTCCGCAAGCAGCTGCTGGTTGCCCTGTCGGTCGTGGAAGCTGCCCAGCTGCGCGAGGCCGAGCTGGCGCACCACCAGCGGCACGCTGCTGTAGAGCGCCACCTCGGGCCGGTAGAGCTTGACCTGCTCGACGACGGGCGCCGGCGCGCCGGGCACGTTCGGCGTTTCCGCGGCGACCTCGAGCGCCTCGGTGACCGACCCCACCACCACGCCGCCGACCAGGTAGCCGCTGTTGCGCAGGTACCAGTTGTCCGGGTTGTTGCCGGCCGCGCCGCCGCGGAACAGGCGATAGGTGTACGCACCGGCCTCGACCGGCTGCGCGAGCGAGAACGCCTGGGTGGCCGTGGTGCCGCCGTTGACCGTCTGCACCACCAGGATGCCGTCGGCCAGCGTCGGCGCGCCCATGCCGCCGCGGTTGACCACGCGGATCGCGGTGCCGCCCGAGGCCGCGCCGCCGTCGATCACCAGCCGGTCGGAAGGCGCGTTGTCGCCGGCCAGCACGGTGTTGATCTGCATCAGCGCTCCGTTGCCCAGGTAGTTGCCGCGCACCGTGAAGGCGCCGAAGTTCACGCCGTCGTTCGGGCCGGGCAAAAGCGTGCCCTGGTTCGTCACGTTGCCCGCGAAGGTGCCGGTGCCGGCGACCGTGGTGCCGGGGAGCACGTTGATGACCGGGCTGGTCAGCGTGGCGGGGAGATTGAAGCGGCCCGACTCGATCCGTACCGACTCCGAGAAGCTCGCATCGGTGAGCCACGACCATTCGGTGCCGCGCATCGTCAAATTCCGGAAACTGCGGAAGGCGTTGTCCACCGTGCCGCGGCCTTCGAGGAAGGTGTCCGAGCGCGCACCGCCGCCGTCCGCGCCGCCCCTGATGACCGAGCCGGTCTGCAGGATCAGCGTGCCGGTGCCCAGGGCGCCCATGTAGATCGCGTCGGTGTTGTCGGCCCCGCCGTGGCCCTCGATGGTGCCGGCATTGACCAGCGTGTCGTTGCCGTTCTGGCCGCGGTAGCCGTAGCCGTTGGCGCTCGAGATCGAGCCGCCGGCGCGGTTTTCCACGCGCGAGAAGAAGGTCCCGCCCAGGGTGTTGGCATGCACGGCATCGGCGCCGCCCGCCGGCGAGTTGGCGCCCGTGGTGGCGATGCTGCCGGTGTTGACCAGGAGGTTGGTCACCAGGTTGCCGCCCTGCATGTACACGCCCTTGGCCGACGTGCCGCCCACCGTGATGGTGCCGTTGTTGATGATCGTGTTGCCCGGGCCCAGCGTGGAGATGCCATGCGAGCTGCCGCCCGAGGTGGTGATCGTGCCGTTGTTGGTGATGAGCGTGCGCGTGCTGCTGTTCGACGTCACCAGGATGCCCGAGGTGCCGCCGCTCGTGGTGCGGATGGCGCCGTTGTTGGTCATCGTGTTGTCGTTGCCCGTGGCCACCATCGCCGCGCGCGCCGAGCCCGAACCGCCCGAGACCGTGATGCTGCCGTTGTTCGTGATCGTGCTGGCATCGCGCACCAGCAGGACCTGCGTGGCGTTGGTGGTCAACGTGGCGCCGCTGTCCACGGTGATGGCAACGCCGGTGCTGCCCGGCGCGGCGATCACGCTGGCCGAGCCGGTCGTCGTGCCGTCGCAGACCACGCTCTGGCCGGTGCCCGGCGTGGCGGTGGGGCCGCACGCCGCGCTGGCGGTGCCGCCGGCCATTCCCGCAAGGGCGGCCACGATACAAGTGAGAGGAGATGCCGGTGTGCGGCGGGAAGATAGGGGGCGCTGCTCCAAACGCATGGTCCTTGCTCCTTCTTGTTTTCTGCACGTCCGCAAGGGGCCTGTATCGACCCCTTGCCCATTATTCAGTGCAATTAACAATTCGGAAACCTACGAACTTCCGTATTCGCCGGGCCCGATCCCCGGCGCCCGGCCCTCAGCGCCGGACGATGTACCGCGTCACGACCGGCGAGGTTTCGCCGATATGGAACGCCAGCCGCCGCTCCCGCAGCACCATGTCGCTGGCCGTCGCGCGGTTGAAGCGGCGCAGGTGATCGGTCCACGACTCGTCCACGATCTGCTCCACGTAGCGGCTGGGCTGCGCGATGTCGTGCAGCAGCTCCCACCCGATGGCGCCCTGGCTCAGGCGCGCGCGGCGTGTCTGCTGCATCACGATGTGGAAGGCGGCGGCGCGCGCCGGCTCGATCAGGTATTCGACCGTGATCACCACGCGGCCCTCTTCCTGCGGCGCCTCGGCCGGCGGGCCGGCGGCCCAGCCGGCTTCGGCGGGGCTGGTGTCGTCCTCGCCCGTGACGTCGGTCACCCAGCGCAGGGCGACGAGCATCAGCAGCGTGCCGCTCACCGCTGCAATCGCCAGGCTGTGGTGCAGCGCCGTCATCGTCGCCACCTGGCCCCAGAGCGCCGCGCCGATCGCGCTCGCGCCCATGATGGCCATCTGGTACATCGACATGCCGCGCGCCCGCACCCAGTCGGGCAATGCGAGCTGCGCCGACACCGAGAGCGAATTGGCCACCGTGATCCACGCCATGCCGCCGAAGAACATCGCCGGCACCGCCACCCACGCATTGGGCGCGAAGGCCATTACCGCCGTCGCGCCCGACTGCAGCAGCGTGCCGCGCAGCACCAGCTGGTCGCGCCCCATCGCCTGGCGCAGCCGCGGCAGGAACAGCACCGCGACGATCGCGCCCGAGCCCATCGCGGCCAGCAGCAGCGTGAAGGTGCCCGCATCCCCGCCCTTGAGGTTGCGCGCCAGCAGCGGCAGCAGCGCGAGCAGCGCCGTCGAGTGAAAGAAGAAGATCGAGATGCGCGTGAGCACCGCCCGCATGCGCTGCGACTGCCGCACGAACTGCACGCCCACGCGCATCGCGCTGATGAGCTTCTCGCGCCCCAGCGGATTGGGCGTGTGCTCGCGCCGCCAGCGCAGCACCACGAAGCCCGAGGCCACCGACAGCACCGCATTGAGTGCGAACACCCAGATGGTCCCCGCGCTCGCGATCAGCATGCCGGCCGTGAGCGGGCCGACGATGCGCGAGGCGTTCATCGCGATGCCGTTCAGCCCCAGCGCCGCCGGTAGTTGAGGGCGCGGCACCAGCTCGGGCACGATGGCCGAGAACACCGGCCAGCGCAGCGCCAGGCCGATGCCGTTGGCGAAGGTGAGCGCGAGCAAGAGGGGCGCCGTCATCAGGTCGAGCGCCAGTGCCGCGCACAGCACGATGGCCGTGCCGGCCAGCCAGAACTGGGTGGCCACCAGCCAGCGCCGGCGGTCCAGGATGTCGGCCAGCGCGCCGCTCGGAAGGCCCAGCAGGAAGACGGGCAGCGTGGAGGCCGACTGCACCAGCGCGACCCAGATCGGCGAGGTGGTCAGCGAGGTCATCATCCACGCCGCGGCCACATCGTTCATCCACATGCAGATGTTGGCGATGAGCCAGGTGCTCCACAGCATGCGGAACACGGGGAGCTTCAGGGGCTCGAGCGCCGCGAACTTCGAGGGTTGCGGCCGCGTGGGCGGAAGGGGTGTCTCTTCGGTCGTTATCGGTGGCATGTGGCGCTATTGTGGCGCGCGGTTTTTTCTCAACCGCGGTCGCTGCGTGCGAGGCGGTGTTCGAGGCGTCGCAGCATCGTGGTCAGCACCAGCGTCATCACCCAGTAGATGACCGAGATCGCGAGGTACGGCTCCCAGTAGCGCGCATACGCCCCGGCCACGGTGCGCGCCGCATAGGCCAGTTCGGCCAGGCCGATGGCGGAAACGAGCGAGGTGTCTTTCAAGAGCGCGATCGCGTTGTTGCCCAGCGGCGGCAGCATGCGGCGGAAGGCCTGCGGCAGCACCACGTAGCGCATCACCTGCGCGGGCGAGAAGCCGATCGAACGGCCCGCATCGAACTGCCCGCGAGAGATCGACTGGATGCCCGCGCGGAACACCTCCGAGATGTACGCCGCCGAGTTGAGCGTGAGCGCCACCACGCCCGAGATCAGTGCGCCATGCTCCTGCTTCAAGGTGCGCGCGAGCTCGCCGTCGATGAGGAGGCCGCTCGTCGGGTGGATGAACACCGGCATCACCGCGAAGTGGATGAGCAGGATCTGCACGAACAGCGGTGTGCCGCGAAAGAAGCTCACGTACACCGTGGCCGGCCAGCGCAAAAAGAAGCGCGCGACCCAGGTCCACGGCGCATGGCGAGGCTGCGCGAGGCGCGCGAGCGCGAGGCACAGGCCCCAGCTCGAACCCAGCAGCACGCACACCACCGTCATGCGCAGCGTCATCCATGCGCCTTGCCAGAACAGGTCCTTGTATTCGACCAGGATGTCCCAGCGGAACCATCCAAACAGCAGGATCGGTTGTTCCATATTCATCGCCTTCGCGTCATCACTCTCGAAAAAACAAACGGCCGCTTCGAGGGCGGCCGTGATCGGGTCACAGGTGCCGTGCGGCTCAGCGCACGTTCGGGTCCTTGTTGAACCACTTCTTGTAGATCGTGACGTAGCTGCCGTCTGCGCGAATGGCCGCGAGGCCCGCGCTGAGCTTGTCGAGCAGCGCCTTGTCGCCCTTCTTCACCACGATGCCGAAGCCCTCTTCGGGGAAGGACTTGTCGTCCAGCGTCTTCAGGTCGGCGTGTTGCGCGACGCGGTAGGCAATGACGCCGTTGTCGCCCATGGCCGCATCGACGCCGCCGCCGGCCAGCTCCGAAATGATGAGCGGCGTGCTCTCGAAGCGGCGGATGTTGGGGCTGGTCTTGCCGAACTCGCGCGAGGCGATGTCGTCGGCGGTGGAGGCGCTCACCACGGCGATCTTCTTGCCGGCCAGGTCTTTCAGCGAAGCGACCGTGCTGTTCTTCGGCAGCGCGATCAGCTGGCGGGCCGCGAAGTAGGGCGGTGTGAAGTCGTAGCTTTGCTTGCGCTTGTCGTTGATGGTCACGCCCGAGATCACCAGGTCGACATCGCCGTTGTTCAGCGCGCCGAAGATGCCGGTGAAGGGTGTGTTGACGATCTTGATCTTCAGGCCCTGCTGCTTGGCGATGGCGTTGATGATGTCGATGTCGAAGCCGACGATCTGCTTGTCCTTGTTCTCGAAGGCGAAGGGCGCGTAGGTGGCGCTGGAGGCCACGGTGAGTTCGCGGTTCTGGGCCTGGGCACCGAAGGCGAGCGTGACGGCAGCGAGGCCGACAAGGCCGGAAGCCAGGGCGCGGCGGATGGGGTTCATTCGAGGGTCCTCTTTGTCCGCGGTGGCGGGATGCATGTGGTGGGCGGGGATTTTAGGCTTGCGCTATCGCACCGCCCGCACGGAGCGTGCCAGGGCGCGCGCTAACTAAGGTTCTCCGGGAGCGCGCGAGGGTATGGCGCGTTGACCGTGGCTTGCTGACTAGCATCCGGGGCTTCCCCATTCAGGAGCCTCGCATGACCCAGCGGCTTGCCCTTCCTTCGTTTCTTTTCGGCATCGGCCTCGCATGCGGCGCCGCGGGCGCGCTGGCCGCCGACCCGGCGCCGCGCTTCGATCCGCAGCGCCTGTCGCAGATCGTGAAGACCATCTCCGGCGACGACTTCGAGGGCCGCGCGCCCGCCACGCCGGCGGAGGCGAAGACGGTCGACTACCTCGTGGCCCAGTTCAAGGCCGCGGGCCTCGTGCCCGGCGGCGACCTCGAGGGCGGCAAGCGCGGCTGGACGCAATCGGTGCCGCTGGTGAAGACCGAATTCCGCGGCACGCCGCAGTTCGCGCTCCAGGTGGGCACGCAGCGCGACGCGCTGGTGCAGGGCGAGCAGATCGCGGTGCGCGCCGCGATGGACGGCTCGATCTCTGTTTCGATCCAGCAGGCGCCGCTGGTCTTCGTGGGCTACGGCGTGAGCGCGCCCGAGCGGCGCTGGGATGACTACAAGGGCGTCGACCTCAAGGGCAAGATCGCCGTGGTTCTGGTGAACGACCCCGATTTCGAAACCGGCAGCGGCGATTTCGGCGGCAAGGCCATGACCTACTACGGTCGCTGGACCTACAAGTTCGAGGAGGCCGCGCGCCGCGGCGCCCTGGGCGTGCTGATCGTGCACGAGACCGCGCCCGCCGCCTACGGCTGGGCCACGGTGAAGAACTCCAACACCGCGACGATGCTCGACATCGAGCGCGACCAGCCGGCCGCCGTGCATCCCAAGCTGGAAGCCTGGATCCAGCGCGACGTGGCGGTCGAGCTGCTGCGCCGCGCGGGCCTGGACTTCGAGGCGCAGAAGAAGCTCGCGCAGACGCGCGAATTCCAGCCTCAGCTGCTCAAGGACGCGAGCCTCACAGCCGAGTACGCGATCGACCGGCAAGTGATCGTCTCAAAGAACGTGGTTGGCCGCGTCGAGGGCCGCCAGCGCCCCGGCGAGACGGTGATCTACAGCGCCCACTGGGACCACCTGGGCGTGGGCGCGCCCGACGCCAAGGGCGACAAGATTTACAACGGCGCGGTCGACAACGGCACCGGCCTCGCGGCGCTGATCGAGATGGGCCGCGCCTTCGCCAGCGCGCCGAAGAAACCCGAGCGCTCCGTCGTCTTCCTCGCCGTGACCGCCGAGGAGCGCGGCCTGCTGGGCTCCGAGTTCTACGGCGCCAAGCCGCTGTACCCGCTGGCGAAGACCGTGGCGGTGATCAACATGGACGCGTTGAGCCCCGAAGGCCCGGCGCGCAACTTCAGCACCTCGGGCAGTGCCGTTTCACAGCTGCAGGACCTGCTGGTCGAACAGGCCAAGGGCGTCGGCCTGGCCTACGCGCCGGACCCGCATCCCGAAGCCGGCTACTTCTTCCGCTCCGACCATTTCTCGTTCGCCAAGCGCGGCGTGCCGGCGCTCTCCTTCGCCTCGGGTAACGACTGGGTGGAAGGCGGCCTCGCCGCCGGCGAAGCGTCCGCCAAGGCCTATACCGCCGAGCGCTACCACCAGCCGGCCGACGAATGGCGCGCCGACTGGTCCTTCACCGGCATGGCGCACGACCTGCCGCTGCTTTATCGCGTGGGCGAGACGCTGGCCAACAGCAAGCGCTGGCCCGAATGGGGACAAGGGTCGGAGTTCCGCGCGACGCGCGAGGCGAGCCGCGGCGAGCGACGCTGATCTGGCTTCTTTCTGCTTCAGCGACCGAAGAGAAGGTAGAGCGCGATCAGCGCGACCACGACGACGCCGACCATCTTCTTCTTCCAGCCGCTCGGGGCCGGCCCTGAAGTCGAGGACGACGTCCAGGTGAACGTTCGCGTCTGCGAGGTGGATGGCGACGACGAAGACGGAGGCAGGACGAACGGCACGGACGGCAAGGAAGACGTCGACGAGGACGACGAGGTGCTGAAGTCCATCGAATCGAGGGAGAACGTCGTCGAAGTCGACGTCACGCGCGTCGTGGTCTTCGCGCCGTCGATGCGGGCGATGGCGTCCGCGACGATGTCGGGGTGCGCGCCGCGGCCGGCCAGCGCCTTCAGTTCGTCCTCGCTCAGCGCGCCCGACCGGAGCACCGTCCAGGCGAGCGTGGCGGGCAGCGAGTCGGGCGCGGCCCAGGTTTCCTCGTGGGTGGGCAGCATCGAGAGGCTGTGCGCGTGCTGCGCTGCGTCGATCAACTGCAGGGCCAGCAACTGGTCGAGCGCGTTGGCGCTGACGCCGTCGTGCACCCGGCGGTCCAGCAGGCGGATGTGCAACTGTGCCCAGGGCGGCAGCGGGAATTCGCCGCTTATGAGGTCAGTGGCTTCGGAGACGATGGCTTGGGCTTCGTTCTCCTGGCCCGCGGCGGCGCGGGCGGGGAGGTCGGCGAGTTGCGCTTGCGGAACGAGCTCGCGGGCGACGACCCAGGCGAGGGCTTCGGCTGGGGTGCGAAACAGGGCGTTGGGTAACTCCGGATCGTTGGTGGCGGCCGCGTGTTCGGCGTCGGTGAGCAGGCGGATTTGCTGCAAATGGTCCACTGCGCGGCGGCTGGGGTCGAGATTCATGCGGCTCCCTCTTCTTGTCTCGGTGAGGGGGTGGATGCTCGCATACCGCTCAGGAGGATTTCAGGCTGGCAGGAGCGTCGGCGCGTTACTGGCTATGGAGGGTCAGTCAAAAAAGATCTTCACATTGGATGTTCTTGCGCTTCAGCACTTCAATTTCTTTTGTGGAAATTTTTCTTCGCGTATCAATACTCCAAATATCTTCGTAAGGCCTTTCTCCGTCACACCAAACCCCGGCGGGCGCGATGAATTTCCCACTTTTCGATATCACCTGAACAACATCTGGAATGGCCGATGGATCATAGGAAATTCGATGAGGGAGATGGTCTATTCTTTTTCGGGCCATGCTTTCGGTGTCATTTTTCCTGATGCTGAAAGGAAAGATGATTTCTTTCAGGGAAGGCAAGCGCTTTACCGCGATCGATGTGCGAAAGGCCAATGTCTGGCCTCCTGTTTTGTACATATCTTGCAAATGAGTCACATAAATTTGCCCTTTTTCGTTAAGGTCCAAGATATTGTCGTCGAACGATTCATGCACAACTCGGATCTTCGATTTTTCGCGACATTGAGCGTATGCGTCGGATAGGTTAATGAAGTTGGTATAGCGCGGGATCTTGTATTTTTGGTCGATGTGCTTGAAGATCAAAAAATGCCGGTCATCAGAATGGCGAAAATTTTCAAACTGCAAATCGACCGAACACCTCAAGGATTCATTGCCCTTGCTGAGCGTTAGGATCTGGTTTTCGCTTTTTAGGACAATCACCTCTTGCGACAGGCAAATCGAGGATGCAGCAAGTAAAAATGAGATGGCGATGGTTTTTTTAATCATGAACATCTTTATTGATCGAGGAGAATTCGTTTTGCGGTTCTGGTATTTTTCAGCCTACCGTCCCAATTGATCTCCCCTCCATTGATCGCACGTGTGACCGCTTTGGACGTTGCAGCTTCCTGGGCTTGATCGCTTGGGCTTACAGCCACGTGATGCATGTCGCTGTCCATCGTTCGGAGTACCGTGGATCGTTGAAATGTCATGTACCAGCCTCCCGCATCCATGCAGTTATAGGGAAATGCTCCGACCAGATCCGGGTTGTCTACGACGCCCGGTCTTTTCTTCATGCCAACGGAGTTTTTGGCGATATATTGTGGATCGCTCCACCATTGATCGTCAAAACTGCTAGAGGCGAGCCATCCCCGATAAACCCAGTATTGGACGTAATTGATTCTGCCAGTCAATTGCTTGAACCCTCTGCCGCGAAATTTTTGCGCATCGGGATCGCCAAGATTTCCCATTCTCCAGTTGTACGAGCTTGCTATGAGGGTTCCTTTGCTGTTGAATTTCTTCGAGCCGTACCAATCCACTCGTTCATTGGGGAGAAATCCCCACCAATGCCCAAATTCAGCCTCATTGCGTATTGATTGAAGGTCGACGGCGCCTTTTCTGCCGTGAACCTCACCATTCACTGCGCTGCCCATCATGGCGTCTTCTTGCATCGATTTCAAAAAGTCGGATTCAGTTGCGCCTTGTCCTAATATGTGTGGCAATCTGCTTGGGGTGTTCAAGAGATACTTTCTTGTCATGAAATTAAAAGGAACCTGATATTCCTTGATGGCCCGGAGTATTCGCGCGTTGTCAGCGCTATCGGCGCGATTTTCATAGATCTGCTCCATTCCTCTCCTGCTTAACCACCCGCATTGCCTCATATGCCCCACGAATTCCCGCGGATGAAACCGCCAGTCCGCCTTCAGAAACGCATTCGGTAATTCAAGAAACGTCACCGCCTTCGCATGCTTCACGAACCGCTCCCACTTCTTCGCTCCCGTCGCGTCGTCGTCCGTCGGCTTGAAGTCCTCGGTCTCCAGCCATCCGTAGCGTGACTCGACATTCGTCTGGTCCCACTCACTAGGGAACTTGCAGATAGCCCGGCGCAACTTGTGCCGCACCTCGGCTTCTCCCAACCGCCGCGCCAGTTGCGCGCGCTCCATGCGCCGTTCGTTGGTCCGGTCCGGATCGCGGATTAGGGTCTTCAGGCGCAGCGAATCGCAGCGCTGGTCGTTTTTCGTGGGGTCGTCGTCGAAGCAGTTCCATCCCGTCACCGGCAGGAAATCGGCATCGCTGAACTTGAAAGTTCCGGGCGCATTGAGATCGACCCAGAGCACACCCTCCGGGGTGGCGACCTTTCGCCAGTGGGCCGCGTTGGCGGGTAGCGCGTCGGGGCCCAGGTTGCGGCCGAAGCGCAGGAGCTCGTACCAGCCGCTCGGGCTGCTCGTGGCTTGCGTGGCTGCGTCCAGGGAGCCGTGCCGGTCATTGGCGATGGCGGACAGGTCGTACTCGAAGCTCTGCGAGGCGCCGGGGCGGGCCGCGGTGGAGATGTAGTCATACCGGCTGTCGTTGCGTGGTTGGCCGATCGGCGCGCCCAGCCTGTCGTAGCTGGTCAAGGTGGCGCTTCCGCGCTCGTAGGTGATCTGGACCCACTGCGCGGCGCGCAAGGTGTCGGGCAGGAAATGGTCGGTGGCGGCGCTCGCCGCGCCGCCCGCGTGGGCTGCCGAGCGCAGGTGACTGGCCGGCTGGCTCGAGCGGGTCGGCGTGCCCGCCGGGAGGTAGGTGTAGAGGCTCCCGAACACGCTGTCGGTGCGGCCGTTCGCGGCAGGGGGCTGGGGCGCCAGTGGATCGGCCCAGTCCCGCCTTCGGGTGGTGAGCTTCTCGAGATTCACCTCGTCGCAGCAGATCTCGAAATGAACCTGCCCGTCATGGCCGTAGATCTGGCCCGGCATGCCCAGCGCTTCCTTGCGGTAGACGAAGTCGCCGGCTTTCAGTGGCCGGCGCGTCCTTGCGTGATTGGCGAGGCTCCCCAGGTGCATGCACGCGCTGTAGTAGACGAACTCTGTCGCCACTGCCCCCGCCGCCCCGATCTCGCCCTTGTGCTCGATGACGACGAAGCCGTCGCTGGTCCAGGCTGCGCTGGGCGTGCCGCCATGGAAAGGGTTGTAGTTGAGCGCATGGTTGATGTCGTTGTTGGGCGCGGTTGGCGGATGCACGAAGACGACGGTCCCATCCGCGATGGCGCGCACCGGCAGGTACGCGCCCGCCGCCTGCGGCGCCTGGATGTGGATGCCGTTGTGCCAGGCCAGCCGGAGGCTGAGGGGAAACGAGCCCTCGGGGGCATTGGTACTCGAGAGCCGGGAGGTCGGCTGCGCCATCGCGGCGTCGAGCCAGGCCGCTTCGGATTGCGAAGCCCGGGCAGGCAGAAAGGGTGGGCTGAGGATCATGCGAACCATGAAGAAGAAAGTGGAAGGCCGGGCCTGTCCCGGCCGGGTCTCCACAGTCTTGTCGGCTCACCGATTTCGCAATGCCAACAATGGTCACCTCTGCATGCAGGGCGCGCACAAAACCCGCGCGAAGCGGGCAAAAGTCATGGGCTGGAGGCCGCGCCGCTACTTCGCCAGATGCCCCAGCGGCAACGCGCTGCTCGCCTTCACCTCGCCCAGCGAGAAGCTCGTGTGCAGGTCCTTCACGTTCGGCAGGTTCATCAGGTGCTGCCTTGCGAAGGCCGAAAAACCGTTCAGGTCCTGCGCCACCACCTGCAGCTCGAAGGTGCCGGTGCCGCTGATGTAGTGGCAAGCTACCACCTCGGGCATCTTGCGGATCGCGTCCTCGAGCTTGCGGGTGGCCTCGTTGGTGACGCGTTCGGTGTCCACGCGCACGAAGGCGAGCACGCCCAGCCCGATCTTGTGGCGGTCGATCTCGGCGCGGTAGCCCTTGATGAAGCCGGCTTCCTCCAGCGCCCGCACCCGGCGCCAGCAGGGCGCGGCCGAGAGCCCGACGCGCTGCGCAAGCTCGGCATTCGTGAGGCGGCCATCGGCCTGCAGTTCTTGCAGGATTGCGAGGTCGAACTTGTCAATGCTTTCCATGGGGATGGATATTAAGCAAGATTCTTTCTGGAAGCGCGTTTTTCGGGGCAAAGAACGCAAACACCTGTCGCGAACCCCGGCATACACTTTGCGTGATCATGGGCTCGCGCCCTACCGGGCACAGACCCACAGCCAATCCAGCCAGGCCCACAAGGCCCTGCCAATACGGAGACAGACAACATGAACGCCCCGCTGCCCGAGCACATTCGCCGCGCGCTAGAGACCGTCACGCTCGACGACAAATACTCCCTCGACTACGGCCGCGCCTTCATGAGCGGCGTGCAAGCCCTCGTGAAGCTGCCCATGCTTCAGCAACTGCGCGACAAGCAGGCCGGCAAGAACACCGCCGGTTTCATCAGCGGCTACCGCGGCTCCCCGCTCGGCGGCTACGACCAGGCGCTGTGGAAGGCCAGCAAGTTCCTGAAGGAACAGAACATCGTCTTCCAGCCCGGCGTGAACGAAGAGCTCGCGGCCACCGCGCTCTGGGGCACCCAGCAGCTGGGCTTTTCGCCCGCGGGCACCAACAAGTTCGACGGCGTCTTCGGCATCTGGTACGGCAAGGGCCCGGGCGTGGACCGCTGCTCCGATGTCTTCAAGCACGCCAACATGGCGGGCACCACCGAATTCGGCGGCGTGATCGCGGTGGCCGGAGACGACCACATCTCCAAGAGCTCCACCGCCGCGCACCAGAGCGACCACATCTTCAAGGCCTGCGGCACCCCGGTGTTCTTTCCGACCAGCGTGCAGGAAATCCTGGACCTGGGCATCCACGCCTTTGCGCTGAGCCGCTTCTCGGGCGTGTGGTCGGGCATGAAGACGATCCAGGAGATCGTCGAGTCGAGTGCCACGGCCATGATCGACCCGGAGCGCGTCGAGATCGTCATCCCCACCGACTTCGAAATGCCGCCCGGTGGCCTGCACATCCGCTGGCCCGACCATGCGCTGGAGCAGGAAGCCCGGCTCATGCACTACAAGTGGTATGCCGCGCTCGCCTACATCCGCGCCAACCGCCTGAACCACAACGTGATTCAAGGCCCGAACGACCGCTTCGGCATCATGGCCAGCGGCAAGGCGTTCAATGACACGCGCCAGGCGCTGCTCGACCTGGGGCTCGATGACGCGGCCTGCCGCCAGCTCGGCATCCGCCTGCACAAGGTGGGCGTGGTGTGGCCGCTGGAGGCACAGCTCACACGCGAATTCGCCACCGGCCTGCAGGAAATCCTGGTGGTCGAGGAGAAGCGCCAGGTCATCGAATACCAGCTCAAGGAAGAGCTCTACAACTGGCGCTCGGACGTGCGGCCCAACGTGGTCG
Organism: Variovorax sp. RKNM96; assembly: GCF_017161115.1. Taxonomy (GTDB): domain Bacteria; phylum Pseudomonadota; class Gammaproteobacteria; order Burkholderiales; family Burkholderiaceae_C; genus Variovorax. The sequence continues at coordinate 6,958,680 of NZ_CP046508.1, read as the reverse complement.
GCAAGTTCGACGAGGGCGAGGTGCATGCGGCCGAGGGCTACTCGGGCGGCGAATGGTCGGTGCCGAACCCGACCTCGCACACGCTGCTGCGCGCCAACGCCGACCTGAACCCCGCGATGATCGCCAAGGCGATCGCGCTGCGCCTCAAGAAGACCGGCCTCCTGGCCGCGGCCGGCGCCGACATGACCGCGCGCATCGACGCGCAGCTCGCCATTCTCGAAGCCAAGGAGCGTTCGATGGTGGTGCAGCAGGCCTCCACCAGCGTGGCCGACGCCACGCGCCAGCCGTGGTTCTGCTCGGGCTGCCCGCACAACACCAGCACCGTGGTGCCCGAGGGCTCGCGTGCGATGGGCGGCATCGGCTGCCACTTCATGGCGACATGGATGGACCGCTCCACCATCGGCTTCACGCAGATGGGCGGCGAGGGCGTGCCATGGGTGGGCCAGCAGCCCTTCACGACCGACCAGCACATCTTCGCGAACCTGGGCGACGGCACGTACTTCCACAGCGGCCTGCTCGCGATCCGCCAGAGCATCGCGGCAGGCGTGAACATCACCTACAAGATCCTCTACAACGACGCGGTCGCAATGACCGGCGGCCAGCAGGTCGGCGAGCGGCCCGAAGGCCATTCGGTGCTGCAGATTGCCGAGAGCCTGCATGCCGAGGGCGCGAAGAAGGTCGTCATCGTCACGGACGAGCCCGAGAAGTACGAGGGCGTCTCGATTCCGGGCGACCACGTGCAGGTGAAACACCGCGACCTGCTCGACGAGATCCAGCGCGAGTTCCGCGCGATGGCCGGCACCACGGCCATCATCTATGACCAGACCTGCGCGACCGAGAAGCGCCGCCGCCGCAAGCGGGGCACGGCCGTCGATCCGGCCAAGCGCGTGGTCATCAACGAACTGGTGTGCGAAGGCTGTGGCGACTGCAGCGTGCAGAGCAATTGCCTGAGCGTGGAGCCGCTGGAGACCGAATTCGGCCGCAAGCGCACCATCAACCAGAGCAGCTGCAACAAGGACATGAGCTGCCTGAAGGGCTTCTGCCCGAGCTTCGTGACCGTCGAAGGCGGCCAGCTCAAGAAGAAGAGCAAGAGCAAGGGCGCCACGCCCGCCGAGTTCGGCCTGATGCCCGAGCCCGCGATTCCGTCGCTGGCCGGCGGCAAGGTCTGGGGCGTGGTGGTGGCGGGCGTCGGCGGCACCGGCGTCATCACCATCGGCCAGTTGCTCGGCATGGCCGCGCACATCGAGGCCAAGGGCATCGTCACGCAGGACGCGGCGGGCCTGGCGCAAAAGGGCGGCGCGACCTGGAGCCACGTGCTCATCGGCGATACGCAGGACGACATCCGCACCACGCGCGTGGGCACCGCGGCGGCCGACCTGATCCTGGCCTGCGATCCACTGGTCACCGTCAACGGCGAGACCATGGCGCGCATGCGCGAAGGGCGCACGCACGTGGCGCTCAACAGCCACAGCTCGCCGACGGCCGCCTTCGTGCGCAACGCCAACTGGCAGAACCCCGAAGACGCCTGTGCCGCCGAGATCGCGCGCGCCGTGGGTATCGACGGCATCGGCACCTTCGACGCCGATGCGGCCGCGACCACGCTGATGGGCGACAGCATCTACGTCAATCCGATGATCCTGGGCTACGCCTGGCAGAAGGGGTGGATCCCGCTGGCGCACGAGTCGCTGATGCGCGCCATCGAGCTCAACGCCGTGGCCATCGAGAACAACAAGACCGCCTTCGAATGGGGCCGCCAGGCGGCAGTGCGTCCCGAGGAGCTGCAGAAGCGCGTGCGCCCGGGCCAGGTCATCGAGTTCAAGAAGCGCGAGACGGTCGAGAGCCTGGTGGCACGCCGCGTCGAGTTCCTGACCGGCTACCAGAACGCCGCCTACGCCGAGGAATACAAGCAGTTCGTCGCCAAGGTGCAGCAGGCGGAATCGTCGCTGGTCGGCAAGACGGCACTCACCGAGACGGTGGCACGCTACCTGTTCAAGCTGATGGCGTACAAGGACGAGTACGAGGTGGCGCGCCTGCACACCGACCGTTCGTTCCTCGACCGCGTCGAAGGCATGTTCGAAGGCGACTACAAGCTCAACTACCACCTCGCCCCGCCCATCATTGCGAAGAAGAACGCCAAGGGCCAGCTGCAGAAGCAGAAGTTCGGCCCCTGGATGCTCACGGGCTTCCGCTTCCTCGCAAAGCTCAAGGGCCTGCGCGGCACGGCGCTCGACATCTTCGGCCGCACCGAGGAGCGCAAGACCGAGCGCGCGCTGATCGTGGACTACCGCGCGAGCATCGACGAGGTGATCGCCGCCCTGCGCGCCGACAACCACGCGCTGGCGCTGGAGATCGCGAGCCTGCCCGAGCAGATCCGTGGCTACGGGCATGTGAAGGATCGCAACCTCGTGGCGGCCCGCACCCGCTGGAGCGAGCTGATGGGCAAGTGGCGCAACCCGCAGGGGCAGCGCGCGGCGGCCTGATCAGCCGGCCCTGTCGCTCTCGAGCCGGCCTTCCAGCCGGGCTCGGGCGGCCATCAGGGCGCCGTGGATCTTCTGTTCGAACACTTCGCGCGGCGGCAGGACGGTGAGGTACTCCGCCACGTGGATGCCTGATCTGTCCAGCTCCAGCAGCTCGATCTGTTCCTGCTTCTTGCCGGTGCAAAGGATGATGCCCAGTGGCGGCGCATCGCCGGGTTCCTGGTCGTGGCGGGCCAGCCATCGCAGGTACAGCTCCATCTGGCCTTTGTACTCGGCGCGGAATTCGCCCAGCTTCAACTCGATCGCCACCAGGCGGCGCAGCTTGCGGTTGTAGAACAGCAGGTCGATATAGAAATCGTCGTTGTCGAGCTGGATGCGGCGTTGGCGGGCCACAAAGCTGAAGCCGGCGCCAAGTTCGAGCAGAAAGGCTTCGAGTTCGCGCAGGATGGCGTCTTCGAGGTCCTTCTCCAGGTGCCGGTCCTGCAAGCCCAGGAAGTCGAGCACGTAGGGATCCTTCAGCAGCAACGCCGGCTCGGTGGGGGCCTCCTGGTTCTTCAGTTCGCCGAGCTCCTGGCGGATCAGCGCTTCGGGTTGGCGCGACAGGGCGGTGCGCTCGTAAAGCAGCGAGCCAACGCGCTCCCGCAGCGTGCGAACGCTCCAGCCTTCCAGCTGGCACATCTGCGCGTAGAAGTCGCGGGCCAGCGGATCCTTGACCGGCAGCAGCGTCAGGAAGTGCGTCCAGCTCAAATGTCGCATCAGCGGTACGACAATTTCCTCGGACGGGAACACCTCGGCGAACTGCACCATGCGCCGGAGGTTTTTCTCCTCGAAGCCACGCCCGTAATCGCTCGCCAACTGTCGCGACAGCGATACGACAATTTCTTCCCCGTAGCCGGCGCGCTGTCCGCCCAGCACTTCGATGCGGATGCGCTGGCCGATGCGCCAGTACATGAGCGTCAGGCCCGCGTTCACCGCGGCGGCCGCCGTTTGCCGGGCCTGCTCGATCAATTGACGGAGGTCCTTCAGAAGCGGGTTCGAGCCGCTGTGAAGAGGGATTGGGGCGGTGGCTGTCGTCAAGCGGTTGCGCTTGCTCGTGAGGTTCTCCTTGCGTTGCAGGTCGTGCGGGCGGGATTGTCTGGTTGCTGCCGGCGCGTCTTGCGCCTTCGTTGCCCGCCTGCCTCAAAAGAGCGGCAGATGCGGCATTACTTGCGATGAGTGCTATCAAATGTGTAGCAACCGCAAATTGCCGGAGTCTCCCTAAAGTCCCGCGCGACGCGCCGGGATAGCGCTCCGAACGGCGCCGTGCCCCGAATACAATGCCCGGTGCTGTGCGGTGGCCAAGCCCCGCCGAGCTTTGATTTGCGGCCGGTTTTTCCCGTGATCGCTCCGAGATGGAATGGCAGGCCCGGTCCGCGCTCCTCTCGCTTTCTTCTCTTCCCTCTGCTGGAGACTCTCTTGTTCATTTCCTCTGCTTTCGCCCAGACCGCGCCCGCAGCCGCCGGCGGCGGCGACATGTTGTCCTCGCTCGGCAGCATGCTGCCCCTGGTGCTGATGTTCGTGGTGCTGTATTTCGTCATGATCCGCCCGCAAATGAAGCGCCAGAAGGAAGCCCGCGCCATGATCGAAGCCCTGGCCAAGGGTGACGAAGTCGCAACGGCCGGCGGCGTGCTCGGCAAGATCACCTCGATCGGCGACCAGTACCTCGGCCTCGAGATCGCCAACGGCATCGAGATCAAGATCCAGCGCAGCGCCGTGGTGCAGGTCCTGCCCAAGGGCGCCGTCAAATAAAAGCGTGAGCTGATCCTTGCGCTTTGCGGCGCAGGGCCCCAATTCACGCCGTGTCCCGTTTCTTGAAAAGCGCTTTCTCATGAACCGTTACCCGGTCTGGAAGTACACGATCATCGTGATCGTGCTGCTCGTGGGGCTCGTCTACGCCCTGCCCAATTTCTTCGGCGAGTCGCCTGCGGTGCAGGTGTCGGCGGCCAAGTCCACCATCAAGATCGATGCGTCGACGCAGGCCCGGGTCGAGGGCGTGCTCAAGGCGGCGGGCCTCGCGCCCGACCTGCTGACACTCGAGCCGACCGCGGTGCGGGCGCGCTTCGTCACCACCGACGACCAGATCAAGGCGCGCGACGCGCTGCAGCAGGCCCTGGTGCCGAATGCGGACGAAGCCTCCTACGTGGTGGCGCTGAACCTCGTGTCGCGGTCGCCGCACTGGCTGACGGCGCTGCATGCCTTCCCGATGTACCTGGGCCTCGATCTGCGCGGCGGGGTCGACTTCCTGCTGCAGGTCGACATGCGCGGCGTGCTGGACAAGAAGGCCGAGTCCTTCGCCGGCGACATCCGCTCGGCCCTGCGCGACAAGAAGGTGCGCGGCAGTGCGGTGAACCGCAACGGCCAGACCGTCGAGATCACGCTGCGCGATGCCGCCAGCCTCGACATCGCCCGGCGCCTGATCCAGGACCAGATGCCCGACCTGAGCACCGTCGAGAGCCAGCAGGGCACCGAGTCGCGCATCGTGGCGAGCATCAAGCCCGAGGCCGCGCGCCGCTTCCAGGACGCGGCGCTCAAGCAGAACGTGACCACGCTGCACAACCGGATCAACGAACTCGGCGTGGCCGAGCCGGTGATCCAGCAGCAGGGCATCGACCGCATCGTCGTGCAACTGCCCGGCATGCAGGACCCGGCCCAGGCCAAGACCATCATCGGCCGCACCGCCACGCTCGAAATGCGCCTGGTGGACGAAAGCGCCGAAGGCCGCGCAGCCGAGCAGGGCACGGGGCCGGTGCCGTTCGGCTCCGAGAAATTCCTCGACCGTTCGGGCCGCGCCGTGATCGTGAAGAAGCAGGTGCTGGTCACCGGCGAGAACCTCACCGATGCGCAGCCCGGCTTCGAGCAGCAGACCAACCAGCCCAAGGTCGACCTGACCATGGACTCGAAGGGCGGCAACATCATGCGGCAGGTCAGCATCGAGAACTACAAGAAGCGCATGGCCATGCTGATCTTCGAGAAGGGCAAGGGCGAAGTGCTCACAGCTCCCTCGATCAACGGCGAACTGGGCAACCGCTTCCAGGTGTCGGGCTCGATGACCGTGGCCGAAGCCAACGACCTCGCGCTGCTGCTGCGCGCCGGCTCGCTGGCCGCGCCGATGGAAATCATCCAGGAACGCACCATCGGCCCGACGCAAGGCGCCGAGAACATCAAGAAGGGCTTCGACAGCGTGATGTACGGCTTCGCCGCGATCATGGTGTTCATGTGCCTCTACTACGCGCTGTTCGGCGTGTTCTCGTCGATCGCGCTGGCGGTCAACCTGATGCTGCTGGTGGCGATCCTCTCGATCCTGCAGGCCACGCTCACGTTGCCTGGCATCGCGGCCATGGCGCTGGCGATCGGGGTGGCCATCGACTCCAACGTGCTGATCAACGAGCGCGTGCGCGAAGAGCTGCGCAACGGGGCGTCGCCGCAGGCGGCCATCCATGCGGGCTACGAGCGCGCCTGGGGCACCATTCTTGACTCCAACGTGACCACGCTGATCGCGGGCATCGCGCTGCTGGCCTTCGGCTCGGGCCCGGTGCGCGGCTTCGCGGTGGTGCACTGCATCGGCATCGTCACCTCGATGTTCTCGGCCGTGTTCTTCTCGCGCGGTCTGGTGAACTTCTGGTACGGACAGAAGAAGAAGCTCAAGAGCGTGTCGATCGGCACGGTCTGGCGTCCAAAGACCGATGGCACCGATGCCGCGGTCTTGGCCGAAACCAAATAAGAGACCGCCATGGAATTCTTCCGGATCCACAAGACCATTCCGTTCATGCGCCACGCGTTGGCGCTGAACATCGTTTCCTTCGTCACCTTCGCGCTGGCGGTGTTCTTCCTGTTCCACCGCGGGCTGCACCTGTCGGTGGAGTTCACCGGCGGCACGGTGATGGAAGTGGCTTACAAGCAGTCGGCCGACGTCGGCAAGGTGCGCGAGGTCGTCGCCAAGCTGGGCTACCAGGAGGTGCAGGTGCAGAGCTTCGGCACCTCGGTGCAGATCCGCCTGCCGGTGCACAAGGGCATGACCTCGACCCAGCAGAGCGACCAGGTGATGGACGCCCTGAAGGCGGTCGAGCCGACGGTCGAGCTGCGCAGCAACGAATTCGTCGGTCCACAGGTGGGCGACGAACTCACCAGCAACGGCCTGAAGGCGCTCGCCATGGTGGTCGTGGGCATCATGATCTACCTGGCGTTTCGCTTCGAATGGAAGTTTGCGCTGGCTACCGTGCTGGCCAACCTGCATGACGTGGTGATCATCCTGGGCTTCTTCGCCTTCTTCCAGTGGGAGTTCTCGCTGGCGGTGCTGGCGGCGGTGCTGGCGGTGCTGGGCTACTCGGTGAACGAGTCGGTCGTGATCTTCGACCGGGTGCGCGAGAACTTCCGCCGTTACCGCAAGATGACAACGGCCGAAGTCATCGACAGCGCGATCACCTCGACCATCAGCCGCACGATCATCACCCACGGCTCCACGCAGCTGGTGGTGCTGTCGATGTTCTTCTTCGGCGGCCCGACGCTGCACTACTTCGCCCTGGCGCTGACCATCGGCATCTGCTTCGGCATCTACTCGTCGTGCTTCGTGGCCGCGGCCATCGCGATGTGGCTGGGCGTGAAGCGCGAAGACCTGATCAAGGGCGGTGGCCCGCCGACCAAGCGCGAAGGCGACGCCGAGGACGATCCGAACGCCGGCGCCGTCGTCTGACGGATACTTCAGGGTTCAACAAAGCGGGCGGCAAGGCCGCACCGCTGTTCGCATGCAACGCCGGGCACTGTCCACACTTGTGCGGTGGCGCTTCCCGATGCAAGCTCGCGGTTGTTGCCGATGAACAGTTCCCCCTGGCCTTCCCGATCCTTCAATGAGCATTGCGCGGTCCGCCTCTTCCCTGCAGCTCGCACGCGAGACGCGTGAGCGTTTCGTATTGGCCACGGAAGGGGCCATCGTTCCGCTGGCCCGCGCGATCCGCGACCGGCTGACGCAGCTGGCCTCGGAAGTGAGCAACGCCCGCGCCATGCAGGAGCACCGCGACGATTTCGTGGCGTTCCAGGGCCAGGCCACGCAATGGGTGACGCTCTCGCAGACGAGCTGGCGCAAGGCGCTCGGCGCCGCTGCGCCAACCGGCGGACTGACGACCTTTCCCACGGCGCTGCGGCTCGAGCTGATCGGCGACGAGGTGGTCGAGACCAACATCCTCGCCTCGCGCCTCGCGCAGGTGATCCATGACAAGGCGAGCTTCGAGCTCAGCGACCTGCGCTTGCGCATCCAGCACCTGGAAGGCACGAACGAGCTCGATTCGAAGGACGTGCTCAAGCCCGAGACGCTGGCCAGGCTGCTGGTGGAACAGTGGCTGGCGGCCGGCTTGAGCCGGGAGCTCTGGGCCCGGGTGCAGGACACGGTGCAGCAGCAGCTGATCGATGTGATCGTCAAGGCCTACGAGAGCGCCAACGCCTTCCTGATCGCCAACGGCGTGATGCAGGAGATCGACCTCAAGAGCTTCGTGCGGCGCACCGGCAATGCCGCGGGTGCCGGCAACAGCGGTGGATTCAACACCTCGTTTGCAGGTGGGGCCGCTTCGGCGACCGCGCCGATGATGGACGGCGGCGGCCAGCCGCAGCGCCCCGCCTTCGGCGCCCAGGCGCAGCAGTATTCGCAACAGCCGCAGCAGTCGCAACCGCAGGCCACCGTGCCGATGCCCACCGCCTCGTCGACGATCGGCGGCTCGCCGCTGACGATCGCGCGGCAGCGCGCCCAGACCGCGCTGTTGAGTCTCAAGCGATTCGTCACGGCGCGCATCGGCGGCGACACCAACGCCGGCTCGCAGAATTCGACCACCGCGCCTGCCACCACGCCGGCAGGCCGCGCGACCGGCCCCGCGGGCAGCGGCGGCAACACCGCTCCGCGGCAGTTCTCCAGGACCTTTGCCGGCGCCATCGCCGAAGCCGAGGTGGCCTATCGCATGGCGGCCACGCAGTACATGGACGCGTCGGGCGAGCAGGCCACGGTCATCCAGCAGACGGCGGTCGACCTGCGCCGGCGCAGCACCGAACTCAAGAAGCGTGCGCCCACCACGGCCGACAAGGCCACGGTCGAGATCGTCGCGCTCATGTTCCAGGCCATCCTTGCGGAAGAGCGGATTCCCTTCTCGGCGCGCGTGTGGTTCGCGCGGCTGCAGATGCCGGTGCTGCGCGTGGCCATCGCCGAGCCCGAGTTCTTCGGCACGCTGCAGCACCCCGCGCGCATGCTGATCGACCGCATGGGCTCCTGCGTGATGGGCTTCGACGCGGCCGCCATCACCGGCAGCGCGCTCGAAGGCGAGATCCGCCGCGTGGTGCAGGTGATCGAGCAGTACCCCGAGACCGGCCAGCGCGTGTTCAAGCTGGTGTTCGACGAGTTCGTCGCCTTCCTCAACCGCTATCTCACGCAGAGCGACAGCACGCAGCGCGTGATGAGTGTGGCGCAGCAGGTCGAGCAGAAGGAAACGATGGCGATCCAGTACACCATCGAGTTGCGCAAGATGCTCAACGACATGCCGGTGCGCGACGAGATCCGCGAGTTCCTGTTCAAGGTCTGGGCCGAGGTGCTCGCGATTGCCGCGCTGCGCTACGGTGCGCAGGGCGAGCAGACGGTGATGTTGAAGCGCGTGGCTTCCGAGCTGGTCTGGGCCGCGAGCGCCAAGCCCAACCGCACCGACCGCGCGCGCGTCATCCAAGACCTGCCGCAACTGCTGCAACGCTTGCGCCAGGGCATGGCACTGCTGGGCATCGTCGACGAGCCGCAGGAAGCGCACATCAAGACCATCGGCGCCACGCTGTCCGATGCGTTCCTGTCGAAGACCGAGGCGATTCCGCAGGCCAAGATCGAAGCGATGGCCGAGCGCCTCGCGCACCTGGAAGATTTCGTGAGCGACATCGGCGGCACCGCCGACCTGCCGCTCGATGCCCACAGCATCGAGCTGCTGCTGGGCGTGGACGCCGCCTCGATCGAGGTGGTGCCCGATGCCGCCGGTGTGCAGGTGCCCGAGGACATGCTGGCCTGGGCGCACGAACTGCAGGTGGGCAACTGGTTCATGCTGGACCACAACGACCGCGTGAGCCAGGTCCAGTTCGTCTGGCGCAGCGATCGCAAGCAGTTGCACCTGTTCGCCACGGCGGACGGTCGCAGCTTCCTGATCCAGGCGGGGCGGTTGGCGACGTACCTGCAGGCGGGCCTCCTGGTGCCGGCCGAGGAAGAGACGCTCACGGTGCGCGCCACGCGCGAGGCGCTGGCGAAGCTCGATGCGAATCCGGAGCGGTTGCTGAACTAGCAGCCAGCCGACGCGGCAGGCTCGGTCAGTGCGCGGTCCGCCCTTCGCGGCTTTCGCAGAGCTCGTCGAGCACCAATGCATCGGGCTCGATACCGGTGCTCCAGTGCACCATCAGCACGATGATCTTGAGCTCGTCGAGCGCCACCGGATCGCCCGGGGCCGCCATCGCGCGCTCGATCACGATTTCGCGCAATCCACACGGCAGCACGTTCGACGATTCGAGAAAGCGGATGAAGCCGAGGCATTCGGCACCCAGGTGTTCCTGCTCGGCCTGGGAGTAGACGCGCATGGCGTCGTCCGATTGCGGCAGTGAGGCTTCGGGCGCGCCGCGGAAGGTGACCGTGGCGGTGGCCTCGTCGTCGGCATCGAGCTCCAGCTGCATGCCCTGCGTTGCGAGGCTCAGGCCGTCGAGCCAGTGAAGGGCATCGCGGATCTCGTCTGCCTCGAAACCGTGGGCGCTGAGCTTGCGGCCCAGTTGCTCGGGTTCGGGGCAGGCATCGCCGCGCCAATAGTTTTCGTAGACAAAAACAAGCACTTCGAACATGAGCCCAATATAGCCCACGAATGTGCAAGGCAGGCTAGGTGGATGCCATTCGTTGGAACAGGCCGCCAGGCAGGCGTGAAATGTGTCCGTCCAACTCGAGCTCGAGCATCCGGGCCTGCAGCGCGGCTGCGCTCCAGCCGGTGCGTGCGCTGAGGGCATCGAGGCTCACGGGCTCGAAGCCGAGTGCGTCGAGCAGCGGGTCCTCGGAGGCGGATGTGTCGTTGGCTGCATGGCCTCTCGAGGGCGTCGCGTGTGCTGCGCCATTCGTGCGCAGCGGCGACAGTTCTTCGAGGATGTCGGCCACCGATTCGACCAGCTTGGCGCCCTGGCGGATCAGCGCATGGCAGCCGCGCGATTGCGGCGAGTGGATCGAGCCCGGAATGGCGAACACTTCCTTGCCCTGTTCCGAGGTGAGCCGCGCGGTGATGAGCGAGCCCGACGCCAAGGCCGCCTCGACCACCAGCGTGCCGCGTGCAAGCCCCGCGATGAGCCGGTTGCGTTTCGGAAAATTCTGGGTGAGGGGCGGCGTGCCGAGCGGAAGCTCGCTCACGATCAGCCCCAGCAAGGTGATGCGGTGCGCGAGGTCGCGGTGGCGCGCGGGGTACACGCGGTCCAGGCCGGTGCCGACCACGGCCACGGTGGCGAGCCGCGGCGCATCGCCGGCCGCATCGAGCGCGCCCTGGTGCGCTGCGCCGTCGACGCCCAGTGCGAGACCGGAGATCACGGGCAGACCCGCATCGCCCAACGCCCGGGCAAAGCTGCGCGCGTTGGTGGCGCCTTGCGGCGTCGGATTGCGGCTGCCGACGACGGCGATGCTGTTCTGCAACTGTGTCAGGTCGAAGTCCGCGGCGCCGAGCACGTAGAGCATCAGCGGCGGGTCGGCCATTTCGAGCAGCGACGCGGGGTAGCCGGCATCGCCGAGCGTGACGAGGCGGCGGGTGACGCCATTGCCCTCGGCCGTTTGCAGCCATTGCCAGGTCTGGTCGATCGCTGCCTGCAGGCCGTGGGGCGCCTGTTGAAGCGCCTCGGCCTGCGCGGTGCTGACGACCTGCCGCAACGCGGCATCGCCCTGCGCGAAAACCCCTTCGGGCAGGCCGAAGGCCGCGAGCAGCTTGCGCGCGGCGCCATCGCCGATGCCCGGCGTCAGTGAAAGCCGCAGCCAGCCTGCGAGTTCTGCGCGTTCCAAACGGATAGGGGCGAGGACGTGGGCGCCGTAAAGCCGATCAGGGGTTGACGAGGAAGTCGCCCGCCTTCGGGGTGTCGTTGATCTCGAGCACCAGCGCGTAGGACACCTTCTCGAAGGTGCGGAACACCATCAGGAGACCGATGCGTTCGTTCGGCAGCTTGATGGTTTCCTTGCGCGCGCCGGTGCGGTCGAGGATGGTTTCGCCGTTCTTCAGGATGGCCAGCACGTGGCCGCTGTCGATGCCGTCGCGCGTGCCCTTGTTGATGGCCACCACCTGGTTCTGCGCCGCGAACTGCACCGCGTTGCCGTAGACCGAGATGATCCGGCCGTCGACCTGCGTCGAGGGCGCGCGCGGTGCGTAGCTCAGCAGCTGGCGCGGCGGTTCGGGCAGCAGGCGGTCGCCGGCGCGCATTTCCTCGCGCGACGCCACGATGTCGATGCTGGCTGGAACGACCGTGATGATGTCCTTGTCCTCGACCGTCTCGATGGTGGTCGATTCGCCGCGCTGCAGCTGGGCCTTGCCCAGGTACTGCGCCTCGTAGCCGAGGATTTCGCCCGTGCCCGGGTCCTTGAGCGGCGTGGCATTGCGGAAGATGCGGAAGTTCTGGATCGGACCCGGCACCTCGACCAGCGGCGACTCGGGGTTGCCGCGGGCGTAGGCCCGGTCGCCGCGCGACAGCAGCACGCGGCTGTCGTTGCCGGCCACGATGCGCGGCGCGCTTTCGAGCGTGCCGGCGTCCACCACGATCGGCTCGCTCAGGAAGGGCTCGATCAGGCTCGGGTTGAGCGTGGGCAATGCCATGCCGGCCAGCGAATCGAAACGGGTGCGTGGTGACAGCTTGATGGTGCCGCCGTCGCCGCTGACACCGCCGCGGCGGGTGGTCAGGCGCGCCCGGCCGCCGCTCTTGTCCAGATAGAGAACCTGGCCGGGGTAGATGCGGTGGGGGTTGGCGATCTCGTTGATGTTCATGCCCCACAGCTCCGGCCAGCGCCAGGGGCGCAGCAGGTAGAGGCGGGAGATGGCCCAGAGCGTGTCGCCGGACTTGACCGTGTATTCGTCGGGCGCCTTGGGCGACAGCTCGCTCAGCGGCACGCCCGCCTGGGCGGTCTGCTGGGCGGTGGCGCGCTGCTGCGGCGTGACGGGGTAGTTTTGAGCCCAGGCCGTGGTGGCGCCGCAACTGCCGATTACCGCCAGGGCGGTCAGCGTGGCGAGGAAATTGGGGCGCTGGCGTTCGGTGGATCTGAGCTTTTTCATGTCTGGATGGGTGAGCGCACGACGTATCGTTGCGCATACGAATCTCACAATTTGCTACGAATTCTGCGCCCGAAGCCCTTGAGAGGGCAACGTTTTCGGGTCCGCAGGCGGCCTCGCGTCGCGGAATTGGCGAAAATAGCCACAACTTCCCCCCGATTTCATGGCCAAACGAATCATTCTGAGTTACCCGGACAAGCGCCTGCACACGGTGGCCAAGCCGGTGCAGGGCGTCGACGCGCGCATCAAGGCCCTGGTCGCCGACATGCTGGAGACCATGTACGACGCCGAAGGCATCGGCCTGGCCGCCACCCAGGTCGACGTGCACGAGCGGCTCGTTGTCATCGATGTGTCCGAAGAGCGCAACAAGCCGATCGTGCTGATCAACCCCGAAATCACCTGGGCGAGCGACGAGAAGGTGCTCAATGAAGAGGGCTGCCTCTCGGTGCCGGGTGTCTACGACGGCGTGATGCGCTCCACCTCGGTCAAGGTCCAGGCGCTCGACGAGAACGGCGAAATGCGCACCATCGAGGCCGACGGCCTCTTGGCCGTGTGCATCCAGCACGAACTCGACCACCTGCTGGGCAAGGTGTTCGTCGAATACCTCTCTCCGCTGAAACGCAACCGCATCAAGAGCAAGCTGCTCAAGCAGCAGCGCGAAGAAATGCGCGAACGGGCTTGATGAACCTCATGACCTTGCGCAGCCTCGGCTCCCTTGCGGCATTGGCGGTTCTCGCAGCGGTCGCCGGCTGCGCCAACGATCCCACCCGCATCCAGCCCGGCACCACCGCCGCCGAAACCCTGCAGCGCCTGGGCGCGCCCACCGGCCGCTACCCGCTCAACAACGGCGGCGAGCGCCTCCAGTATTCGCGCATGCCGGCCGGCTTCGAGGTCACCGACATCGACGTGGACGCGTCGGGCAAGGTCGTTTCGGCGACCCAGGTGCTCAGCGAGGCGCGCTTCGGCTACGACATCAAGGTCAACCAGTGGCGCCAGAACGACGTCATGGCCTTCTATGGCCGGCCCTACCAGATCGACCGCGTGAGCTCCTTCGACGGCGTGGTCTGGACCTGGCGCTACAAGGCTGTGAACGAGCGCCGCATGCTCTATATCTATATCGACCCCACCGGCGTGGTCCGTCGCTATCACACGGGGGATGACCTCGAATACGAACGGATCCGAGATTGAGCCGGCTCAAGGTCGCTTTTGCGGGCACGCCCGAGTTCGCGCGCGTCGCGCTGGAGGCCATCGCAGCCGCCGGCCATGACGTCGTGCTGGTGCTGAGCCAGCCCGACCGGCCCGCGGGCCGCGGCATGAAGCTGCAGGCTTCCCCCGTCAAGCAGTTCGCGGTTGCCAACAGCTGGCCGGTCACGCAGCCGCGCAGCCTCCGTCTGGACGGCAAGTACCCGGACGAAGCCGCCACCGGTCGCGATGCCCTGCTGCAGGCGCAACCCGACGTGATGGTGGTTGCCGCCTACGGGCTCATCCTGCCGCAGTGGGTGCTCGACCTGCCGGCGCACGGGTGCCTGAACATCCACGCGAGCCTCCTGCCGCGCTGGCGCGGCGCCGCGCCGATCCACCGCGCCATCGAGGCTGGCGATGCCGAGACCGGCATCACCATCATGCAGATGGACGCGGGCCTGGACACCGGCGACATGCTGCTGCGCGAGGCCGTGGACATCGGCGCCGACAACACCGCCCGCCTGCACGACCGCCTGGCCGCGCTCGGCGGCCGGATGATCGTCGAGGCCCTGGCGAACCTCGGTGGCTTGACCCGCACGCCGCAGCCCGCCGAAGGCGTCACCTATGCCAACAAGGTCGAGAAGCACGAAGCGCTGATCGACTGGACCCAGCCCGCCGACGCCATCGTGCGACGCATCCGGGCCTTCGATCCGTTTCCGGGTGCCAACAGCCCGCTCGACGGCGAGACCATCAAGCTCTGGACCGCGCACGCGGTGCCCGCCGGCGCGCCGGCCGCGCCCGGCACGATCCTGTCCGTCAGCGACACCGGCGTCGCGGTGGCCACCGGAGACACGGGCGTGATGCTCACCGAGCTCCAGCGTCCGGGCGGCAAGCGCCTGCCCGTGGCCGATTTCCTGCGCGGCTTCGACCTGAAGCCCGGGCAGGTGTTCGGCTGATGTTTCTCTCATCGGCAATCCGCCAGCGCCCCGAATTCCGCAAGGGCATGCGCGACATGTCCTCGGCCGCGCTGGGCATCGGCGCCTGGGGCCTGATGACCGGCGTGGCCATGGTCAAGTCGAACATGAGCGTGGTCGAGGCGGTGGCGATGACGCTGTTCGTCTATGCCGGCAGCTCCCAGCTCGCGGCCATTCCGCTGTTGTTCGCGGGCGCGCCGGCCTGGGTGATCCTGGCGACGGGCTTCTGCGTGAACCTGCGCTTCGTGGTCTTCAGCCTGCACCTGCGGCCCTACCTCATGCACATGCCGCGCTGGCGCCGCATGACGCATGGGTACCTGACGGCGGACCTGAGCTATGCGCTCTTCACCCGCCAGTACCCGGCACCGCCCGTGACCGTTGCCGAGCAGCAGTCGCAGGAGGCCTACCTCACCGGCAACTACTTCGTGACCTGGTGCTCGTGGATGGGCATGAGCCTCCTGGGCATCGCGCTGGCCAACCTCATCCCGCAAACCTGGGGCCTGGGTTTCGCTGGCGTGCTGAGCCTGGTGGCGATCGTCTGCTCGATGGCGACCACGCCGCTGCGCATCCTGGCCGCGCTGATCGCCGGCGCCACCGCGGTCGCGGCCTACGCGCTGCCGCTCAAGCTCAACATCGTGGTGGCCATCGGCGCCGCGGTGCTGCTGTGCTTCTGGCTGGAGAAGCAGTTCGGGCTCGACCCCGATGCGGAGGACGACAAGTGAGGGGCACCGATCTCTGGACGCTGGGCGTGATCGCCGGCCTGGCCCTGGTCACGGTGCTCACGCGCTGCTTCTTCTTCATCCTCGACCGGCCCTGGGGCCTGCCCGACTGGGCGCACCGCGCGCTGCACTACGCGCCGGCCGCCGCGCTGGCCGGCGTGATCGCGCCCGAAATCGTCATGACGCAAGGCCACCTGATCACCACGCTGCACGACGCGCGCCTGTACGCGGCCGTCGTCGGCGGCGCCTACTACTTCTGGCGCCGCGGCGTGCTCGGCACGATGCTGGCGGGCATGGCGGTGTACCTGCCGCTGCACCTCTGGCTGGGCTGGTAACGCAGCGCTTTCCAAAGCGCGCTACAGCGCGTGGGCGAATTCGGCGATGGCGTCCGCCGCCTTCGGGATCAGCTCGGGCTGCCCCGCGAGGTAGTGGTTGCCGCCCACGATGTCGACGTTGCGGATGCGCGTGCCGCCCGCTGCCATCCACGCATCGCGCGTGCTCGGAAAAGTCGATTGGTCACCCGTGTAGGTCAGCAGCAGCTTGGGCACCGTGGTGCGCGCGAGGTTGGCTGGACCATCCGCTTGCGAGCGCGACGACCATTGCGAGAGGAACGCGGTCAGCGACGTCGTGCGGCCCATCGCATTCGCCGAGTAGTTCACCTGGCGCGCATCGCCCCACACGCTGCCGGGCAGGCGGTCGTTTGCGTCGAGCGACAAATCGACGCAACGCGGATCGGCATGCGTGCGGTAGACGATGAAGGTCTGGTCACGCGGGGCGCCCGGCGTGCTGCGCAGCAACGCCAGGCGGTCGATGCACCACCGTTCGATGCGATCCAGCCGCGCCTTCTGCGCTGCGCTGAAGCGCGCGAGAAAGTCGCTGTCGTAAGGCATGCGATGGCGCGTGTCGTACATGTCGAGCTCGGGGTCCACTGACAGCGGATCGTGTTCATCGGTGACCGACGGGTCGATCCAGTCGCGCATCAACCGTGTGCGGCCCAGGTGGGCGGCGCACAGCGCGATGCCGTCCACGGGCGGCAGGTCGCTTGAGTGGAGATGCGTCGGGTCGCCGTCGGGCAGGTGCGTGGCGGTGAGCTTCTCGGCCTGCGCCTGGTAGAAGGCCGCGAGCGCCGCGCCACCCGAATTGCCGACGAGGAACACCTTCTCGTAGCCAGCCGCGCGCAGGTACTGCACGCCAGCGCCCAGGTCTTGAATCGCGCGCTCCATCAGCAGCACCGTGTCGTTGCCCACGAAGCGCGAGTTCAACCCCATGCAGCAGATGCCGCGCTCGGCCAGCGGGCCGATCAGGTAGTGGCCCATGAAGTTGCTGGTCGGATGCATCACGATGGCCGCGACTTTCTTCGGACCCGTGGGCGCGCGGAAGGCGCCGTAGATGCGCGGGCGCAGCAGCTGCAGGCCCGACTGGCTTTCCATCGCCGCGCCGGGCTTCACGTCGATGACGGCGAGTTGCAGCTCAGACATTCGACGCGCCTTTCGCCGCGCGCAGCCCGGCCTTGCGCGCGGTCCATGCATCGAGGTCCGCACGCGCATGCCGCGCATGCGCATCCATCTCCGCTTGCGGCACGGTCGGCGTCGTCAGCTCCAGGCGAATGCCGTTCGGGTCGAAGAAGTAGATCGATTCGATGATGTGGTGATCGGTCACCCCCAGCACCTCGACGCCCGCGCCTTCGAGCCGCGCCTTGGCGGCCAGCAGGTCGTCCACCGAATCGACGCGCAGCGCGATGTGGTTCACCCACGCGGGCGTGTTCGGCGAAGGCAGCGCGGCGGTGTCGTCGCCCAGGTCGAAGAAGGCGATGTAGGAGCCGTCGCGCATCTGGAAAAAGATGTGCACGTAGGGGCAGTACTCGCCGGTGCTGGGCACGTGGTCGCTCTGGATGATGTGCGCGAGCGGCAGGCCCAGCAGGTCTTCGTAGAAGTGGCGGGTCTCCTCGCTGTCGCGGCAGCGCCATGCGAAGTGGTGCAGTCCGTGGATAGGTGGGGCAGTCGTCGTCGGCATGGCTTGGTTCCTGTGAGCCGTGATTGGGCGATGCCGCGTCTTATGATGCAATCGAAATTAATTCATCGATTGATGAAATAAGCATATGAATCTGACGTTGCGCCAACTGCGCGCCTTCGCCGCCGTCGCCGAAGCCGGCAGCTTCACCGCGGCGGCGCAGCAGCTGCATCTCACGCAGTCGGCGCTCAGCGTGCTGGTGCGCGAGCTCGAACGCGAAATGGGCGTGCAGCTGCTCGACCGCCATACCCGGCGCGTGCAGCTCTCGGAGGCGGGGCGCGAATTCCTGCCCTCGGTGCATCGCCTGCTCGGCGACCTGACGACCGCAGTGGCCGGCGTGACCGAGCTGCGTGACAAGAAGAAAGGCTTGCTACGCCTTGCGGCGCCGCAACTCATGGCCTGCACGCTGATGCCGCGCGTGATCGCGGCCTACCGCGAGGCGTATTCCGACGTCGATGTGCGCCTGGCCGATACGCTGCCCGAGCACCTGCTGGCCGGCGTGATGGCCGGCGATGTCGAACTCGCCGTGGGGCAGGACGTGGCGGTCGACGCCTCCATCGAACGACGCACGCTGCTGCGCGACCGCCACTGGCTGATCTGCCCGCCCGACCACGCCTTCGCCAGGCGCCGCAAGGTGCGCTGGCACGAGCTCGGCCCGTACACCTTCATCGCGCCCACGCGCGACTTCCGCCAGCGCGTGCTGCCCGAGCTGGCCCCGGCGGACCGCGAGCTCATGCTGCGCCCCGGTACCCAGGAGGTGTCGTACATGACCACCGCGCTCGGCATGGTGGCCTCGGGGCTGGGGCTCACCGTGTGCCCGACGTACTCCGCGCCGCTGGTGCGCGCCCACGGGCTGCAGATGGTGCGGCTCGAGTCGCCCGACTTCCATCGCGAGGTGTGCGTCTACAGCGCGGCGCGGCGCGCGCTTTCGCCGGCCGCGGCGAGCTTCGTCGAGATCCTGGAGCGCTTCGCCAAGTCGCAGCCGAAGGGTTGAAAAGCATCGGAACGCTGCAAGAGGCGCATAGAGCGGCCGCGGGGCGATACCTACAATGCAAGACGACCTGTTTTCCACTATCTCCAGAGACCCATGAACGTCATTCGATTC
Organism: Variovorax sp. RKNM96; assembly: GCF_017161115.1. Taxonomy (GTDB): domain Bacteria; phylum Pseudomonadota; class Gammaproteobacteria; order Burkholderiales; family Burkholderiaceae_C; genus Variovorax. The sequence continues at coordinate 6,939,903 of NZ_CP046508.1, read as the reverse complement.
ACCGACCTCTGCGCGCAGGGCAAGGCCGCCGGCCAGCGCGTCTTCATCCGCGCCGATCTCAACGTGCCGCAGGACGACGCGGGCAACATCACCGAAGACACGCGCATCCGCGCCTCGGTGCCCTGCATCCAGCTGGCGCTCGACGCCGGCGCGGCCGTGATGGTCACTTCGCACCTGGGTCGCCCGACCGAGGGTGAATTCAAACCCGAAGACTCGCTCGCTCCCGTGGCCAGGCGCCTGGGCGAACTGCTCGGCCGTGATGTGCCACTGGTCGCCAACTGGGTCGACGGCGTCGACGTCAAGCCCGGCCAGGTCGTGCTGCTGGAGAACTGCCGCGTCAACAAGGGCGAGAAGAAGAACGACGAGGCGCTCGCCCGCAAGCTCGCCGCGCTCACCGACATCTACGTGAACGATGCCTTCGGCACCGCCCACCGCGCCGAGGCCACCACCTACGGCATCGCGCAGTTCGCCAAGATCGCAGCCGCCGGCCCGCTGCTTGCGGCCGAAATCGACGCGATCACCAAGGCGCTGGCCCAGCCCAAGCGGCCGCTGGTGGCCATCGTGGCCGGTTCCAAGGTCAGCACCAAGCTCACCATCCTCAAGAGCCTGTCGGCCAACGTCGATCAGCTGATCGTGGGCGGCGGCATCGCCAACACCTTCATGCTGGCCGCGGGCCTTTCGATCGGCAAGTCACTGGCCGAGCCCGACCTGGTCGACCAGGCCAAGGCGGTGATCGAGGCCATGCGTGCGCGCGGCGCCGACGTGCCGATTCCGGTGGACGTGGTCACGGCCAAGACCTTCGCGGCCGACGCACCCGCCACCGTCAAGGACGCGAACGACGTGGACGACGACGACCTGATCCTGGACATCGGCCCCAAGACCGCCGCGATTCTTGCGGCGCAGCTGCGCGAAGCCGGCACCATCGTCTGGAACGGCCCGGTCGGCGTGTTCGAGTTCGACGCCTTCGCGGGCGGCACCAAGGCCATCGCGCAGGCGATCGCCCAGAGCAGCGCGTTCTCGATCGCCGGCGGCGGCGACACGCTCGCGGCCATCGCCAAGTACGGCATCGAAAAGCAGGTCGGCTACATCTCGACCGGCGGCGGCGCGTTCCTCGAAGTGCTGGAGGGCAAGACCCTGCCGGCCTTCGAAATCCTGAGCAAGCGCGCGGCCGGCTGACATCGGCGGCGGGGAATCTCGTGAGGGTGACTTCCGTCAGACACACAAAGTGTATACAGTAGCGAATACAAAACGGAGACCCATTTCATGAGCACGGATCGCATCCCCCGCCACGCCACCAAGATCGTCGCCACCCTCGGCCCGGCGTCCAGCACCCCCGAACTGCTGGAAAAGATGATCCTGGCCAAGGTCAGCGTGGTGCGCCTGAATTTCAGCCACGGCACCGCGCAGGACCACATCGACCGCGCCACCATGGTGCGCGAAGCCGCCCGCAAGGCGGGCCGCGAAGTGGCCATCATGGCCGACCTGCAGGGTCCGAAGATCCGCGTCGGCCGGTTCGCGCAGGGCAAGGTGCTGCTCGAAGCAGGTGCCAAGTTCGTGCTCGATGCCTCGCGCACCGAGCTGGGCGACATCGACGCCGTGGGCCTCGACTACAAGGACCTGCCGCGCGACGTGAAGCCCGGCGACAAGCTGCTGCTGAACGACGGCCTGATCGTGCTCACGGTCGACGGCGTCAAGGGCGAAGCGGTCTACACCACCGTCAAGCTGGGCGGCGAGCTCTCCAACAACAAGGGCATCAACAAGCAGGGCGGCGGCCTCACCGCCCCAGCGTTGACCGCCAAGGACATGGAAGACATCAAGACCGCGATGAGCTTCCAGGCCGATTACGTGGCCGTGAGCTTTCCGAAGAACGCCACCGACATGGAAATGGCCCGCCAGCTGTGCAACGTGGCGGCCGCCGAGTACGGCCACAAGCCCGGCATGATCGCCAAGATCGAGCGTGCCGAAGCCATTCCGAAGCTCGAAGAGATCCTGCGCGCCAGCGACGGCATCATGGTCGCCCGCGGCGACCTGGCCGTCGAAGTCGGCAATGCGGCAGTGCCCGCACTGCAGAAAAAGATGATCCGCATGGCGCGCGACATGGACAAGGTGGTGATCACCGCGACCCAGATGATGGAGTCGATGATCACCAACCCCGTGCCCACCCGCGCCGAGGTGAGCGACGTGGCCAACGCCGTGCTCGACGGCACCGATGCCGTGATGCTCTCGGCCGAAACCGCCTCCGGCCGCTACCCGCTGGAAACCGTGCAGGAGATGAGCCGCATCTGCGAAGCCGCCGAAGCGGCCGAAGACAAGACGCTCGACGCCGATTTCAGCGGCAAGGCCTACAGCCGCATCGACCAGTCGATCGCGATGGGCGCCCTTTTCACCGCCCACCACCTGGGCGCGAAGGCCATCGTGGCGCTGACCGAATCGGGCTCCACCATCCTGTGGATGAGCCGCCACCGCGCGCACATCCCGATGTACGCGTTGACCTCGCGCTTGGCCACGCAGCGCAAGCTCGCGCTGTACCGCAATGTGCGCCCGCTCCTGATGGATTCGGAAAGCGACCGCGACACCGCGCTGCAGCAGGCCGAGAACCACCTGAAGAAGCGCGGCATCGTGCAGAGCGGCGACGTCTACGCGATCACCTGCGGCGAGCCCATGGGTGCCCCGGGCGGCACCAACATGCTGAAGATCTGCCGCGCGAGCTGATCAGCCGTTCCTGAAGAGGAAGCTGTAGGCGTTGAGGGCGGGCACACCGCCCAAGTGCGCATACAGCACCTTCGATCCGGCCGGAAACTCCCCGAGCCGCACCTTCTCGATCATCCCGTGCATCGACTTGCCCTCGTACACGGGGTCGGTCAGCATGCCTTCGAAGCGGGCGCAGAGGCGAATCGCCTCCAGCGTGCCTTCGTTCGGCAGCCCGTATTCCGGCCCGCCGAAGCGGCGGTCCAGCACCACGTCTTTCTCTGTGATGTCGCGGCCCAGTTCGACCAGCTCGGCCGTGTTCTTCGCGATGCGCAGGATCTGGTCGAAGGTCTGCTGCGGCTTGGCCGAGGCGTCGATGCCGATCACGCGGTCGGCTCGGCCGTCGGCCGCGAAGCCGACCACCATGCCGGCCTGCGTGCTGCCGGTCACGGCGCAGACCACGACGTAGTCGAACTTGAAGCCGAGTTCGGCTTCCTGCTGGCGCACTTCTTCGGCGAAGGCCACGAAGCCCAGGCCGCCCCTCGGATGCTCGGAGCAACCCGCCGGAATCGGAAAAGGCTTGCCGCCGGCCTGGCGCACGCTTTCCATCGCGTCTTCCCAGCTCTTGCGGATGCCGATGTCGAAGCCCGCGGCGTCGAGTCGAACGTCGGCGCCCATGATTCGCGACATCTCGATGTTGCCGACCCGGTCGTACACCGCGTCGGAGTAGTTGACCCAGTTCTCTTGCACCAGCACGCACTTGAGGCCCAGGTGCGCCGCCACCGCGGCCACCTGCCGCGTCTGGTTCGACTGGATGCCGCCGATGGACACCAGCGTGTCGTAGCCGCCTTCGAGCGCCTCGGGAATCAGGTATTCGAGCTTGCGGGTCTTGTTGCCGCCGAAGGCCAGGCCGCTGTTGCAGTCCTCGCGCTTGGCATAGAGCTCGACCTTGCCGCCCAGGTGCGCGCTCAGGCGCTTGAGCGGATGGATCGGCGTAGGGCCAAAGGTCAGGGCGTGGCGGGGAAATTTCTTCAGGTTCATCGACGCGGCTCCGAGAGGGTTGAAGCCATCGATCGTAGGAAGAAGGGTTCGCAACGTGCTTGCGAAATTCATGGAGATTTTTGGAAAAAAGAAGGCAAGATGCGCAGATAAAAGACTTTTAGTTCAAGGATGGCTCTGTGAGCACAACAAAGTTGCGTCCCTCGATGGAGCTCGATCGCACCGACCGCGCCATCCTGCGCGCGCTGCAGCGCGATGCCTCGGTATCGAATGTGGCGCTCGCCGCCAAGGTCAACCTCAGCGCCCCCGCCTGCCTGCGCCGCGTCGAGCGGCTGAAGGAGGCCGGGTTCATCAAGGGCATCGTCGCGCTGCTCGATCCCGACGCGCTCGAGGTCGGCATGCTCGTGATGATCGGCGTGGTGCTCGACCGCTCCACGCCCGACTCGTTCTCCGACTTCGAGAAGGCCGCGCAGAAGGTCTCGGGCTGCCTCGAATGCCATGTGGTCTCGGGCGAATTCGATTACTTCATGCTCGTGCGCACCCGCGACAACGACAGCTTCAACCGCCTGCACGCCGAACAGTTGCTGTACCTGCCGGGCGTACGGCAGATCCGCACCTTCGTGGTCTTGAAGCAGGTGCTGTCGACCACGCAGCTTCCAATCTGACGAAACCGGGGCGCGCCCGCGTGCGTACTGTGACGATGAGCCTTCCCACTTTCGCGTCCCTGCGCCGGCGCCGCGGCGCCCTCACCACCGCCTTCACCGTCACCGCAGCTGCCGTGCTCTCGGCCTGCTCCCCCATCAAGGTGCTCAACGGGCTGGTGCCCGAGGACACCTACCAGTTCCAGGGCGGCATCGCCTATGGCGCCGCGCCGCGGCAGCAGCTCGACGTCTACCAGCCGTTGCCTGCCACGCCGCCGGCACGGGGCACCCGCCCGCTGGTGGTGTTCTTCTTCGGCGGCACATGGAGCAGCGGCGACCGCGCGAGCTACAAGTTCGTCGGCGAGGCGCTGGCCGCCCGGGGCGCGGTGGTGGTGATTCCCGACTACGGCCTCTCGCCCGCCTTCACCTACCCTGTCTTCGTGCGCGACAGCGCCCTGGCCGTCAAATGGGCGCTCGACAACGCCGCGCAGCTCGGCGCCGACCCGAAACAGGTCTACGTGATGGGCCACAGCTCGGGCGGCTACAACGCCGCGATGGTGGCGCTGGACGATCGCTGGCTCGGCGAACTCGGCGGGAGCCCCAGGCAGCTCGCGGGCTGGATCGGCCTGGCCGGTCCCTACGACTTCCTGCCCATCGGCGACCCGCAGGCGCAGGCCGCCTTCAACTGGCCGAACACGCCGCGCGACTCGCAGCCGCTCGCGCATGCGAGCGCGGCGTCGCCCCGCGCGCTGCTGATGGCGGCATCGAAAGACAACCTCGTCTACCCCGACCGCAACACCGGCCAGATGGCCGCGGCCTTGCGCGCCGCCGGGGTCCCGGTGCAGGTCAAGCTGTTCGACAACCTCAGCCATGTCACGCTGATCGGGGCGTTCGGCAAGCCGATCCAGTGGCTGGGCGGTCCGGTGCTGCCGCCGGTCATGGACTTCCTCGGGTTGGCGTCAGTCCTGTCCCACAAGGGGGCTCGGTAGAATTAGGGCAGTTTTTCTCGTCTTTCAGCCTTCTTCTTTCCCTAATTCCCGCGAGGTATTTCCCCATGGCACTCGTCTCGATGCGCGAACTGCTGGACCACGCCGCAGCCAATGGCTACGGCATTCCGGCCTTCAACGTCAACAATCTCGAACAGGTCCAGGCCGTGATGGAGGCCGCCAAGGAAACCGGCGCCCCCGTCATCCTGCAAGCCAGCGCAGGGGCCCGCAAATACGCCGGCGAAGCCTTCATCAAGCACCTGATCCAGGCCGCGATCGAGCAGTACCCGAACATCCCGCTGGTCATGCACCAGGACCACGGCCAGAACCCCGACGTCTGCAAGGGCGCCATCGACTTGGGCTTCAGCTCGGTCATGATGGACGGCTCGCTCGAGGCCGACGGCAAGACCATCGCCAGCTACGACTACAACGTGGACGTCACCAAGAAGGTGTCCGACATGGCCCACCGCCTGGGCGTGACCGTCGAAGGCGAGCTCGGCTGCCTGGGTTCGCTCGAGACCATGAAGGGCGACAAGGAAGACGGCCACGGCACCGACGACACCATGACGCGCGAGCAACTGCTCACCGACCCCGAGCAGGCCGCCGACTTCGTCAAGCGCACCCAGATCGACGCGCTGGCCATCGCCATCGGCACCAGCCACGGCGCCTACAAGTTCACCCGCGAGCCCACCGGCGACATCCTGGCGATCGACCGCATCAAGGAAATCCACCGCCGCATTCCCAACACCCACTTGGTGATGCACGGCTCCTCGAGCGTGCCGCAGGAACTGCTGGCGATCATTCGCCAGTACGGCGGCAACATGAAGGAAACCTACGGCGTGCCCGTCAAGGAAATCCAGGAAGCCATCAAGCACGGCGTGCGCAAGATCAACATCGACACCGACATCCGCCTGGCCATGACCGGCGCGGTGCGCAAGTTCCTGGCCGAGAACCCCGAGAAGTTCGACGCCCGCGAATGGCTCAAGCCGGCGCGCGAAGCCGCCAAGCTGATCTGCAAGCAGCGCTACATCGAGTTCGGCTGCGAAGGCCAGGGCGCCAAGATCAAGGGCGACACGCTGCAGGTCGTGGCCGCCAAGTACGCCAAGGGCGAGCTGGCGCAAGAGGTCGTCTAAAAACTTCCCCGCGATTCGAAGGCCACCGTTCGCGGTGGCTTTTTTCTGCGCGCACAATCCGCTTTCCCGTCACCCGTTTCCCCACAGCATCTCCCCCCTCTGTTCCCATGACCACCGTCCACACCTCCTCCATCCAGAGCCTGCCCCTGCTTGCGCGCGGCAAGGTGCGCGACAACTACGCCGTCGGCGAAGACCGCATCCTGATGGTCGCGAGCGACCGGCTCAGCGCCTTCGACGTGATCATGGGCGAGCCGATTCCCGGCAAGGGGGAGATCCTCACGCAGATGGCGCTGTGGTGGTTCGACCGGCTCGGCCAGATCTGCCCGAACCACCTGACCGGCGATGCGCCCGAGAGCGTGGTCACGGCCGAGGAAGTGCCGCAGGTCACCCAGCGCTCGATGCTGGTCAAGCGCCTGAAGCCGATCCCGGTCGAGGCCGTGGTGCGCGGCTATCTCGCCGGCAGCGGTTGGAAGGAATACCAGGAAAGCCGCTCGGTCTGCGGCGTGCCGCTGCCCGAAGGCCTGACCAACGCGAGCAAGCTGCCGCGCCCGATCTTCACGCCCGCCGCCAAGGCCGCGGCCGGCGAGCACGACGAGAACATCAGCTACGACCGCGTGGTCGAGATCGTCGGCCCCAAGCTGGCCCAGCAGATCCGCGAGACCAGCATCGCGATCTACGAAACCGCCGCGCAGATCGCCCTCACCAAGGGAATGATCATTGCCGACACCAAGTTCGAATTCGGCCTCGACGAAGCCGGCACGCTGGTGCTGATGGACGAAGTGCTCACGCCCGACAGCTCGCGCTACTGGCCCGTCGAAGGCTACGAGGCCGCACTGGCCGCCGGCACCAATCCGCCGAGCTACGACAAGCAGTTCGTGCGCGACTGGCTCGAGGCCACGAAGATCAACGGCAAGCCCTGGGACAAGACGCCGCCGGCGCCGCGCCTGCCGGCAGAGGTGATCGAGAAGACTGCGGCCAAGTACCGCGAGGCGCTGGAACGCCTCACGGGCTGATCCCTCAGCGGTTCCCTGAACTCAGCGTCGCCACCGTCCGGCCGCCGGCGTCCAGCAACGCCAGCCGCCCCGGCGCGAGGCTGTAGCTCGTCGTGCTCTGCAGCGCCGAGAGGAACTGCGCCTCGTTGGCGCCGCGCACCGGGTCGGCGCAGGCCATGCGCGTGGCGGCCAGCTGCCCGATCTTCAATGAGATGCCGCTGCGGGTGAACGTGCCCGACACGCGGTTGCATCCTCCCGATCCACTGACACGCCCGCTGCTGCGGTCGAACTGGATCTGCGCATCGCCGCCCGGCGTGATGGGCTCGTCGCCCAGCTGCGCGAGGCGCCACACCGGGCCTTCGATGGGTTCGTCCAGGCTGATGCCGCTCCCGCAGCCGGTCAAGGTGGTCAGCAGCGCGGCCGTTGCAAGAACGGGGAGCGCAATGTGGCGGGCGAAGGAACGCATGGCCAGTCTTTCCTTTTGCATCTGCAACAAGTTGAATCGGGCGCCATCGTATGCGAGGTGGCTTAGCTCGCCAATGTCGACAGCGCCACGCCGCCCGCCAATCGAGCCTCGATGCAGCGCCGCACGCTCGCGGGCGTGCCGTCTTGGGCGAGCAGTGCGGGCCATTCGGCCTGCGCCTGGCGCACCGTGTCGCGGGCGATCGCCATGAGCCGCGCCGGGCGCAGCAGGCCCGCCGAGCGCAGCAGGGCGTCGAGCGCCGGCCAGTCGAAGGCGCGCAGCTTCGCGTCGATCGCCCGGTTCACTCCGTAGTCGCCGGCCGGCACGTCCTCGAAGAAGGCGGCCACGCACACCGGGTCGTAGAGCGGCGCCAGCACCGGCGCCACGCCGTCGGGGTAACGGAGCGCCCAGTTCTTCAGGTGTGCGTCGCTGTTGCCCAGCAGGATGAAGGCGACGATGCGCCGCACGCACTCGCGCACATCGGCCACCGGGTTCGGCGAGAGCCGGTCGAGCACGCGCAGCATTGCGGGCCAGTCGACCGCGAGGCCGCGGCCGTATTTCTGCCGGGGCTCGTACTGCAGCACCTGTGCGAACTCTTCCATGTGGATGCGCCCGCCTTCGGGGGTGCGGTCGAAGCGGCGCACGGCGAGGATCTGCTCGAAGCGCACCTGCTCGGGCAGGTCGGCGTCGGCACGGCCGATCACGCTGGCTTCGGCGCAGTCGAGGCCCAGCGCGCCGCAGAGGCGGTAGCCGGTGAACTCGTTGTCGACCAGGTCCGGATGCCGCGTGCTCGGCAGCTTGAGGATGAAGGAGCCCGCCGCCCCGTGGCGTCGCACCACGTAGCGCCGTCCGTCCTGCACCGCTGAAAACTTGGTCACCACGCCGGGGATGGCAGCGGCGTCTTCTACCGGCATCTCGACGAAGCCTGGCTCCAGCACGTCGAGCCCCAGCGCCGTGTGCCAGTGCCGCACGGTGTCGGGAATGCCTTCGGCCGTGGGCACCGGCTCGACCTCGAGCGCGCCCGTCAGGTCGTGGCCGGCGGCGGCCAGCAGCTCGAACTCGTCGTCGGCCGCGCAGCCGCGCTGCTGCGCGAGGCGCTCACGGTTGTGGCCTTCGGGCAGCAGGTTCTGGAAGTAGCTCGGCCAGTGGCCGTCGCTGCGCGAGACGCGGGTGTCGCGCGCCGAGGCCAGGATGGCGCGGGTCGAAGCCTCGTCTGCGCCGCGGTACGCGAGGGAAAGCGTCGGCCGGCCGGGATCGGCGATGTACGCCTCGTCGAACGACACGCGCAGGATGTCGCCGTACTGCGAGAGATAGCCGATGGCGCGCCGCCCGCCACCGGGAGCGTGCAGATACATCCGCAGGTAGCGGATGCCGGTGTTGAAGGCGGCCCGGGTGCTCACCGGTTTTCGTCAGCCAGGCTCTGCGCAATGGACGGCGGTGCGCCCACGCCCGCCGGCTGGCCCAGCAGGCGGCCGCCCGAGCGCACGAAGTCTTCGAGCTGCGGGCGCAAGCTGGCGGGCACGGGCATCAGCTCGAGCCCCAGCACGCGCGCCATTTCGAGCAGCGTCGACAGCCGCGGGTCGATCTGGCCGCTTTCGATGCGCTGCACCGTCATGCGCGAGAGCCCCGCCTGGGTGGCCAGCGCCTCTTGGCTCAGGCCGCCGGCCTTGCGGGCTTTTTCGAGTTCTTCGGTGAGTTGGAGCATTGGCGTACGCTTTTTCTTCAGATTGAGTAGCAATGCTATCTATTTAGTGGCGAATAGGCAATAAAAAAGCGACCCTTGAGTCGCTTTTCCAATTCAATGCGCATCAGGCTGCGCATTTTTGTATTTTCAGCTCAGAACCACGCTGCTGAGGCGGCGGCGGTAGGTGGCCACGACCGGGTCATCCGGCGGAATCTGCCCATCGGCCACCTTCACCTTCGGCGGCTCGATCACATCGAGGATCGCGATGTAGGTCTTGCGGGCGAGGTCTTCGCTCCAGGTCTTGTCGCGCATCAGGATGTCGAGCAGCTCGTCCATCGCGTCGGTCCAGCGCTGCGCGGCCATCAGGAGGCGGGCGCGGCCGAAGCGGGCGTCGAAGTCGCGCTTGTTGGCGGCGATCTTCGCGTCGAACTCGGCGATCGCGGGCGCGGCGCCGGTCACGGGGGCCGCGAAATCGATGGCGTCCATCCAGCGTTGCAGCGCGTCGAAGCGGCGCACCAGGGAAGTCCTGGCGATCACCGGCGCGAAGGCGACCTTGGCGTCGTCGGCGCGGCCTTCCTGCAGCAGGAGCTTGACGTAGTCGAAGCGGGCGTCGTCGTTGGCCGGGTCGGTCGCCACCGCGTGCTGCAGCTTCTCGAGTGCGCCCTCGGTATCGCCCTCAGCCAACGCCTCCTGCGCGGCGGCTTCTTCGGAAGCGGCTTCGGCCTCGTCGGCGCCCGGCACGTGCTTGTCGAGGAATTCGCGGATCTTCTCGGCCGGAATGGCGCCGACGAAGCCGTCGACCGGCTGGCCGTCCTTGAACATCACGCAGAACGGGATGCTGCGCACGCCGAACATCTCGGAGAGTTGCGACGAAATCTGCGGCACCTTGTCGGCGTCCAGCTTGGCCAGCGTGAAGCGGCCGGCGTACTCGACCTCGAGCTTTTCGAGCACCGGACCGAGCTGTTTGCAGGGGCCGCACCATTCGGCCCAGATGTCCAGCAGCACCGGCGTGGCGACGGAGCCTTCGATCAGCTCGGCCTGGAAATTTTCGAGAGTGATGTCGATCATCGGAACCAACTGGGGGTGAAACGTAAAATTGAAACCATGAACGAAACCATTCAGGTCGGTGTAGTGATGGGCTCGAGCTCCGATTGGGAGACGATGCGCAACGCGGTCGAGATTCTCCAGCAATTCGGAATCGGGCACGAAGCAAAGGTGGTCTCGGCCCACCGGATGCCCGATGCGCTGTTCGCGTACGCCGAAAGCGCCGCCGGGCGCGGGCTCACCGCGATCATCGCGGGCGCGGGCGGCGCGGCCCACCTGCCGGGCATGCTGGCCTCGAAAACCACGGTGCCGGTGCTCGGCGTGCCCGTGGCCAGCCGCCACCTGCAGGGCGTCGATTCCCTCTACAGCATCGTGCAGATGCCCAAGGGCGTGCCGGTGGCCACCTTTGCGATCGGCAATGCCGGTGCGGCCAACGCGGCGCTGTTTGCGGTGGCGATGCTGGCGGTGAACAACCCGGCATTGCGCGCGAAGCTGGACGCCTTCCGCACGGCCCAGACGGCCGCCGCCGAAGCCATGACGCTGCCGCCGGCCCCCGCCGGCGAGGCCCCCGCGGTTTCTCCTTTCTCGCCGCAAGGCGGAGGTGCCCTGTGACCAAGAACGGTGACCTGCCCATCCTCCCGGGCGCCACGCTCGGCGTGCTCGGGGGCGGCCAGCTCGGCCGCATGTTCGCGCATGCCGCACAGCGCATGGGTTACTTCACCGCGGTGCTCGACCCCGACGCCGACAGTCCCGCCGGCCGGGTGAGCCATCACCACATCCACACCGACTACGCCGATGTCGACGGCCTCGCCCGCCTGGCCGGCTTGGCCGACGCGGTGACGACCGAGTTCGAGAACGTGCCCGCGCCCTCGCTGGAGCACCTGGCCGTGGCGCGACCGGTGTCGCCCAATGCCTCGGCCATCGCCATCGCGCAGGACCGCATCGCCGAGAAGGCCCACTTCACCCGCTGCGGCGTGCCCTGCGCGCCCTACGCGGCCATCGAGACCGCGGCCCAGCTCGCCGCCGTCGAAGATCACCTGCTGCCCGGCATCCTGAAGACGGCCCGCCTGGGCTACGACGGCAAGGGCCAGCAGCGCGTGAAGACGCGCGCCGAGCTGGTCGAGGCCTGGCAGGCCACCGGCTGCGTGCCCTGCGTGCTCGAGAAGCTGCTGCCGCTCGAATTCGAGTGCTCGGTGATCCTCGCGCGCGGCCGCGACGGGCAGGTCGTGCACTTTCCGCCCCAGCGCAACCTGCACCGCGACGGCATCCTGGCCGTCACCGAGGTGCATGTGCTGAACATGCCCAAGACGGTGGCGCAGGGCGCGGTCAATTCCGCGAAGAGCATCGCGAACGGCCTGGACTATGTGGGCGTGCTGTGCGTCGAGTTCTTCGCACTGGCCGACGGCTCGCTGGTGGTCAATGAAATGGCGCCGCGCCCGCACAACAGCGGCCACTACACGATGGAAGCCTGCGACGTGTCGCAGTTCGAGCTGCAGGTGCGCACGCTCGCCGGCCTGCCGCTCGCGGCGCCGCGCCAGCACAGCCCCGCGATCATGCTGAACCTGCTGGGCGACCTGTGGTTCACCTCGGGCGAAGAAAAGCCGGTCTCGCCGCGCTGGAGCGACGTGCTCGCGCTGCCGGGCGTGCATCTGCACCTCTACGGAAAGATCGAGCCGCGGCCCGGCCGCAAGATGGGCCACCTGACCCTCACCGGCGCCACGCTCGAGAGCGTGCGCGCCAATGCCTCGCAGGCCGCGCTGCTGCTGGGACTGCCGCCGGTGGAAGTGACCGGCCTCGCATGATCCTCGACGGCCAATCCCCCGAGGCCATCGCCGAGGCCGTGCGCGTGCTGCGCGCGGGCGGGCTGGTCGCATTCCCGACCGAGACCGTCTACGGCCTGGGCGCCGACGCGAGCAGCGACATGGCCGTGGCCGGGATCTTCAAGGCCAAGGGACGGCCCGCCGACCATCCGCTGATCGTGCACGTCGCGGCCGGCATGAAGGGCACCGAGGCGCTCTCGCGCTTCGCCCAGCCGCTGCCGCTCTTCGCGCAGAAGCTGGTGCAGGCCTTCTGGCCCGGCCCGCTCACATTGATCGTCACCCGCCAGCCCGGCGTGGGCGCCGCGGCGGCGGGCGGGCAGGACACCATCGGCCTGCGTTGCCCCTCGCACCCGGTGGCCCAGGCGCTGCTCGAGGCCTGCGCCGAGCAGGGCGTGCCGGGCGTCGCGGGGCCGAGCGCCAACCGCTTCGGCCGCGTGAGCCCGACCACGGCCCAGCACGTGTACGAGGAGTTCGGCGATGCGGTGCCGGTCGTCGACGGCGGCGCCTGCGAGGTCGGCATCGAATCGACCATCGTCGACTGCAGCCGCGGCGCACCCGTGCTGCTGCGCCCGGGCCTCATCACGCGCGCGCAGATCGAAGCGGCCTGCGGCGAGAAGCTCAACGATCGCGACGTGCTCGAAACCCCCGACCCACGCGCCTCGGGCACGCTCGAGGCGCACTACGCGCCGAACGCCAAGGTGCGCCTGATGGATGCGAAAGCGCTGCAGACGGGCCTCGACGTGCTCGGCGCCAATGCCGCGCACATCGCCGTCTGGTCGCGCACCAGCCTGCGCTGTCGTTCGCAGCGCGTGCTGCAGCGGCGCATGCCCGACGACGCGGCGGCCAGCGCGCACCAGCTGTTCGCGGTGCTGCGCGAGTTCGACGCAGAGGGCGTCAAGCTGATCTGGGTCGAGACGCCGCCCGACACGCCCGAGTGGGAAGGCGTGCGCGACCGGCTCCAGCGCGCGGCAGCGGCCTGATCAGCCCCCTGCAGCCAGCACGCCCTGGAAGAACCCACGTGCTGCCGCCAGGCAGAACGGCGGCGCCAGCGTGCCGTGGTACGCGGCGGTGACTGCGCGCGCCTTGTCGGCATCGCTGCCCGGCGTGTTCTGCGCGAGTGTGCCCTTGGCCTGCGCGAAGCCGGCGCGGGCGGCCGAGTAGGCGTCGATCGCGGCCGAATCCTCCAGGTCCACCACGGCCAACGCCGAAGCGGGCATGCCCTTCGCACGGAAGTAGCCCGCCGTGGCGCGGGTGCTGACGAAATTCACCGTCGGGTCGTTGGCGCCGCCGCACATCAGCACCGGCCGGGTCGGCACCCAGTTGCGCAGGTCGTTGGCGAGCGCCGCCTTGCGAAAGCCCGTCGAGGGGCTGCAATTGAGCGGTGACGTCGAACTCAACGAAGCCGCCGTCGCGGGCAGTGCGTTGCCGGGGCAGGGGTTGGACTGGACATCGCCGGCCGCCTGCGTGAGGTAGCTCTGGCGCACCAGGTTGTTGGCGCCGTAGAAGATCGACAGCTCGGGGCTCACCGGTCCCGGCGTGGCGTTGGCCGGGAACAGCGCCAGTTGCGGCAGCTTGCCGCTGGAGAACAGCGTGTCCGGCGTCGCGCTCGGCAGGAGCGTATCGATGCCGGTGGCGTATTGCGCTTCATACACGTCGCCGGTGGCGTTGTAGACGTTGCCGAACTGCTGCTGCCAGCTGGTCGACAGGAGCGGCACGAACAGCGTCGCGCCCAGTGCCGGCCAGCCCTGGAAGGTGTAGTCGGTCAGGAGGCTGATGGCTGCGGGGGCCGAGAGCGGCGCCGAGGCCGTCACCGTCTTGCCCGTGGCTTGCATCTCGCGGTGCGCGGCCATCGCGACGTAGCCGCCCTGCGAATAGCCGGTGATGAAGAGCGAGCCCGCGTCGTTCGCGTCGATGCCCGAGAAGGTCTTGCGCGCGGCGGTGAGCGCATCGACCATGTCCTTGCCCTGCTGGTCGCCGTTCAGGTACGGGTGGTAGGCCAGCGTCGACTTGTCGTAGCCCGCGTAGTTGGGCGCCACCACGATGTAGCCCTGCGCCGCGAGCATGGCGGCGACCACCACGCCTTCGCCGGCGGCGGCCTGGTTGATGTCGGTCCACTTGGCGAGGTTGTAGTCGCGCGCAGCGTTCGTGCCGTGCGCATAGAGCACCACCGGCCGCGCGCCGTTGCAGGCCACGTCGGTGCCTGCGGGCACCATGATCGCGGCGGTCGCGGTGGTGGCTTCGCCCTTGCCGCCGACGGTGCGGTATTCGAGGTAGCGCGTGTCGATGCCGCACTTGGGCGTGCCCGCGACCTGCAGCAGCGCGCGGCCCTTGTCGTCGGCGCCCAGCAGCGTCTTGAACTGGTCGACCGACAGCCGCGTGACTTGCGCGCGGCGGATTGGTGACGACAGAGCCGCGTCCGGTGTCGGTGACGGGCGGCGGAAAGCCCACGCCGATGCCGCCTCCATCATCTCCGCCGCCCCCGCAGGCCGCGAGCAGCAGCGTGACACCGGCAAGGGCCGCCAGCTTGTGCAGCGGCGTGGAGGGTTGTTGTTGCGGCTTGTTCAAGGCGTGTCTCCTGCTGCGTCGCTGTGACGCTGTGTATGGAATCGAACGAGCGTCCGATTCTGGGCAGCGCCATGGCCGCGCGCAAGCGGCGTACACCTACAGAAGTTTTCAGTACACCCCGGTGCGGCGTACCAGGCTGAAGCAGCCGTTGGTGGTCAGTTGTCCTGCGCGGCCCAGTCCACCAGCGCGTCGAACGCGGCACGCGTGGCCCCCGCGTTCTCGCCGTTGGCGATGGCCACCAGCACATAGCGACGGCCGCTCGCGCCGTGCACATAACCGGCCACGCCCGAGGCATCGCGCAGCGTGCCGGTCTTCAGGTGCGCGGCGCCGCCCGAGCGCAGCGCCCGCTTCTTCAGCGTGCCATCGACGCCCGAGGCGGGCAGCGACGACATCAGCTCCGGCATCACCGGCGAGCGCCACGCCACCTGCAGCATCTTGCCCAGCGCCGCGGCGCTGATGCGCTCGTCGCGCGACAGGCCCGAGCCGTTCTCGAACACCGGCTGCGCCTCGCCGGTGCCGATGCGGTCGCGCCACCACTGGCCCAGCGCGCTGCGCGAGGCCTCGAAGGTGCCGCGGTTCTTCTGCGTGAGGCCGATGGTGAGGAACACCTGCTGCGCCATCACGTTGTTGCTGTACTTGTTGATGTCGCGGATCACCTCCGCGAGCGGCGGCGAGCCGAACTCGAAGGCGGGCTTCAGGCCCGGCGGCACGCGGCCCTCGCGCATCTGGCCGCCGACGCGCCCGCCCATCTCGGCCCACATGCCCCCGAGCGCGCGCATGCCGTAGGTGCGCGGATCGCCGTACGCCACGGCCCAGCTCTTCTCGCCGCAGGCGGCCGGGAAGCCGCCGTTGAAGCGGATGCGGTTGACGTCGCTGAAATCGGTCCTGAGCGCGGTGCGCCAGTCGCCGCATTCGCCGGGCACGAGCGGCACGGTGGCCGGCATCGCCACGCTTGCGAGCGGCGGCTCGTAGCTCACGCGCGCGATCTGCCCGGCGCGGTCGGGCGCGAAGGTCATGTTGATCGACTTGAAGTTGATCAACAGCGCATCGGGTGACGCGTTGTAGGGCCGCAGCGGCTCGCCGTCGAAGGCGCTCGGGTCGTTCTCGACCGTGTTCTCGAAGGCGCTGCGGTCGATCACGATGTCGCCGCTCACCGTGGTGATGCCCAGGCCCTGCACATGGCGCAGCATCAGCCACACGCGCTCGAGCACCAGCTTCGGATCGCCCTGGCCCTTGATGTAGAGGTTGCCGTCGAGCACGCCGTTGTTCACCGTGCCCTCCACGTACACCGGCGTGTTCCAGCTGTAGGCGGGGCCGAGCAGGTCGAGCGCCGCATAGGTGGTGACCAGCTTCATCATCGATGCCGGGTTCACCGGCACCTGCGAACGCCAGGCCAGGCGCGGCGGGCGGGTGCCGTCGGCATCGACCACCAGCATCGTCACCGTCTCGCGCGACACCTTGGCGCGCGCCAGGGCGGCTTCCACGCCGGTGGGAAGGGCCTGCTGGGCGAAGGCGCTGGCCGAAGCCAGCGTGGCGAGGGAGACGAGGAGGGACGGGATCAGGCGGGTGGCGAAAGGCATCCGGCCATTATCCCGGGCGCTACACCGTGGCGAAGACGTGCAGCTTTGCGTGATACAGCAGCATCACCGTCTTGGCATCGGCGATGCGGCCGTCCGCCACCATCGCGAGCGCCTCGTCGATGCCCAGTTCGAGCACCTCGATGTCCTCGCCCTCTTCGGCCAGCCCGCCGCCGCTGCCGATGCGCATCGCGCTCTCGTAGGGCGCGATGAAGAAGTGCAGCTTCTCGGTCACCGAGCCCGGGCTCATGAAGCTCTCGAAGATCTTCTGCACGGTGCCGAGCCGGTAGCCCAGTTCTTCTTCCACTTCGGCGCGGATGCGCTCTTCGGGCGCCGCGTTGTCGAGCAGGCCCGCGGCCGCTTCGATCAGCAGGTCGTCATGGCCGTTGACGAAAGCCGGGTAGCGGAACTGACGCGTCAAGAGCACCGTGCGCTGGGCGAGGTTGTAGGGCAGCAGCGTCGCGCCGTTGCCGCGGTCGTAGGTCTCGCGGTCCATGCGCTGCCACTGGCCGTCGTTGCGCCGCCACTCGAAGCGGGTGGTCTTGAGCGTGTACCAGTTGTCGGAAAGGAGGGTGACTTCGTGCACCCGGACGCGGTCTTGGAGGGTCATGGGCGGCGAGCATAGATGCAGATTCGTGCAATAACAAGAAAATTCGTGCAGAAATCGTGCAGGCCCGCTACCATCGGCCGATGCTCACCCGCCAGCGCAAGCAACACATCCTCTCGGTCCTGCAGCGCGACGGCAACGTCGTGGCCAAGTCGCTCAGCGAAGAGCTCGCGCTCTCCGAAGACACCATCCGCCGCGACCTGCGCGAGCTGGCAGCCGAAGGCCTGTTGCAGCGCGTGCACGGCGGCGCGCTGCCCATTGCGCCGGCCGACACCGATTTCGCGAGCCGCCAGCAGCTCGCGCCCGACGAGAAAGTGGCCATCGGCCGCGCGGCCGCGCGCCTCGTCAAGCCGGGGCAGGTGGTCTTCATCGACGGCGGCACCACGGCCGTGCAGCTCGCGCGCCACCTGCCGAAGAACCTGCAGGGGACGGTGGTGACGCACAGCCCCTCGGTGGCGATCGAGCTGGTTTCGCACGCGCAGCTGGAGGTGGTGCTGATCGGCGGGCGGCTCTTCAAGCATTCGCTGGTGGCGGTGGGCGCCGCGGCCATGGGCGCCATCGCGCGCATCCATGCCGATACGTACTTCATGGGCGTCGCCGGCGTGCACGCCGAGGCGGGGCTGACCACCGGCGACATCGAGGAAGCCGAGATCAAGCGCGCGCTGATGGCCGCGTCGGCCGAGACCGTCGTGCTCGCCTCGTCCGAAAAGCTCGGCGTGGCATCGGCCTGGGTGATCAACCCCGTCACCGCGGCGACGAGCCTGCTGGTATCGCCGGACGCGCCCGCCAAGGCGCTGGCGCCACTGCGCACGGCCGGGCTTGCCATCTTGCGCAGCGACGACCCCGGTCCCGGCTGATTCGCCCCGTTTGCCCCGTCTGGGGCGCGGCCCCGGGGCGCCCTCGATAATCGCGGGATGCCTCTCGCGTCCCGCCTCCTCGCCTTCGACACCAGCACCGAGCACCTGTCGGTGGCCGTGCAAAACGGCGAGCAACTGCTCGCACACAGCGGCGCGGGCGGCGCGCAGGCCTCGACCACGCTGCTGCCGCTGATCCAGCAACTGCTGGCCGACGCCGGACTGGCGCTGGCCGATCTCGATGCGATCGTCTTCGGCCGCGGGCCGGGCTCTTTCACCGGGCTGCGCACGGCCTGCTCGGTGGCGCAGGGCCTGGCCTTCGGCGCCAACGTGCCGCTGCTGCCGGTCGACACCCTGCTGGCCGTGGCTGAGGAGGCGCGCCACGCCTTCGGCGCCCGGCAGGTCGTCGCCGTACTCGATGCGCGCATGGACCAGCTCTATGCCGCGCGCTACGACTTCGATGCGGCCGGCCCGCTCGGCGGCGACGACGAGCCGCTGCTGCTGTCTCCCGAGGCGCTCGAGGTGCCCGCCGGCTGGTCGCTCGCCGGCAACGCCTTCGCCGCCTACGGCCCGCGCCTGGCGCCCGCGACCGCCCGCCACGAGGTGCTGCCCACCGCCACCGCGATGCTGCGGCTGGCCCCCGCGCTGCTCGCGGCCGGGCGGATCGTTCCCGCGGCACAGGCCTGGCCGCTCTATGTTCGCGATAAAGTGGCGCAAACCACCGAGGAGCGCGCCGCCATCAAGGCGGCCGCTACCGCAGCAGTTACGCCACCCACCACCGCATGAGCGCCGTCCTCCAGCCCGTCGAAGCCCGCCTCGAGCCGCTCACCGTCGAGCGGATCGACGCCGTCTGCGCGGTCGAGCTGACGGCCTACACCCACCCGTGGACGCGCGCGAACTTCACCGATTCGATGGCCGTCGGCTACCACTGCCAGTGCCTGCTGGCCCCCGGCTTGGCGGAGGGCGTGACCTCGCCGGTCACCAGCCTGGGCGAAACGCTCATCGGCTATTTCGTCGCCATGAAGGGCGTCGACGAGGTCCATCTGTTGAACTTCACCGTGGCGCCGGCCTTCCAGCGCCAGGGCTGGGCGCCGCTGATGCTGGAGGCGCTCACCGGCTGGTCGCGCGCCGAGGGCGCGCAGTGGCTCTGGCTCGAGGTGCGCGAGAGCAACCGGCGGGCACTGGAGATCTATGCGCGCCAGGGTTTTCGCAGCGTCGGCGTGCGCAAGGGCTACTACCCGGCGTTCGAAGGCAAGCGTGAAGACGCGGTCGTGATGAGTTTGCGTTTGAACGAAACAGGCTCCGCCTGGGGAGCCCTGAAGTAATGACCGCCGTGCAGACACTGAAGCTCGATGCGCGCCAGCGCGCGATGCTCGACGAGATGGGGGTCAAGGTCTGGTGGCCGGTGCCTGAAGTGGTCGAGGCTGCGCCGGTCGTCGAGGAAGCGATCGCGGCGGCGCCGGAACCGGTCGCCGAACGGTACGTGGCGGAAGCGCCAGTTGCTGCACCTGCACCCGCGCCCGTCGCAAGGCCCGTGGCGGCGCCCGCCCCGGTCGCGCGTCCGCCCGCGGCGCCTGCAGCGACCCAAGGCGCCGCCGTGCTCGTCGAAGCGCCCTGCCGCCTCTATGCCGACGCAGCGGAAGCCCCGGCCTCCCCGCAAGGCGGCTGGCTCGTCGTGGCCGACATGCCGCCCGAGGCCGACGGCCGCCATGGCGAGCCTTTCTCGGGCGACGCCGGCCGTTTGCTCGACAACATGCTGCGCGCCCTGAAGCTGCACGACGGCAGGACGCCGGTGCACCTGATGCGCACGCACCGCGGCGTGGCCGCCGGCCAGCCCGGCAGCCCGCGCCAGATGGACGAAGCCTTCGGGGAACATGCCGCCGCGCTCGCGCCGAGCGTCGTGCTGGCGATGGGCCCGCTGGCCGCGCAAAGCCTGATGCAGAGCGGCGATCCGCTGGGCAAGCTGCGTGGCCGCGCGGTGCCGCTCGCGTCGGTCCATGGCGTGCCGGTGGTGGCGACCTATCACCCCGCGTACCTGCTGCGGAACCCCGCCGACAAGGCGCGCGCCTGGGCCGACCTGTGCCTGGCCGCGGAACAGCAAACCCCGTCGAATTAGGTCTGCCTGAATGGGGTCCTTAAAATCGGCCCCCATGACTTTTCTCGACAAGCTGGCCGCCGCACAGCAAAAAAACGGTTCGTTGCTCTGCGTGGGGCTCGATCCCGAGCCGGCCAGATTCCCCGGGGGATACAAGGGCGACGCCGCCAGCATCTATGACTTCTGCGCGCGCATCGTCGACGCGACGGCCGACCTGGTCATCGCCTTCAAGCCGCAGATCGCCTACTTCGCCGCGCACCGCGCCGAAGCCCAGCTCGAGAAACTCATGGAGCACATGCGCCGCAACGCGCCCCACGTGCCCGTGATCCTAGACGCCAAGCGCGGCGACATCGGCTCGACCGCCGAGCAGTACGCCATCGAAGCCTTCGAGCGCTACGGCGCCGACGCGGTGACGCTCTCGCCCTTCATGGGCTTCGACTCGGTGGCGCCCTACCTCAAGCACGAGGGCAAGGGCGCCTTCCTGCTGTGCCGCACCAGCAACCCGGGCGGCGCCGACCTGCAGGGCCAGCGGCTGGCGGACATCGAAGGCCAGCCCTTCCTCTACGAGCACGTCGCCAGGTTGGCGCAAGGGCCCTGGAACCTCAACGGCCAGCTCGGCCTCGTGGTGGGCGCGACCTACCCGGCGGAAATCGAGCGGGTGCGCGAACTTGCACCGACGGTGCCGCTGCTGATTCCGGGCGTCGGCGCCCAGGGTGGCGACGCGGTGGCCACGGTACGCGCCGGCTGGCGCGCCGATGCGCCGATCATCGTGAATTCGTCGCGGGCGATCATCTATGCCTCGTCGGGCGAAGATTTCGCGGATGCGGCCAAGAACGCGGCCCGCGCCACCCGCGACGCACTGGAAGCCGCCAAGCCCTGAGCCTTCAGGCGCGGCGCAGGCGGGTGAAGAGCTCGAACTCCCAATTGCGCATGCCCAAGAGCAGCGTGTAGCCCTCGCGGTCCTTGGCCGACAGCTTCTGGTCAGTCTGGTGCTGCTGCGCGAAGTCCTGCGCCACGCGCTGCAGGCGCTCCAGGAAGGCCGGCGCCAGCGAGCGGCTGATCGAGCCGTGCACCAGCAAGAGGCCCTCGGCCGGGCCGTCGAAGCCGCCCCGGTAGTAGTCGAGCACCACGTTCTCGCGGAAGAACTCCATCACCGGGCCGTGCGGCCGCCAGCGGAAGGTCTTGGCGAGCTTCAGGCGATACCGGTTGAGCGGACGCAGCTCGATGATGCCGATGCGATCCAGCTGCGCGAGGCAGCCGATGCACTCGGCCTCGCTGATCCGGTAGGCGGCCACGATCTGCTCCAGCGTCCATTGGCTCAGCACGCTGATGGCCACCAGCAGCAGCTTCTTGTCCTTGACCACCGCCTTTTCCTGCTCGTGCGTCAGTTCCTTGAGCAGCGGCTGGGCATCGGCCACGCGGCGGGCCAGTTCGGCGAAATCGATCTTCAGGGCCCGGCAGATCGCATCGACGCGCGACAGAGGCATGTCGCTCTTGGCCAGCATCCGCTTGACGCTGGATTCGGCCATGTCGAGCGACCGGGCCAGGTCGGCGTAGGTCATGCGGGCGCTTTTGAGTTCGTTCTTGAGGGCGAGTACGAGGTCGACAGTGGTGCTCATGTGGGGTGAGTGGCGCTGGGTGGGTATTAGAAAAGGATACCGTTGGGTGTGAATTAGTGCCTCGTATCGATTCTCGATGCCTCCAGAGAGGCTGGCAACTAAATTCCGCGGCTCGTTACCCATCCACCGAGGACCGCCATGCTCTTGCCCGCTTTCAGCCGCCGCGAACGCGCCCTGCTCATCACCTTCGCGCTGCTCACGCTGCTCGCCTTCTTCGGCCCCGCGCTGCCGGCTGCAGACGTGGCGTTCGCCTCGGTCTTCGCCGACAACCGGGCCTGGCACGGGCTGCCGAACGCAATGGACGTGCTGAGCAACCTGCCGTTCGTGGCCATCGGCTTCCTTGGGCTGTACCGCCTGAACCGGATCGACCGCTCGCACCAGGAGGCACTGGCCGAGTTCCCGCTGGCGCCGCCCGCCAGCGATCCGCCGGACAACACCCTGGACTGCGCCTGGCTCTTCTTCGCCGGCCTGATCGCCACCGCCGCCGGCTCGGCCTTCTACCACCTGCTGCCCGACGCCCCCCGGCTCGCGGCGGACCGCGCCGGCATGGCGGTGGCCTTCGCGGGGCTGATCGGCATCGCGGTGTGCGAACGGGTGAGTCAGCGCGCCGGCTGGCCGGCGGCCTGGTTCATCCTGACGGCCGGCTTGCTGGCGGCCGAGGTGTCGCAGGAAACCGGCAACGTCATGCCCTGGGCGCTGGTGCAGTTCGGCGGCATGGCGCTGGTGCTCGTGCTGGCGATGGCCCGGCCGATGCGCGGCGCCCTGGGGCTCAAGCTGGGCTGGGTGATCTTCTTCTACGCACTGGCCAAGGCCTTCGAGATGGGCGACCGGCAGATCTACGAGGCGACGCAGCACCTGGTCTCCGGCCACACGCTCAAGCACCTGACGGCTGCGCTGGCGGGGCTGCCGGTTCTGCTGGCGCTCAGCTCGCTCGAGAAGGGCTGGCAAGCCGATTTGCTGCGGCACAATCCCGACGCAGCCGCACTGACGGCCTGAGGAGAATTCTTCGAATGACAACCCCCGCCGCTGCCGCCACCCCCATGGCGCCTCACGAAGCGAACGCCCACGCCAACCAGTTCGCCTTGCTCAAGCAGCGGCGCTTCGCACCATTCTTCTGGACGCAGTTCGCGGGCGCGGCGAACGACAACCTCTTCAAGTTCGCCTTCACCGTCATGGTGACCTACCAGCTGCAACTGAGCTGGATGCCGCCGGCCATGGCGGGCCTGGCGATCGGGGCGCTGTTCATCCTGCCGTTCTTGCTGTTCTCGGCCACGGCCGGACAGCTCACCGACAAGTTCGACAAGACGAAGATGATCCGCTTCGTCAAGAACCTGGAGATCGCGATCATGCTGATCGCGGCCTGGGGTTTCATCACCGCCAATGCCGTGGTGCTGCTGGGCTGCGTGTTCCTCATGGGGCTGCATTCCACGCTGTTCGGGCCAGTCAAGTTCGCCTACCTGCCGCAGGTGCTCGATTCGCGCGAACTCACCGGCGGCAACGGCATGGTCGAGATGGGCACCTTCGTCGCCATCCTGCTGGGCCAGGTGGCGGGCGGCCTCCTGGTGGCGGTGCCGCAGATCGGCCACACGAGCGTGGCCGTGGCCTGCGTGCTGCTCGCGCTGGTCGGCCGGGGCGTGGCGCAGGCCATTCCGCGGGCGCCGGCCACCGACCCGGGGCTGGTCATCAACTGGAACCCCTTCAGCGAGACCTGGCGCAACCTCAAGCTCGCGCACGGCAACGTGGTGGTGTTCCGCTCGCTGCTGGGCATTTCGTGGATGTGGTTCTTCGGCGCGGTGTTCCTGAGCCAGTTCCCGAGCTTCGCCAAGGAAGTGCTGCACGGCGACGAGCAGGTGGCCTCGCTGCTGCTGGTGGTGTTCTCGATCGGCATCGGCGTCGGTTCGCTCTTGTGCGAGACGCTGAGCCGTCGTCAGGTGGAGATCGGCCTCGTGCCGCTGGGCGCCATCGGCATGAGCGTGTTCGCGATCGACCTGTACTTCGCCTCGCGCGCGCTGCCGAAGGTGGCCGAGATGGGCCTGGGTGCCTTCGTGCACCAGGCCGCACATTGGCGCGTGATGGCCGACCTGGGGCTGCTGTCGCTCTTCGCAGGGCTCTACAGCGTGCCGATGTACGCGCTGATCCAGCTGCGCAGCCAGCCCACGCACCGGGCGCGGATCATCGCGGCGAACAACATCCTCAATGCGCTCTTCATGATCGGCAGCTCGGTCATCGCGGGCGCGCTGCTGGGCGCGGGCTTCACGATCCCGCAGATCTTTCTCTTCACCGGCATCGCCAACGCGGTGGTGGCGTTCTACATCTTCATGCTGGTGCCCGAGTACCTGCTGCGCTTCGTGGCCTGGGTGCTGTCGCGCTTCGTCTATCGCTTCGACATCAAGGGCGACGAGCACATTCCCACCGAGGGCGCGGCCGTGCTGGTGTGCAACCACGTGAGCTTCATCGACGCGGTGCTGCTGATGGCGGCGAGCCCGCGGCCCATTCGTTTCATCATGGATCACCGCATCTTCAAGGTGCCGGTGCTCGGCTGGCTGTTCAAGCTGGCCAAGGCGATCCCGATCGCACCGCAGAAGGAAGACCCCGCGGCCTACGAAGCGGCCTTTGCCAAGGCGCTGGCCGTGTTGCGCGAGGGCGACCTGCTTGCGATCTTCCCCGAGGGCGCGATCACCCGCGACGGCACGCTGCAGCCCTTCAAGGGCGGCGTGATGAAGATCGTCGAGAGCGCACGCGCCGAAGGCATCGAGCCGCCGGTGATCCCGATGGCGCTGACCAATCTCTGGGGCTCGTACTTCAGTCGCATCGAACTGCGCGGCGGCGAGCAGGTGGCCATGGCCAAGCCCTTCCGCCGCGGTTTCTACAGCCGCGTAGGCCTCAACGTGGGCGTGCCGGTGCCGCCGGTCGAGGTGCAGCCCGAGGCGCTGCAACGGCGCGTGAGCGGATTGCTGGCGACCTGAAAAGTATCTCCCTGAGATACCAGTAGCGGCTCAAACCGCAACTGGTCGAAGCATTCGAGTCCCGCGGTGCGGTGGCGAACCATCATTCGCCCACCTTCACAACGCCGCGAGGCACTCATGCAACCCTTCTCATCCACCACCGTTTCGATCCAGCGTGACACGCGGGCCTGGCAGTTCCAGGTCTGGGCGTCTTTCGCAGTCGCCGTCTTCCTCTGCGCCACCGGCTTGAGCTGGCTGCCGGGCGAGGCGCTGGACCGGGCGTTCATGGTGATGGGCTATGTGTTCTGCCTGAGCACCGCCTTCATGCTGGCCAAGTTCATTCGCGACAGCCAGCAGGCCGAAGGCACCGCCAGCCGCGACGTGCCGATGTGGCGCCTCGTGGTCTGGGGCAGCTTCTTCACCGCGATGGGCCTGACCGGCTGGGGCCTCGTCCGCATGGAGATCAACGATGCCTACAAGGCTTTCCTGGGCGTGAGCTGGCTGTTTCTCATCAGCTCGGCCTTCACGCTGGCCAAGTCGCTGCGCGACCGCCATGAAGCCGACCTGATCGACGCCCGCCTGCAAGGCCGCCGTGCCGCTCGCCAGGAAGCCGCCGCTTCCGCCTCGGCCGAATGAGCGCCGTTTCTCCATCTGTCGTCAACCAACGAAAGAACGTCATGAAAAAGTCGATTGCCACGCTTGCTCTCGCCGTCTGCACCACGTTCGCGGGTGTCGCGGTGCCTCTCCACGCACAGGCGCAGAGCAATGCTTCGGTTGCGCTCTCGATGCTGCCCGTCGCCTCGGTCATCGGCGCGGCGTCCGTCGTCGGTGCTTCCGCCACGGCGGTGGTCGCGGTGCCCGCCGCGCTGTCGGTGGGCGGCTCGACGCTCGCGGTGGTCGCCGTCGAGGCTTCGGCCGACGGCACCGTCTACGTGCTCGAACGCGCGTCGGACGGCGCACGTGCCAGCGTCAAGGTGATGGGGCGCGCCGCCAACGGCGCGGCCGCGTCGGTCGGCACGGCCGTGGTGGTCAGCGTGATCGGCAGCGGCATCGTGCTCTCGGCCGCGGGCGAGGTGCTGGCCTTCGTGCCGAACGCCATCGGCCGCGCGCTGCTGCACAACGAGAGGCTGTCATGAAGCGCGCGCTTGCGGTGTGCCTGCTCGCGTTCGCGGCGCTGCAGGCGCAGGCCGGACGCTCGTGCGAGCAGGTCAGGCCGAGCCTGGAACTCATCCTCAAGGGCATGCAACTGGCCGAGCGCACCTCGCAGCAACTCGACGCGAGCGGCGCCCGTGTCGTGCTGCTGGCGCGCGCCGGGCAGGACCTGAGCAAATACGGCCTGCGCTACTCGCACCTGGGCATCGCCTACAAGACCGACGAAGGCCCGTGGCGCGTGGTGCACAAGCTCAACCAGTGCGGCACCGCGGCGGCCGCGGTCTACCGCCAGGGGCTCGGCGAGTTCTTCCTCGACGACTTGTGGCGCTACGAGGCCGCCTGGATCGTGCCCACGCCGCAGGTGCAGACGCAGCTGCTGGCCGCGCTCAACGAGTCGCCTTCGCGCATCGTGCGGCTCAACGTCGCGCCCTACAGCATCGTGAGCTACGCCTGGGGTCAGAAGTACCAGCAGTCGAACCAGTGGGCCGTCGAGACGCTGGCCGCCGCCATGGAGCCTGCCACCATCAACAGCCGCGCGCAGGCGCAGGCGTGGATGCAGTTCAAGGGCTATGAACCGACCACGTTGAAGCTAGGTCCGCTCACCCGGCTTGGCGGTCGCGTGGGCTCGGCCAACATCGCCTTCGACGATCACCCAAACGAGAAGCGGTTTTCGGACCGCATCGAGACAGTGACGGTCGACTCGGTCTTCGCGTGGATGCCGCGCGCGGGGCTGGGTGCGGCGCCGGTGGCGTTCAAGCTGCAATAAGAAAAGAAAACTCCTGCAAGAGGAAACGAAATGAGCAAGTCATTGCGCCTGTCCGAAAAATGGTTCCGCCGCGGCCTCTGGCTCGTGGCGCTGGTGTTCGCGAGCTTCCTGATCGGCCTGGGCAGCACGGTCGTCGGCGACCTGCCGCAGGTCGAGCGTGTGCGCGGCATCGACGACTTCATCGACCTGCGCGCGGCCGAGCCGCTGCGCGACACCATCAAGGCCTCCGAAGCCACGGAGCTGCAGGCCGCGCGCGACCTCGACCAGATCCGCCTGCAGCTCAATGCCGCGCAGCAGGCCAGCGCCAATGCGCGCGAGACCTTCGGCAACTGGATCGCCACCCGCCGCGCCACCGCGCAGCCCGACCAGGACACCGAGCTCATCGCGCGCACCAAGGCGCTCGACGCGTTCAAGCAGAAGGAAGACGCGGTCCAGCGCCAGGTCAACGCACAGCAGAAGATCATGCTCGACGCGCGCCAGGCCGAGCAGCGCGCCCGCACGACGCTCGCGGAACTGGAGCGCGCCGCGCAGGTGAAGCTCGATGCCGAGTACCGCCGCATCGAGCTGCGCGTGTTCGCCTACCGCCTGGCACTCACGCTGCCGCTGCTGGTCGTGGCGGGCTGGCTCTTCGCGAAGAAGCGCAAGAGCACCTACTGGCCGTTCGTCTGGGGCTTCATCTTCTTCGCGCTGTTCGCGTTCTTCGTGGAGCTGGTGCCGTACCTGCCGAGCTATGGCGGCTATGTGCGCTACGTGGTGGGGATCGTGCTCACGGTGCTCGTGGGGCGCTACGCCATCGTTGCGCTCAACGCCTACCTCGCGCGCCAGAAGCTCGCCGAACAGCAGCCCGACCAGGTGCGCCGCGAAGAGTTGAGCTACGACGTCGCGCTCGCGCGGCTCGGCAAGGGCGTGTGTCCCGGCTGCGAACGTCCGGTCGACCTGAAGAACGACGAGATCGACTTCTGCCCGCATTGCGGCATCGGCCTCTTCGATCACTGCGGCGTGTGCGAGGCGCGCAAGAGCGCGTTTTCGAAGTTCTGCCACGCCTGCGGTACTTCGGCCCATGCGGAGCCCGGTGGCGGCACAGCGCTGGCCTGAGCCGCGCGCGGAGGCGCTGCATCTTTCCACCGCAAGCGGGTATTCCGCACGCTGCGTGGCCAACTTTGGCGAAGCTGTCGCCGCAAAGTGTTAGAACCTTGGCCTGCGCTGCATTTCGCACGCAGCCGGCGTTCACTTTCATGCGTCGCCCGGCCTCTACCACGCACGACGAGGACCTCCTACCATGAGCTTTTTCGGCAAGATTTTTTCCAAGATTTTTCCGTCGGCCAACGCCGCTGAAGTCGTCGCCGCACCGCCGGCGGCTGCACCGGGCGCACCGGCCGCTGCGGCACCACCGCCCTCGATCCCGCTGGGCGACGTGCCCGCCATCCTGGACGCGATGCCTGGTGCCGCCGCCCTGAACTGGCGCACCTCGATCGTTGACCTGCTCAAGTTGCTGGGCCTGGACAGCAGCCTCGCCGCGCGCAAGGAGCTGGCCAGCGAAATTCTCTACAGTGACGGCGAGCCGGGTTCGGCCGAATGGAACATTGGCCTGCACAAGCAGGTGATGAGCCGCATCGCAGCCAATGGCGGCACGCTGCCAGCCGAACTGCGCGACTGACCTGGTCCCCGGACCACGCCAACAAAAAAGCCCGGCCATGCCGGGCTTTTTTCTTTCCTGCCTCGAAGAAGAGGAGAACGGAAGGCGAAGGCTTCAGGTCCAGCCCGCATCCACCACGTAGTCCTGCGCGGTGCACATGCGCGAATCGTCGGCCGCCAGGAACAGCGCCATCGCCGCGATGTCCTCGGCCATCACGCGCCCCGGCAGGCACTGGGCCGCATCGATTTCGGCAGCGGATTCGGGCTTCACCCATAGCTTGATCTGCCGCTCGGTCATCACCCAGCCCGGCATGATCGTGTTGACCCGGATGTTCTGCTTGCCCAGGTCGCGCGCCAGCGAGCGCGTGAGGCCGAGCACGCCCGCCTTGCAGGCCTGGTAGACCGGGTAGCCGCGGCCCTTCATGAGCCAGCTGATCGAGCCGAAGTTGACGATCGATCCGCCGCCCAGCGCGCGCATGTCCTCGGCCACGGCCTGCGCGGCAAAGAACTGGTGCTTGATGTTGACGGCCACGAGGCGGTCGAAGTCCTCGCTGGTCACGTCGGCCATCTCGTGGCGCCGGTCGTTGGCCGCGTTGTTCAACAGCACGCCGATGGGTCCGAAACGGGCGCGCACACCGGCGATGGTCGCGGCCAGCGCGGCCGTGTCGGTCACGTCGCAGACGCTGAAGAGGGCGGGCGTCTCGCCCTGCAGTTCGGCGGCGAGCGCCGTGCCGGCGGCGGTGTCGAGGTCGCAGAAGCCGACCTTGGCGCCTTGCGCATGGAAGGCCCGCACCAGCGATTCGCCGATGCCGCTGGCACCGCCCGAGATGAAGACGGTGCGCCCGGCGAGCGACGGATAGCGGGCGGTGTAGGGGGAGGTTGAGGTGGCTGTGGTCATGGGAATGAAGACGACGGCGATGGAAACAACAGGGCACGAGCGTACCGGATGCGGCCGCCATGGGGGAAACGCGGGCTTCCGCCTGGCGTATGGCTTCCGGCCTGTGGGCAGGAAGGCCCGGCGTGGATAGCCTTGCCGGCATGAACTCCTTCCATCGCCGCGCCCTGTGCAGCTTCGCGCTTCTCCCCGCCTTCATCGTGGCGCGGCAGGTCCGTGCGCAGGCCTCGGCGGCGCCGGTGCTGCTGTTCAAGGTGGTCTCGCCGCGCGACGACGTCGTCGTCGGCATCGAGTCGGCCCAGCTCGGCGCCGGCGCGACGCCGCCCGTGCAGCGCCTGGCCGCGATGCTGGCCGAGAAGGGGCAGCTCACGCTCTGGCAATACGCCTCGCAGCACGGCGAGGGCGGCGCGCTGGTGCAGGCGCCGCTGCGTCAGATCGTGGTGTTCAGGAACGAGCTGCTGCGCATCGAGCCGTACACCACGCCGCTCGCGATCAAGCCGCCGGGCGCCGCGAAGTAGCCCGCGGAGAGGCGACCGGCTAGACGCCGCGCGCGCGCTCGGCCTTGAACCGTGCGCGGAATTCCGTGAACGTGCCCGCGTCGAGCGCCGCGCGAATCTCGCTCATCAGGTTCAGGTAGTAATGCAGGTTGTGGATGGTGCACAGCATCGGCCCGAGCATTTCGCCGCAGCGGTCCAGGTGATGCAGGTAGGCGCGGCTGAAGCCTTCGCGTCCGCCGTCGTTCCACGACACGCCCGACGTGCCGGCGCAGGCATGGCAGGTGCAGCTCGGGTCCACCGGCTGCGGGTCGCTCTTGTGGCGGGCGTTGCGCATCTTCAGGTCGCCGAAGCGGGTGAACATCGTGCCGTTGCGCGCATTGCGCGTGGGCATCACGCAGTCGAACATGTCCACGCCGTCGGCCACGCCCTGCACCAGGTCCTCGGGCGTGCCCACGCCCATCAGGTAGCGCGGCTTGTTCGCGGGCAGCCGGTGCGGCGTGTGGCCCATGATGTGCAGCATCTCCTCCTTGGGCTCGCCCACGCTCACGCCGCCGATGGCGTAGCCGGGAAAGTCCATGTCGACCAGCGCGGCGAGCGACTCCTCGCGCAGGTTCTCGAACATGCCGCCCTGCACGATGCCAAAGAGCGCGTTCGGGTTCTCCAGCCGCGCGAATTCGCTCTGGCAACGCTTGGCCCAGCGCAGGCTCAGCTCCATCGAGATGCGCGCCTCGGCCTCGGTCGTGATGTGGCCCTTGGTGTCGTAGGGCGTGCACTCGTCGAACTGCATCACGATGTCGCTGTTCAGCGTGGTCTGGATCTGCATCGAGACCTCGGGCGTGAGGAACAGCTTGTCGCCGTTGACGGGCGAGGCGAATTTCACGCCCTCTTCGCTGATCTTGCGCATCGCGCCCAGCGACCACACCTGGAAACCGCCCGAGTCGGTGAGGATGGGCTTGTTCCACTTCTCGAACTGGTGCAGCCCGCCGAAGCTCTGCATCACATCGAGGCCCGGGCGCATCCAGAGGTGGAAGGTGTTGCCCAGGATGATCTGCGCGCCCATCTCTTCGAGGCTGCGCGGCATCACGCCCTTGACGGTGCCGTAGGTGCCCACGGGCATGAAGATCGGCGTCTGCACCTTGCCGTGGTTGAGCGTGAGTGTGGCGCGGCGCGCGTGGCTGTCGGGGTCGGTCTTGAGGAGTTCGAAGTTCAGCATGGTCGGCTTCAATCTTTTTGTCGTGCCAGCAGCATGGCGTCGCCATAGCTGAAGAAGCGGTAGTGGTTCGCGATGGCATGGGCGTACAGCGCCATCACCCGCTCGTAGCCTGCGAAGGCCGAGACCAGCATCATCAGCGTGCTCTTGGGCAAATGGAAGTTGGTGACCAGCACGTCGACATGCGCGAAGGCGAAGCCCGGCGTGATGAAGATGCGCGTGTCGCCCGTCGCTTCGCCGCTCCTGGCCCACGACTCGAGCGTGCGCACGGTGGTCGTGCCCACGGCAACGACCCGGCCCCCGCGTGCCTTGCACTCGGCAATCGCGCGCTGCGTGGCCTCGGGTATCTCGTAGCGCTCGGCGTGCATCGTGTGCTCGGCGATGTTCTCGGTCTTCACCGGCTGGAAGGTGCCGGCGCCCACGTGCAGCGTGACGTTCGCGCGTTGCACGCCGCGCGCTTCGAGCGCGGCCAGCAGGCCTTCGTCGAAATGCAGCGCGGCGGTCGGCGCGGCCACCGCGCCGGGCACGCGCGCGAACACGGTCTGGTAGCGGCTCTCGTCGTCGGCCGAGTCGGTGTGGGTGATGTAGGGCGGCAGCGGCACGTGGCCGCAGCGCTCCATCAGCATGTAGGGGTTCTCGCCCGTGTCGCTCTCGAAGGCGAAGCGGAACAGCGCGCCGTCTTCCTCGGGCCAGCGGCCCAGCAGCGTGGCGCGAAAGCCGCCGACCATCTCCAGCGTGGTGCCCACGGGCGGCTTCTTGCTCACCTTCATGTGCGCCACGACCTCCTGGCCCTGCAGCACGCGCTCGACCAGCAGCTCGAGCTTGCCACCGGTCGGCTTCTCGCCGAAGAGGCGCGCCTTGACCACGCGCGTGTCGTTGAAGACCAGGAGGTCGCCCTCGCGCAGCAGCGAGGGCAGGTCCTTGAAGATGCGGTCGGCCGGTGCGTCTCCCGTGCCATCGAGGAGACGGGAGGAGGTGCGTTCGGAGGCCGGGTGTTGCGCCACCAGTTCGGGTGGCAGGTCGAAATCGAAATCGGAGAGCGTGAAGGCGCGCATGGTGCTTGAGGGCCGGACGGGCCCGTGCCAAGGAGGCATGGAAGAAAGGAAACCGGGGGAAGGGGCGATTGTCCCATGCCCGGAATCCGGGGCCCGGCGCGAGGTTGCCGAGGCAGAATCGACGGATGGTCGATTCATCCGTCGCGCGTGTCCCGCTGGCACCTCCTCCCTCCGAAGGCGAGCTCTTCAAGAAGATCCTCGGAAGCGCCTGGCAGGGCCTGCACCCGGACATCCGCCGGCGGTTCGACAAGAACCCCTCGCCGGGCAAGGCGCTGCATTACCTGGGCGCGCTGAGCGAGCTGCGCTGCTCGCGCTTCGGCAAGCTGCTGGGGTACCTGACGCAGCCGCTGATCCAGGGCGCGCTGATTCCCTACAGCGACACGAACTTCCCGGTCGAGATCCAGGTCTACGCCAAGCCCGACGACCCGGCCATCTACAAGCAGCGCATCTATCGCCTGCACGGCCGCAAGCCGATCCAGTTCACCAGCTTCATGCGCGAGAGCGCGCGCGGAGAAGTGCTGGAGTACGTGGGCATGGGCCTGGGCATGAAGCTGGTGCTGAGCGTGGAGAACGGCAGCCTGCATTTCCAGAGCGACGGCTATTTCTGGGACGTGTTCGGCTGGCGCATTCCGCTGCCCGGCGTCTTCACGCCCGGCAAGACCTTTCTCTGGCACTACAACGAAACGCCCGAGCGCTTCAACATCCGCATCGAGATCCGGCACTGGCTCATGGGCACGACCTTCACGCAGGTCGGCGTGTTCGAGGAAGTGGCCGACCCGGGGGCGGCCGCCGCATGATCGACACGCACCTGCTGGCGCTGCAGCTCATGGCCGCGCAGGGGCTGATGGGCGCGTTCGACACGCTCTATCACCACGAGGGCACCGAGGCGCTCGCGCAGCGCAACACGGCGCGGCGCGAGCTGGCGATCCATGCGGTGCGCTCGTCGATCTACTGCGCGATGTTCATCGGGCTGTCGTCGTGGGCCTGGCATGGCGTGTGGGCGTGGGTGCTGCTCGCGGTGTTCGGCGTGGAGATCGTGCTCACGCTGTGGGACTTCGTGGTCGAAGACGGCAGCCGCCTGCTGCCCCCGACAGAGCGCGTCACGCACACGGTGCTGGCCATCAACGCCGGCGCATTCATTGCGCTGCTGGCGATGAATGCGGTGGACTGGGCGGCGCAGCCGACGGCGCTGGTGTGGCAGCCGCAAGGCTGGCTGGGCGCCTTTCTCGCGCTGTGCGGCGTGGGTGTCGGTATCTCCGGGCTGCGCGACGGGCTCGCGGCACGTGCGTTGTTCCGACGCACGGCGCAGGAAGAGACGCGAGCCGCCGAGGCGCCGGTGCATTTCGGCACGCGGCCGCAGCGCGTGCTGGTGACCGGCGGCACCGGCTTCATCGGTCAGATCCTCGTGCGCCACCTGCTGGCCGACGGCCATGCCGTGACGGTCTGGACGCGCGACGCGCGCTCGGCCGCATGGAGCTTCGGTGGCGCGGTGCGCTGCGTGCAGCGGCTCGACCAGATTCCCGAGACCGACCCGTGCGATGTGGTCATCAACCTCGCAGGTGCGCGCATCCTCGGGCAGCGCTGGAGCGAACGGCGTCAACAGCAGCTGCTGCAAAGCCGGGAAGGGCTCACCCGCACGCTGGTCGCATGGATCGCCACCCGCCCGCGCAAGCCCTGGCTGTTGCTGTCGGGCTCGGCCATTGGCTACTACGGCGTGCAGCCGCAAGGCGATGCCACCGAACTGGCCGAAGACGCGCCGCCGCAGGACATCTTCATGTCGACGCTGTGCCAGCGGTGGGAGCAGGCGGCGCAGGCCGCGACGGTGCATGGCGTTCACGTGGCCTGCATGCGCTTCGGATTCGTGCTCGGCCACCAGGGCTCGTTGCCGCAACTGCTGCTGCCCGTGGCGTTGGGCATGGGCGGCCGGCTGGGGAGCGGGCGGCAGTGGCTGTCGTGGGTGCACGTACACGACGTCATCCGTGCCATGGCGCATGTGTGGCGTGCTGCCGAGCAGGCGGGAACCGGCGGCCCCGCGACCGCGCAGGCCTTCAACTTCACCGCTCCCGGCGCACTCAGCCAGGAAGAATTCACCCGCGTGGCCGCCAGCGTGATGCGCCGGCCTTTCTGGATGCCAACGCCCGCCGCGCCCGTCAAGCTCTTGCTGGGTGAACAGGCCGACCTCCTGCTCGAAGGCCAGCGCGTGGTGCCCGCCCGGTTGCTGCAGACGGGATTCCGTTTCGCGTTTCCCGAGGCCCGCGATGCCTTGACGGACCTTTGCCGGCCGCGATAGAAGTCTTGCCCGTGCCCGCCAAGAAAGCCCCCTCCACGTCCGCAGACGCCGCCACCGCGCCGTCGCCGCCGCAGCCTCCCGGCTCGGGCCTGAGCCTCGTGCAGCGTGCCCTGCGCAAGCTCGGCCTCGTGCGCGACATCGACTTCGCGCTCTATCTCCCGATGCGCTACGAGGACGAGACCCGCATCGTGAAACTCGCCGACACGCGCGATGGCGACATGGCGCAGGTCGAAGGCGTGGTCACCGAGTGCGAGGTGGTGTACCGCCCGCGCCGCCAGCTGATCGCCACCATCGACGACGGCAGCGACACCTGCCAGCTGCGCTTCTTCAACTTCTATCCCTCGCAGCAGAAGCAGCTCGCGGTCGGCGCGCGGGTGCGCGTGCGGGGCGAGATGCGCGGCGGCTTCGTGGGGCGGCAGATCATGCATCCCACGGTCAAGGCCGCGGGCACTTCGCTGCCGGAGGCGCTCACGCCGGTCTATTCGACCGTCGCCGGCCTCGCGCAGCCGGTGCTGCGGCGCGAGGTGCGCTCGGGCCTGGCGCGCGCGGTGCTCGACGAGACGATTCCGGTGCAGATCGGCCTGCGCGGCGCGTGGGACCTGCGCAGCTCGCTCACCTTCCTGCACTACCCGACGCCCGACGTGGCGATGGCGACGCTCGAAGACCACAGCCACCCGGCCTGGCAGCGCATCAAGGCCGAGGAACTGCTCGCGCAACAGCTCTCG
Organism: Variovorax sp. RKNM96; assembly: GCF_017161115.1. Taxonomy (GTDB): domain Bacteria; phylum Pseudomonadota; class Gammaproteobacteria; order Burkholderiales; family Burkholderiaceae_C; genus Variovorax. The sequence continues at coordinate 6,904,966 of NZ_CP046508.1, read as the reverse complement.
CAACTGCAGGCCCGGCTGGAGCGCGCGGCCCAGCGTGCGCCGTTGCTGCCTTCACCGCCGGTGCCCGTGGCGACTTCGCTGCATGCGCAACTGCTCGCCGTGCTGCCCTTCGGCCTGACCGGTGCGCAGCAGCGCGTGGGCGAGGAAATCACGCGCGACCTCGGCCGCGAGATCCCGATGCACCGGCTGCTGCAGGGCGACGTCGGCTCGGGCAAGACCGTGGTGGCGGCGCTCGCGGCGGCGCGCGCCATCGACGCGGGCTTCCAGTGCGCGCTGATGGCGCCGACCGAAATCCTCGCGGCGCAGCACTTCGGCAAGCTCGTGGGCTGGCTCGATCCGCTGCTGGCGGAGCGCGGCCTGCGCGTGGCCTGGCTCACGGGCAGCCAGAAGAAAAAGGAGCGCGATGCCATGTCGGCCGCGGTCGAGAGCGGCGAGGCCGCGCTGGTCATCGGCACGCACGCGGTCATCTCGGAGAAGGTGCGCTTCAAGAACCTCGCGCTCGCGATCATCGACGAGCAGCATCGCTTCGGCGTGGCGCAGCGGCTCGCATTGCGCGGCAAGGCCGGCGGCCATCTCGAGCCGCATCTGCTGATGATGAGCGCCACGCCGATCCCGCGCACGCTCGCGATGAGCTACTACGCCGACCTGGACGTCTCCACGCTCGACGAGCTACCGCCGGGCCGCACGCCCATCGTCACCAAGCTGGTGGCCGACCACCGGCGCGACGAGGTCATCGACCGCATCCAGGCGCAGATTTCTCAGGGCCGGCAGGTCTACTGGGTGTGCCCGCTGATCGAGGAGAGCGAGGCGGTCGACCTGCGCAACGCCACCGAGACGCGCGACGAGCTCGCCGAAACGCTCGGCGAAGCCATCCGCGTCGGCCTGCTGCATTCGCGCATGCCGACGACCGAGAAGCAGGCGGTGATGGCGGCCTTCACCGCCAACGAAATCCAGGTGCTGGTGAGCACGACGGTGATCGAAGTGGGCGTCGATGTGCCGAACGCTTCGCTGATGGTGATCGAGCATGCGGAGCGCTTCGGGCTCTCGCAGCTGCACCAGCTGCGCGGGCGTGTGGGGCGCGGCGCGGCGGCCTCGGCCTGCGTGCTGCTCTATGCACCGGGCGACAGCGGCCGCGTGGGCGAGGCGGCGCGCGCGCGGCTCAAGGCGATGGCAGAGACTGGCGATGGCTTCGAGATCGCGCGGCGCGACCTGGAGATCCGCGGCCCTGGCGAATTCCTCGGCGCGCGCCAGTCGGGTGCGCCGCTGCTGCGCTTCGCCGACCTCACCACCGACACGCTGTTGCTCGACTGGGCCCGCGAACTCGCACCGGTAATGCTTCAGAAGCACGCCGAACTGGCCCAGCGCCACATCGACCGCTGGCTCGGCACCAAGGCCGAATACCTGAAGGCTTGAGCGGCCTTACGCCGCGGGGCGGCGGGTGAAGGCGAGGATCAATCCGAAGCCGACCATCATGCTGCCGCTCACCTTGTTGAACCAGCGCATCGCGCGGCTGCCGTTTGCGAGCCGGCGCATGCGCGCACCCAACATCGCGTAGAGCGCGATCGCGACCAGTTCGAACACCAGGAAGGTCGCGCCCAGCAGCACATAGCTGGAGGCGTAGGCGCCGGGCACCACGAACTGCGGGAAGAACGCGGTGAACACCAGGATGGCCTTCGGGTTGCCGGCCGCCACGGTGAACTCCTGCCGCGCCAACGCGCGCAGCGAAGGCGGCGCGGCCGCATCGCGCGCCTGCACATCGGCTGTCGGCGCCGGTGCGCGCAACAGGCGGATGCCGATCCACACCAGGTAGGCCGCGCCGATGTACTTGATGACATCGAAGGCCAGCTCTGACGCCACCAGCACCGCGCCCATGCCCAGGCCCGCGACGGCAATCATGAGCGCGAAGGCCACGAGGCGACCGCTGGCCGCAATCACCGCGGGCGACACGCCGTGCCGCGCACCGTTGGTGACCGACAGCAGGTTGTTGGGGCCGAAGGCCATGTTGATGGCAAAGCAGGCCGGAAGAAACAACAGGTAGGTGGAGAGGCTCATAGTTGCATCCTGCTACGTAGATAACTGCGATGACGAAGGTTCGCCATTATCCGCAGCCCTGCGGATGTGTACGACGAAAGCCTGCAGATGCAACAACGCTGCATTAGCGCCACGGTGTTTACGCGGGGTTCTTGTTGCGCGACTTGTTTTCTAGACTGCGCCGCGATGCTTTTCCGCGCGGCTTTCGATGGCTGCGCAGCGCTGCATTTTTCTTCAGACTTTTTCGCTACTGGTCCGCGTCTTGCACACGTTTTTGCACGTGTCCCGCACGCGTTCCGGAAGTGGTTCGCACGCTGAATATTCCAACAACACACTGCACGGAGGAAAGTCGCAATGACTTCCAAGAGGATGAACAGACTCGCGTTCGCCATGGCCATCGCCGGCCTCGCATCGCACCCCGCATGGGCCCTCCAGACCTATGCCGGGGACCCGGGAATGATCGGCGCGCCGGCCAGCTGGCGCACCGCCGAATTCATGCGCGACTGGGGCCTGATCGCGATGGGCACCGAGTACGCCTACGCCGCAGGCGTGAGCGGCGCGGGCATCAAGATCGGTGAAGTCGATTCCGGCTACGACGCCTCGCACCCCGAGTTCCCGGTCTCGCGCTATCACGGCGTGCCGGTGGGCGCGATTCCCGGCGCCTACAACGGCGCGTACAACGACCGCCACGGCACGCACGTCGGCGGCACCATCGCCGCGAGCCGCGATGGCGGCGCTGCTGTCGAGAACATGCACGGCGTGGCCTTCAATGCCGACCTCTTCGTGGCCAACACGGCCAAGACGGACGGCGCCAACTTCGGCCGGCCGCTGCCCGGCGATTCGGCGGTCATCACGGTCGACAACCAGCACATCGCCGATGCCTACCGCGCGGCGAACGCGCAGGGCGTGCGCATCATCAGCACGAGCTGGGGCAGTCCGCCGACAGGCGAGCAGTACAACACCCTCGCGCAGCTGCACACCGCCAACGGCTACTACGTGGCCAACAACACCTGGATCCAGGGCGCGTTCGATGCCGCGAAGACGGGCACGCTGATGGTGTTCAGCGCGGGCAACGGCGGCTGGCTCAACCCCAGCCCGCGGGCGGGCGCGCCGTACTTCAACCCCGAGCTCGAAAAGAACTGGCTTGCCGTCTCCGCGCTGAGCAACATCGGGCAGACCTTCAATGCCGACGGCTCCGTCAACGTGCCGGGCACGCAGCGCTACAACAAGTGCGGCGTGGCGAAGTGGACCTGCGTCACGGCGCCAGGCTACCAGATCAACGGCACGGTGCTGGCCGGCGGCTATGCATCCTTGTCGGGCACATCGATGGCCGCGCCGCATGCCTCGGGCGCGCTCGCGCTGATCATGGAGCGCTTCAGCTACATGACCAACGAGCAGGTGCTCACCGTGCTGAAGACCACCGCGACGCAGAACGCGACGATCGTCGATGCGACCGGCACCGGCACGATAGCCAACCCCGAGGCGGGCCAGCAGGTGAAGGTGCCCGACGTGGTCAACGGCTGGGGCACGCCGAGCCTGCGGCGCGCGATGAACGGGCCGGGCCAGTTCATCGGGCCGTTCGCGGTCAACACGCAGGGGCAGAACGACACCTGGTCGAACGACATCTCCGATGTCGCGATCCGTGCACGCCGCGCGGAAGACGCCGCCGAGGCTGCCGCCTGGGAAACGACCAGGCAGACGCGCGGCTGGACCGCGGGCCTGCCCGGCGGCGCGAGCGATGCGGACCGCAGCGAATACGCGACCGGCGTGGCACGCGAGGCGGCGCGCAGCACGCGGGTCTATGCGGGCAGCCTCGAGAAACTCGGCGCCGGCACGCTGACCCTGAGCGGGCAGAACAGCTACACGGGCAGCACCGCGGTCAACGGCGGCACGCTCAAGGCGGGGGCGGTCAACGCCTTCAGCGGCGCATCGGCGCACAGCGTAGGCGCGGGCGGCACGCTCGACCTTGCCGGCTTCAGCCAGAAGCTGCCGTCGCTTGCGAACAGCGGCGTGGTGTCGCTGGTGGGCGCAGCGCCGGGAACGACGCTCACCGTCACCGGCGCCTATGTGGGCAACAACGGCACACTGCGTCTGGGCATCGTCCCCGGAATCGGCAGCCCCGCGAGCGACCGGCTCATCCTTGATGGCGCGGGTGCGAGCGCCAGCGGCCGCACGTCGGTGCAGATCGCCAACTTCGGCAGCCTCGGCGCCATGACCATCGGCAACGGTGTCGAACTCATCAGCGCGATCAATGGCGCGACGACGACGGCGCAAACCACCAAGGACGCCTTCGCCCTGGCGGGCGGCCATGTGGACGCGGGCGCCTACGAGTACCGGCTGCATGCGGCCGACGTCAATGGCGCAGGTGAAAACTGGTACCTGCGTTCGACGGCGCCGTTCCCGGGATCGCAGCTGCCCACCTACCGCACCGAAGTCCCGATGCTCGCCGCGCTGCCCGAGCAACTGCGCCAGGGCAACCTCGCCATGCTGGGCAGCTCGCGCGTGCGCATGGGCGACGACGACGCCCGGACCGGCCGCAACGATGCGGGTGACGAGGCCGGCGCTCCGTTGCGCAGCGCCTGGGGCCGCGTCATCAGCACGAACATCAATATCAGCCAGCAAGGCACCGTGAGCCCGAGGAGCGAGGGACGCCTCACGGGCCTGCAGGCCGGCACCGACCTGTGGGCCGACCGCAACTGGCGCGCCGGCGTGTACGTCGGCCGGCTCGAAGGCGATGCCCGTACGCGCGGTTTTGCACGCGGCGTGTTCGACCTTGCCGTCGGCAGCAACGACCTGCGCAGCGACTACCTCGGCCTGTATGGCAACTTCACGAGCGACGCGGGCTTCTACGCCGATGCGGTGCTGCAGGGCGGACGCCACCGCTACACGACAGGTTCCTTCGACAGCTCGCCATCTGCTTCCGGCAAAGGCAAGAGCACGCTGCTGTCATTGGAGGTGGGCCAGAGCTTCGCGCTCGGCAGTGACTGGAAGATCGAGCCGCAACTTCAACTGGTGCACCAGCGCGTGAACCTCGACGACGTGACGCTCTTCGGCGCCCGCGTCGCGCAGGACACCGACAGCGGCTGGACGGTTCGCGCGGGCGTGCGGGTCAAGGGGCAGATCGCCACCGGGGCAGGCGTGCTGCAGCCGTATGCGCGGCTGAACGTCTACCGCACCTCCAGCGGCACGGACGAGGCGCGCTTCATCGGACCCGCGGGCTGGACCGACATCGGCACGCGCACCGGCGGCACCAGCACCGAGCTCGCGGGCGGCGCCACACTGGCCATCGGCGAGCGGACCAGCCTGTACGCGGAAGTGGGCAAGCTGTTCGCCTCGGGCGGCGATGCACGGGTGAAGAGCGGCATCAATGCCAGCCTGGGGATGCGCGTGAAGTGGTGAGGCGGCGGGACACCGCAGGCAAGGATCGGCACGGCGGACATGACGCGATGCCTGCACGCCCGGGCAGCAAAAAGTAGTCGTTCGCGCGTGACCGGAATTCCAGGCACCACGCCTTCCATGCCGAGACCCGATCGGACTCGGGAGAAGTCGGCGTCCGGAGAGCGATAAAGCACTCGCATCGGCCCTGAAGCGCGCGAATCCTCCCGAGCTTTTTCCACGAGACTGACACGCGCGCTCGTCATCATCGATGTCTGAAAACGGCATCGATGTGGAGTGAAGATCATGGTCGCAGGATTTTTCGGCAAGAAGCATCCGCGACCGCGGCCGCAGCATGGCTTCACGCTCATCGAGCTGATGGTGGTGCTGGTCATCATGGGCGTTCTCGCGGCCTTGATCGTTCCGAACCTGATGAACCGGCCCGATCAGGCGCGTGCCATTGCCGCACGCCAGGACGTGGGCGCGCTCATGCAGGCGCTCAAGCTGTACCGGCTCGACAACGGCGAGTACCCCAGCGCCGCCCAGGGCATCCGCGCGCTGGTCGAGAAGCCGACCGCGGGCAAGGCGCCGCCGAACTGGCGCAGCTACCTCGAACGCCTGCCCACCGATCCCTGGGGCAAGGCATACCAATACCTCAACCCCGGCACCAACGGCGAGATCGACGTGTTCTCGCTCGGTGCCGACGGAGAGCCGGGCGGGGAGAAGGCCAACGCCGACATCGGTTCCTGGCAGCTCTAGGTGCGTTCGATGATGGGGCGCATTCGAGTGCAGCCCGGCCTGCAGAAGCGATCCCGTGGCCGGCGCGGCATGGCCGTGGTGAGCATGCTGCTGGTCGTCGCGGTGATCGCGGTGCTCGCATCGGCCCTGCTCGCCAGGCAGACCGCCGCCATTCGCTCGGCGCAGTCGGAGCAGACGCGCGCGCAGGCCTACTGGCTGCTGCGCGGCGAGATCGGCCGGGCACAGCTGCTGCTTCGGGCGGAGGCGCTGCGTGAACCCACCACCCGGCTGGACGGGCTCTGGAGCCTGCCGGTCGCCGGCCAGGTCCTCGGCCAGGTGGAGGGTGCGCCCGCGCGCGCCTTCACCGAGATCGTCGACGAGCAATCCCGATTCAACTTGCGCAACATCGTGAACGCGGGGCGCGTCGATCCGGCTGAGAGCGGCGCGTTCCTGCGGTTGTGCGCGATGGTGGGTGTGCCGCCCGACCAGGCCGGGCGCATCGCCCGCCGGGTGGCCGTGAGCCTGGTCGAGGCGGAGCCGCGCACCGACGCCACCGACGACCCCTCGGAGATCAAGGCGCGGCAGGAAGCGGAACAGCAGCTCGGCCTGGCCGGCCTGCCCGCGCGCGAGCAGGCGCCGCGCCTGCGCACGGTCGACGACCTGCTCGCCACGCCCGGCGTGAACGCCGACAGCGTCGCGCGCCTGCGCCCGTTCGTCACCGTGCTGCCGCAGCGCACCTGGATCAACGCCAACACCGCGAGGGCCGAGGTGCTGGCCGCGTGGGTGCCCGGCCTGTCGCTCGACCGTGCGCGCGCCGTGCTCCAGGCGCGCGACAACGGCCAGTGGTTCATCAACCGCGGCGACTTCGTGAACCGGCTGCAGTTGCCGGAGCTCGAGGAGAGCACGGTCCTCATCGGCATCGTGAGCCAGTGGTTCCGGGTCTCCAGCGCACTGGAGACGCCGCACACCACGCTCCTGATGCAGGCGCTGCTGCACGACGACAAGGAAGCCCTGCCCCAGGTGATCTGGCTGCGGGAAGGCGCTTGACATGACGCGCGCCGATCTCCTGCGGCTGGTGCTGCCGCCCGCGCGAAACATCGGCGTGTCGCCCGTGCAATGCGCCTGGCGCCTGCCTGGCGGAACGTGGGAGCGCGGGGTGTTCGACCGCCTCGAGGCGGTCGCGGCGCGCTGCCAGGCCCGGCGCGTGGAGGTCTGCCCGCATCCGGCCGACGTGTCGATGACGAAGATCGAGCTGCCGCCCTTGCCCGCCGCGCGGCTGCGCGTCGCGGTGCTCGGCGCGGTCGAACTGCTCGCGCTGACTTCGCCGAAGAACCTCGCGGTGGGCTTCGGTCCGCGCGGCGAAGACGGCACCGTGCCCGTGGCCTGGATGAGCGCCGAACTTCTCGCAGCGTGCCTGCAGGCGCTGCGGCAGCATGGCCTTCCCGTGCACGCGGTGTTCCCGCCGCCGGCCTTCCTGCCCGACCCGTCGCGCGGAACGTGGCCCGAAGGTGCGGCAGGCGCGATCTTCATCGACGACTGGGCGGTCGTGCGGACCGGCGACGACGACGGCATCGTGCATCCGCTGCCCGCGGGGCGTGGGGATGCGGCGGCGGCCCAGGCGCGGCTGCAGCCGCTGCTGCCCGCATCGCTGCGGCTGCACTGGCTGCAGGCGGATCACGCCGGGGATGCCGGACTGGACGAACAGCTCCCGGCGCCGTTCACGGGCACCGGGTGGAACTGGACGCTGCCGATGGACAGGCACTCGGCCGGCGGCGCCGACCTGCGCTGGCTGCGCCCGGTCATCGGCTGGACCGTCGCGACGGCCGCGGTGTGGCTGCTGGGCCTCAATCTCCAGGCGTCGCGGGTGGCGGCCGAGGGCCAGGCATTGACGCGCCAGATGGCCGCGCAGGTCAAGGCCGCCTTTCCGGATGTGTCGGTGGTCCTCAATTCGCTGCAGCAGGCGCGGCAACTGCGCGATGCGCGCCGTGCTGGAGCGGGCGCCGGCACCACCGTGGTGTCGTCGGATTTCGCCGCGCTCGTGCGTGCCTCGGCCGTGGTGCTCACGCAGGCCGAGGGGCAGGTGCAGGGCCTGGACTTCGAGGAGGGGCAGCTGCGCGTCCGATGGCGCGAAGGCGTCGTGCTCAACGCGGAAGACCTGAAATCGCTGCAGGCACGCGCAGAGGCGAACGGCCTGGCGATCCAGTCCGAAGCCGGGGGCCTGCGCGTGCAGGTTGCCGGCGGCGGCGACAACAAGGCGTCCGGCGCCGCACCGGCGGGTGCCGCCGTGCCGCAGGCGCCCGGAGCGCTGCCATGAGCGCCACACCGTGGCAAAGCAGAGCGACACGTCTTCGCGCCCGTGTGCAGCCGCTGCTCGTGCAGGCGCAGGACCGGTGGCGCAACCTGTCGGGGCGCGAACGCAAGCAGATCGCGGCGATGGTCGCCGTCGTGGCGATGGCCGCCGTCTGGCTGCTGCTGACGAAGCCCGCGCTGGACACGCTGCAGTACTGGGGCAACGAGCTGCCCCGGCTGCGTTCGCAGGCCGCGGCGCTGAAGGACGTGCTGGCGGATGCCGGCGGTCCCGGCGCGGCCGCCCGGAGCGCATCCGGTCCGCCCGCGGCCCGGCTGCGGGCGAGCCTGGACGCGGCGGGTCTCGCCGGCGGCTACCAGCTGCGCGAGGCCGGCGCCACGTGGCAGATCGAATTCGAGCGCACCGAGGATGTCTCGCGGGTGATGGCCTGGCTGCTCGACGCGCCGGCATCCCTGGGCATGGCGGTGCGACAGGTGACGTTGCAGCGGTCGGATGACGCCGCTTCGTCGGAGCCGAAGAACCGCTTGCGCGCCAGCGCGACGGTCGCGGTGCAGGAACAACCAGGGAACGGAACATGATGCGAGCCATCGCGGGTCGAACGGGAAGATGCTGTGCGCTGATGGGCAGCCTGCTGCTGGCGAGTTGCGCCACCGCGCCCTCGGGGGAGGAGCCGCTGTTCCGGGAGGGCACCTACGTGCCGAGTTCCGGCCCGGCCGCCGAGGGCGCGGCAAGGGCGCAGCCTGCCGCACAGCCGTCCGCCGCGGCTTCGCCGCCCGCATCGGCGGGCACCGCGGGGCGCGTCGTGCGGCCGCTGGCGAAAGACGCACGCGGAACAGGCGGCACGGGCGCCGCCTCGGCGCAGGGGCCGGCCGCCGCCGGCGCGGCGGACAGGTCGGTGCTGAACTTCGTCGATGCCGACATCCAGTCCGTGGTTTCGGCGCTGTCGCGCGTCCTCGGCCGCAACTTCGTGATGGACCCGCGCGTCAAGGGCCAGATCACGCTGGTCTCCGACGGCGAGGTTCCCTCGAAGACGGCCTACGAGATGCTGGGGTCGGCGCTGCGCATGCGCGGCTTCACGATCGTGGACGTCGGCAACGTGAGCCGCGTCGTGCCGGTCGCCGATGCGAAGCTGCAGGGCGGCGCCGTCAATGCGCGGGCGCCGGGCGGCGGCATCGCCACGCGCACCTTCCGGCTGGCCTACGAGAACGCCGAGGCGATGGTGGCGGTGATCAAGCCGATGATGGCGCCCGAGAGCAGCATCGCCGCCTATGCGGCCAACAACACGCTGGTCATCACCGACTACATCGACAACCTGGAGCGCATCGCGCGCATCGTCGAGAGCATCGACACGCCGACCTCGCTCGATACCGACGTGGTCAAGGTCTACAACGGCGTGGCGGTCGACATCGCGGGGCTCGCCAACGAACTGCTGCAAGGCGGCGGCAACGAGACGCGGCGCGACATCGTGGTGCTGGCCGATCCGCGCTCCAACAGCGTGATCATCCGATCGAGCAGCCCCGCGCGCACCTCGCTGGCGCGCGACCTGATCGTCAAGCTCGACAACTCCCAGGACGATCCCGGCAACCTTCACGTGGTGTACCTGCGCAATGCGCAGGCGACCTACCTGTCGGGCGTGCTCCGGGGCCTGCTCAGCGGCGACTCGGGCGGCACCGCGCTCGGCAGCGGCGACGGCGCGCGCGCCGCGCTCGGTGCGGGCGGCATGTCGAGCGGCGCGGGAGGCACGGGCGCAGCGGGCAGCGCGGGCCGGACGGCGACGTCTTCATCGTCGGGCTCGGCCACCTCGACCTCGGGCTCCGGCACGCGCGCCTCGAGCGGCAGCACCGGGGGCGGCAGCCGTTTCGGCGGCGGTGCCGGCGGCTCGCAGCAGGGCATTCCCGGCAGCGGGGGCGTGGGCTCGGCTTTCTCGGCGAACGGGGTGACGGTGCAGGCCGACGCCACCACCAACACGCTCATCATCGCGGCGCCCGAGCCGATGTACCGCAGCGTCCGGCGCGTGATCGACCTGCTCGACCAGCGGCGCGCGCAGGTGCTGGTCGAGAGCCTGATCGTCGAGGTGACCGAGCAGGACGCGGCGCAGCTGGGCATCCAGTGGATGCGCAACAACGGGCGCTTCATCGGCGGCGCCAACCTCGGCGGCGGCGCGGGCCTGAACACCGCGGCGAACAACACCATCGACCTCCTGCCGTCGGGGCTCAACCTGGGCATCGTCGACGGCACCACCACGCTGCCGGGCGGCGGCCAGATCCTCAACCTCAACCTGCTGGCGCGCGCCCTGCAGACCAAGGGCGGCACCAACATCCTGTCGACGCCGAACATCCTCACGCTGGACAACGAGGCCGCCTCGATCATCGTCGGCAAGACCGTGCCCTTCGTCTCGGGCCAGTACATCACTCCGGGCGGCGGCGGATCGGACAACCCCTTCCAGACCGTGACGCGCGAGGACATCGGCCTGCAGCTGAAGATCCGGCCCCAGATCTCCGAGGGCGGCACGGTCAAGCTCGACATCTACCAGGAGGTCTCCAGCATCGACGACCAGAACTCCGGCGTGGCGGGCATCGTGACCAACAAGCGGGCGCTCGACACCAGCGTGCTGCTCGACGACGGCCAGATCATGGTGCTCGGCGGGCTGCTGGAAGACAGCGTCACCCACACCTCGGAATCGGTGCCGGGCCTGGGGAACATCCCGGTGCTGGGCAACCTGTTCCGCTACGACAAGCGGCAGCGCACGAAGACGAACCTGATGGTCTTCCTGCGGCCCTACGTGATCCGCGACGCGAACGCCGGCCGCGGCCTGACCCAGGACCGCTACAACTTCATGCGCACGCAGCAAAGCCGCGTGCAGCCGGGCAAGCACATCCTCCTGCCCGACATGCCCGCGCCGATCCTGCCCCCGGCCGACGTGCCGGTGGCGGGCGAGCGGGCCAAGGTGGACCTGCGGCCCGAGCAGTGGAGCCGCACCCGCGAGCAGGCGCCGCCCTCCGCGCAGACCTCGCGGGAGGTGCGCGAACGGCCCGTGCAGGGCGGGCCGAAGGAGCCCGAGATCCGTTCGCAGCTTCCGTCCAACCTCGGCGTGACCAGCGACCCCGCCGTGCTGTACGCCACGCCCGAGAACAACCGCAGCGTGCTGCAGGTGGCCGACGTGTCGCAGGAGCAGGACGCGGTGCGCGTCGCCAAGCGCGTGCGCATCAGCGGCATGCCCGCGTACATCGTGATCGGGCCGGGCGGCGTCGGCTATGCGGTGCGGGTGGACCTGCCCCGCGATGCGCGCGCGGTCGACACCGCCACCGGCGTGCTGCGCGAACTGGGCTATCGCCCGGAGATCGTGGTGGCGCCATGAGCGCCGCGCAGCTGCTGCCCTTGCCGACCCTGCCGCATGCGTGGGCGCGCGCGCAGCGCGTCGTGGTGTGCGGGATCGGCAATGCCGACGGCGCGCAGGAGGGCATGGTGCTGGCCTTCGGCGCGGGCACGCCGGGCTGGGCGGTCGCCGAGGCGGGGCGCCAGACCGGCGTCCATGCCTGGTGCGAAGTGTCCGAGCCGGAACTCGACGCGCTGTTGTCCGCCGGCTATGCCGAGACGGGCAGCGCCGCCGCGGTGGTCGGCGCGGCCGAGTCGGAGGTCGACCTCGAACGGCTGATGCAGGACATGCCGGCGGTGACCGATCTGCTCGACGCGCAGGACGACGCGCCCGTCATCCGCATGATCAACGCGCTGCTCACGCAGGCCGCGCGCGATGGTGCGAGCGACGTGCACTTCGAGGCGTTCGAGACCCATTCCGTCGTGCGCTATCGCGTGGACGGCACGCTGCGCGACGTGGTCTCGCCGCGCAAGGAGCTGCATGCGGCGCTGATCTCGCGCATCAAGATCATGTCGCAGCTCGACATCGCGGAGAAGCGCATCCCGCAGGACGGGCGCATCACGCTGCGCGTGGGCGGCCGGCCCATCGATGTGCGCGTGTCCACCGTGCCCACCGTGCACGGCGAACGCGCGGTGCTGCGGCTGCTCGAGAAGGACGCCGGCCGGCTGCAGCTGCAACGGCTGGGCCTTGCGCACGACACGCTGCAAGCGTTCACGCGGCTGATCCGCCAGCCGCACGGCATCGTGCTCGTGACCGGGCCGACCGGCAGCGGCAAGACCACCACGCTCTATGCCGCGCTCGGCCAACTCGACAAGAGCGTGAGCAACATCCTCTCGGTGGAAGACCCGGTCGAATACGACCTGCCCGGCGTCAACCAGATCCCGGTGCACGCCAAGATCGGCATGACCTTCGGCGCGGCCCTGCGCGCCGCGCTGCGCCAGGACCCCGACAACATCATGATCGGCGAGATCCGCGACCTGGAAACCGCGCAGATCGCCGTGCAGTCCTCGCTCACCGGCCACGGCGTGCTCGCCTCGCTGCACACCAACGATGCGATCTCCGCGGTCACGCGATTGACCGACATGGGGATCGAGCCCTTCCTGCTGTCGTCGTCGTTGCTGGGCGTGCTCGCGCAACGGCTGGTGCGGTGCCTCTGTCCACAGTGCAAGCGCGCCGAGACGCAAGCCGACGGCACGACGCGCTGGGTGCCCGTGGGCTGCCCGCACTGCAGCCAATCGGGCTTCAAGGGGCGCACCGGCATCCATGAGCTCTTCGTCATCGACGACGAGATCCGCAAGATCATCCACGACGGCGGCAACGAACACGCGATGCGCGAGGTGGCGCGTGCGCGCGGCATGCGCAGCATGCGCGAGGACGGGCAGCGCTGGGTCGCCGCGGGCACCAGCACCACCGAAGAAATCCTGCGCGTGACGCGCGACGACGGATAGCGCGATGCCACGATTCCACTTCGAGGCGGCCAATGCGAACGGCCAGGTCCAGGCGGGCGTGATGGACGCCGAATCGCCGCGTGCGGTGCGGCTGCAGCTGCGCGAACGCGGCCTGACGGCGCTGGGCGTGCATGAAACCGCGGCCGGCGGCGGGACCGCCTGGTTCGGTCCCAGGCTCAGTGCCACCGACCTGTGCTGGGCCACGCGCGAGCTCGCGAGCCTCCTGGGCGCGCGCCTGCCGCTCGAATCCGCCCTCATGGCCACCATCGAGCAGGCGGAGCAGAAGGTCGTGGCCGAGGCGCTGACGGCCGTGTGCACCCACGTGCGCGGCGGCATGCGCCTGGCCGACGCGCTGGGCGAGCGGCCGCGCGACTTCCCCGAGATCTATCGCGCGCTGGTGAGCGCCGGCGAGGACTCGGGCGACCTCGCGCGCGTGATGGAGCGGCTGGCGGACTACCTCGAGGGCCGGGATCACCTGCGCAGCAAGATGCTCACTGCCTTCATCTATCCCGCGGTGGTGGCTTTCGTGTCGGTGTGCATCGTGATCTTCCTGCTCGGCTACGTGGTGCCGCAGGTGGTCAGCGCCTTCTCGCAGGCGCGCCAGGAGCTGCCCATGCTCACGCGGGTCATGCTCGCATCGAGCGGCTATGTGCGCGAGTGGGGCTGGTTGACCGCGCTCGTGCTCGGCGGCGCCTTCGCCCTGTGGCGCGGATCACTGCGTGACGATGCGGTGCGCCTTCGCTGGCACCGCGCCGTGCTGCACCTTCCCATGATCGGGAGGTACGTGCTGGGCGTGAACACCGCGCGCTTCGCTTCCACGTTGGCCATCCTGATGGACGCCGGCGTGCCGCTGCTGCGGGCGCTCGACGCGGCGCGCCAGACGATGGGCAACGACCGGCTCAAGGCATGCGCGGCCGACACCAGTGCGCGCGTGCGGGAAGGCGCACCGCTTGCTTCGGCGCTGCGCGTGCAGAAGGTCTTTCCGTCGAACCTCATCCACCTGGTCGCAAGCGGCGAGAAGACCGGCGCGCTCGCGCCCATGCTCGACCGCGCCGCCGCGAATCTCTCGCGCGACCTCGAGCGCCGCGCCACGCGGCTGACGGCACTGCTCGAGCCTCTGATGATCCTGGGCATGGGCGGCGTGGTGATGCTGATCGTGCTCGCGGTGCTGCTGCCGATCATGGAAATCAACCAGATGGTGAAGTGAGCGCGCCGCGGCGTGCGACGCAAGGCCTCGTTGAGAACTTGCGTTCTATGTTTTTCCAAAGAGATGACGCACGTTATCGAAGGATCGAAAAACGTCGAGATGCGACAAAAAGAACATTCTCCCGTGCAAGTTTTGAATGTTCGGGAGCTTGGTGCATCGGGCGCGGATGCCGGATCCGTGACAAGTCACCGTGCCGTTGCGATCTTCCCGACGTGATGCGCCAAGGCTGGAGAGGAAGACCGAAGGTTTTCGCTCGATTCCCGATGCGGTGTCGGCCCGTATGGAGCCGCTGCCAATGGACGCCACCGACTGTCGAGTCGCGTCGAAATCTCGGGAGCGTTGCCGTTCGAACTGGGGATTCTTGTTCAACGCCGCGTCACTCCGATTCACCAAACTTGATTCGTCGCCGAGCCAATGGCGATATGTCTACCCAGTAGGGGGACGGGCGGAGCAACCGCAATGCCCAGGGATCTCTGTCAATTCGTTCGGGTTATTTCAATTTTCTCAATTTGCTTAGGAGCAACGCATGAAATCCGTGAACTTCCAACTCAAGACGCTGTCCGCGATGGTTGCAGTGGGCCTGATGGCCATGGCCGGTGCCGCATCGGCACAGACGATCGTCAGCGGCGGCGCCACGCTGCCGCAGCCGCTGTACCAAGAGGTGTTCACCAGCGGCCCCATCACGGGCACCTGGAGCTACACCGGCACCGGCAGCGGCGCCGGCAAGAAGGCGTTCCTGGCCAACAACCCGCAAGCCACCCCGGCTTCGCCTTTCAAGGACGCGACCGGCACGGCATGGCCCACCACGCAGACCGTTCACATCGTCGGCAGCGATTCGGCCCTGACGTCGGCTGAACTCACCGCGTACAACGCTGCCGCGAACCCCGTCGGCAAGACGCCCTACGGCGCGCTGATCCAGATCCCGGCCGTCGCCACCCCGGTTCTGCTGCCCTACAAGGAAACCGGCATCACCAAGCTGAACCTCACCAACCAGGAAATCTGCAAGATCTTCTCGTTCGACAGCACCGCTCGCAACTGGAGCCAGGTGTCCACCGTGGCGGACGACGGCGCCGTGGGCAGCGCGACCCCGATCCAGGTGGTCTTCCGCGCCGAGACCAGCGGCACGACCGAACTGCTCGCCAACTTCCTGAAGGCTGCCTGCGGCTCGTTCCTGCCGGCCGGCAAGTCGTTCACTTTCTCCAACGACTTCAAGACGGTCGTTGCCAGCGCGCTGCCGACCCTGACCGCCGCGGAAGATGCCAACGGCGACGGCATCCCCGACGTGTGGGTTGCAGCCACGGGCAGCGGCGGCGTGTCGACCGCTCTCGCTTCCAACCATCGCTTCGGCTATGTGAGCCCCGACGGTACCTACACCGGCAACACCAACGCCTCGGTGGCACGTATCAACACGTTCCTGCCGACGGCTGCTGCCATCCAGGCCGCCCTGCCGTCGCCCCCGCCGGTCATCGCGCGCGCCAACCAGCTGAACTGGGTTCCGGCCTACGTGCTGCCCACCACGACCTATCCGATCTACGGCACCACCAACCTGCTGCTCGGCCAGTGCTACGTCGGTGGCATGGGCACGGGTTCCGCCGGTGCGGCTGTGAAGGCGTTCCTGACGAACCTGAACAACGGCACCTACGACACCAAGATCACGGCTCACCACTTCGTCAAGCTTCCCGCCGCCTGGAACACCGCGATCAACGACACCTTCCTGACCGCGACGAACAGCCTGGCGATCGGCAACACGTCCGCCTGCAACGCCATCGGCCGTCCGTAAGTTCCGATGTCCTGATGCGAGACCCGGCCTGGTCGCGCGCCCTTCGCGGCGCGTGATCCGGTGGTCCGGATCGACCGATGCCAGGCAGGTGCGCATGCACCTGCCTGGCATTTCCCATTGGTGAGCCGACAGGACGCGGATTGCCGTTGGGAAGTGGAGATCAGTTCAGCGGAATCACCCGCCGATACAGCACCGCCGGCCCCGCGCCGGGGCGTACGCCGAGCGTGACCTCGAGCCCCGAAGCGGAGGTGCGCGCAGGCGCGGTCGCCGGCAGCGGACGCCAGCCCTGGTCGGGCTCCCAGGCACGCACATCGAACGAGGCGATGCCCTCGAGCACCGCGACGCGGTCGGCGGCCTGCGGCGGCGGCAATGGATAGTCGGCCACCGCGGGGCCGGCCGCGCGATAGAGCGTGCCCGATTGAAGCCACCACTGCACGCGCTGCCAGCGCCCCGGAGCGGCAGGCGCCGCGCGCACCAGCTCGATCAGGAACGGCGTCTGGCTCGAACGCCGGGCATCCATGCCCGCCGGCAGCAGCGTGACCGGAAGGACCGGCTTCTGCGCCGCCGCCGCTGGAGGCGCATCGGCCTGGGATGGCGCATCGTCGGCCGCGGAAGGAAGCTCGGTCGTGGTGCGCCATGTGAGATCGCGCTCGATCTGCTGCAGCACGCGCATCAGCCGCGCGGTGGCTTCGGTGCGCGCCTGCATCTGCGTGTTGGCGCGGCTCATGCTGTCCAGGCCGCGCCACGCGATGAGGCTGAGCACGGCCATGATCACGATGGCGATCAGCGCTTCGACGAGCGTGAAGCCCGACGCATGGTGGCATCGCGGATCGCGTGGCATGGTCTTCTTCACCGGCGCTTCCGGAGCAGCCGCGATTGCAGGCCGGCCACGCGCTGGTCGCTGTCGCGGCCCAGGTAGACGTCGACCTCGACAGTGCTCATGCCGTCTGCCGAGGGCACCGTGCGCACCCGGCAGACGAAGGGCTGGTCGGCCTGCTGGCATGCGAACTGTCGCAGTCCCGGGGCGGGCAGCGCGCTGATCTGCAGTTCGGCCAGGCTGTTCTGCGCGGAGAGCATCGCGAGCGATCGCTGCTCGAGCACGCCCAGGTTGGTTGCGCTCTGGCTCGTGATGCGCACGAAGGCGGCCAGGGCGATGCTGATGATGGCCAGCGCGATCAGCACCTCGACCAGCGTGAAGCCGCGCGAGCGGCACGGTTGCCTGGGTCGGCCCGGCACTGCAGTCATGGGGGCACCCTTGGCGCTGCGCTCATCTCTCAGCGCACCTGGAAGCCGCCGCTCGCATCGCGCAGGATGACGGCCTTGTACGGGCCGTTGTGCAACTCGAGCGTCCAGGGCGCGCCGATCCATTCGGAGGTCAGCAGCAGGGGCGCCGCGGGCGTGACTTCCACCACCGCGTTGCGCCATCGGCGCGGGCGCAGCGCATCGTCCTGCACGAAGCGGTCCAGTTCGCCGGCGGTCGAGACGGTGGGGACCACGCTGCCGGGCGCGCGAACCCACGTGCCGCGCACGAAATGGTAGCCGTCGCCGCGCGCTTCCCAGGTGATGACCCGTCCATCGATGCGCACTTCCTGCTGCGCCGTGGTGAGCCGCAGCGCGAGCTCGCGCGCGTCGAGCCGCAGCGGTTCGGCCGGGTCGGGCGCGACGCGCAGGGCGATGGCGGCCGTCGCGATGCCGATGATGACCAGCACGACCATCAGTTCGATCAGCGAGAAGCCGAGATTGCGGCGAAGGGATGTCATGAAATGGATCGCCGCGCCATGCGGTTCGGGGTCGATCCGCGGCAGCTCGGGAAAATCGTAGGCGCGGAATGTGGCGTTGACATGAACAGCCAACACTCATCTGCTCATACTGGCGTTTCTCGCGCACATGCAGCGCACGAACATCGCAGGAGTTGCAGGATGACCCGAACATGGAATTGGCGTCTGGCACCGGCATCGCCGGCACTGTCGGCGCGCACGGTGCATGCGCTGGGCCTTGTCGCGGTCGTCGCCGTCCTGGGGTACTGGGGCGCGAATCTCCACACCCCCGCGGCAGTGCCGGTAGCCGCGCCGGCCGCACCGGCGGCGCAGGCCGATCCCGCCGCTCGAACGGTGGCCGCGTGGCTGGGGCCGGGGCAATTGCGGCTGGATGTGGCCGTGGTCGGACTCATGCGCCGCGACGATCGCGCGGTGGCGGTGCTGAAGGTCAACGGCGCGCCGCCCAAGGCATTCATGACCGGGGAGACCCTGATGCGCGACGTCACCCTCGTGGCCGTCGATGCCGGTGCGGTCACCATCGAACGCGCGGGCGCGACAACGCGCATCGCCGCACCCGCGCGGCCCGATCCCGGACCGCCCGGGATCGTGCGGGTTCCCTGATCCGCCCGTCGATGCCAGCGCGCCGCGCCATGCGGCGCACACGCCGCATGGCTTCTGTCGCAGGCGTGTACGCCCACTTCTCGTGCGTGCTCATCCGTGAAGCCCCGAAGGCTCCTGCATTTTTTCTGCGGATTCCGCGATCGGTACTCGTCTGAAAGAGATCGGTTGCGGATCTTGGTCGGGCGGCAACCCGTTGCTGCTCGTGGATCGTCCCGGTTCGGGACAGATGTGGAGGTTGAGTGAAGAAGAATCCGAGGGATAACGTCTTTGCTGGCTCAGCGAGGAGCGTATCGATGCAGACGCTGGACAAGGAGCTGTCCAGGCACGTGGAAGTCGCTCGAACGGAGCCCGTGCCCATCGAACGGTATGGCGTGCCGTGGGTCTGGATCGTGTCGCATCCGTTGTGGATGGAGGTCGATTTCCTGAAGTCCTTCGTCCCCGACGACCATGCGCTGGTGGCGTTGCGCGAGGCGATCGACAGCACGCTGGCCTACGAAGGCGCCGTGCTGGGCGAGCTGACGCTGCAGTGCGCGAGCGGCGTCGATGCACGGGTGATCACGCGCGCCTGGCTGCTGCAGATCGTCTATTCGCTGGCCGATGCCAAGCGCGTGCGCGAAGGCCTGGGCTACAACATGCTGTGGCGTTGGTTCGTCGGCTACAGGCTGCGCTCCGAGCCCTTGCCCGAGCCGCAGGCCTTCATCCGCGACATCGGAATGATCAGCGCGGATCCCCATGCGATCGACATCGTCTGCCGCTGCCTGGACAACAGCGCGCTGCTGGCCGCGGACACCGAGGAGTTCTGCATCAACTACGGCCTGTTGCATACCTTGCGTTCGCACCATGGCGAGTTGGCGCGCGCATCGGCGCGCAGCAGCAGCGCTTCCTTCCAGTCGCGGATCGAACGCGGCGGGCAGGCGTTGACCGGATAGGAGGCGTTCCACGGTCGGGCCGGTGCCGCGCGCGCCTCGAAGGGCCTGCGTGGTTGCTGTCACATGTGTGCCATTTCGCACAAGGATGATCCCCTGATAAATAGGGCGCTCATTGCTATGCCGACGCAATCCATTGTTTCCTTGCTCCTCGTCCGGCGTCGCGATCGCGGAGTGCAGGGCGCCATCGGCAAGGCATGGTCGGCAGCAGGCGGGATGCGGTGCGCAGCTTCGCTTGCGACGTGATATGCCGCGCCACTTTCTGCGCCTGCGTGCTGGGGATGACGATGGATCCGGTCCTGGCGTCGGCAAGCGATGGCCCGGGTGCGGAAGTCGCTCCGGTGCGCGGGGAATCCTTCGACTTCGACGTTCCCGCGCAGCCGCTGTCCTTCGCGCTGGAACGCTACGCGGTCACCGCGGACCAGACGGTTCTCTTCAGCGACGCACTGGTGGCGGGCCGCACATCGACCGCCATCAAGGGGCGCTATGTCCCGCGCGTGGCGCTGGAGGCGCTCCTTGCCGGTACCGGCCTGGTGGCGGATGACTCCGATCTCCAGCTGAAGGGCTCGTTCGTGCTCAGGCAACTGTCGGCCGGCGGCGCGGCGGAACCGTTGCATGCGACGGGGCTGGACCGTCGTTACGACGGCCTGGTCCAGGCCCGCATCTGGGAGGCGCTGTGCGCCGATCCGCGAACCGCGCCGGGCAGCTACCGTGCGTCGCTGCGCCTGGTCATCGACAGCAACGGGCAACTGGTCGGCCCGCGCCTGATCCAGTCGACGGGCAGCGTGCGGCGCGACGGGGCGATGCTTGCGGCACTGAGCGGCCTGCACATGGGGCACCCACCGCCCGCGGGGTTGCGCCAGCCGCTGACGCTCGTGATCCTGCCGAGGGACCGCGTGGCGGGTCGTGCCTGCGCCACGGAGGGCGCGCCGTGACCGACAACGTGCTCCCGATGCTGCGCGGCGCGCTGGTCCAGCGCTACGAACAGATCAAGCGCAGTCTTTCCATTCAACTGGGCAGCCCCGAACTCGCGGGCGATGTGCTGCACGAGACCTGGCTGCGCCTGCACCGGGACGGCCACGTGGCGGGCCCGATCGCGAACCCGCAGGCCTACCTGGTGCGCATGGGCGTCAACCTTGCCATCGACATCCGGCGCAGCCAGAGCCGCATGCTGTCGGCCGAGGATGTGCAGGAACTGATGCAGGCCGTTCCGGACCCTGCCCCGGGACCGGCGCAGATCGCCGAGGCGCGCTCGGAACTGGATGCGCTGATGGCCGCGTTCGAAGAGATGCCTGCGCGCCGCCGCGAGATATTGCTTCTCGTGCGCTGGGAGCATTGGCCCCAGCGCGACGTTGCCAAGCGGCTCGGCATTTCCCTGCGCACCGTGGAAAGCGAGCTCAAGGCGGCGCAGGAACACTGCGCCGCGCGGCTGTTGCGGGAGCGCTAGCAGGATTCCATGACAGGTCTGCATTTCTTTTCAGCGGTTTTGTGTCTTGCCGTTCGTCTAGAGGACAGGGGGAGGCCTTGCAGCGGTGCCCGGTCACCCCGCGAGGCCCGAAATGCTGTTTGAAAACGAAGCAATGACCACACCCGAGAGTCTCGCCAACCTGCCTGATGTGCTCAAGGACGCACAGGCATGGGTGCGCAAGCTCACCTCGGGCCATGTCAGCGAATGGGAGGCGCAGGCGTTCAGGCGCTGGCGCGATGCCGACCCCGACCACCTCGGCGCTTTCCAGGAAGCGGCGCGGCAGTGGCGGCTGCTCGAATCGGCCGCGGGCCGGGTGCTCGGCACCCATGTGGAGGCCGCGCGCTATCACCGCAAGACGCTGCATCGCCCGCGCCTCGGCCGGCGTGCCTTTCTCGGCACGGCGATCGGCGGGGCTGCCGCTGCGGGCATTGCCGCCTATTCGCCGCTCGGCCTGTGGCCTGCCGCCGACCAGTGGGATGCCGACTACCGCACCGCGGTGGGGGAGCAGCGGGAGGTGTCGCTCGAGGACCGCGTGACCGTGGCGATGAACACGCGCACGAGCCTGCGCCGCGTGGGCGGCCCGGAGCAGGCCTTCGGACTGGAGCTGATCGAAGGCGAGGCGCAGATCGAGGTGCCCGACGACGCCGGGCTCGTTCGCCTGAATGCGGGGCGGGGGCGGGTGATGGCCAGGGCGGCGAGTTTCGAGGTCAGGTACCTCGACGGGCGCACGCGCGTCACCTGCCTGGACGGCCAGGTGAGCGTGGAGCATCCGGCGGGCCGGCGCCTGCTGCTGGCGCGGCAACTCGCGGTGTACGACAGCCGGAACATCAGCGAGATCGGTGCCGCCGATGCGGACAGCGCGGCGGCCTGGCGCCGGGGCGAGATGGTGTTCAGGCAGACGCCGCTGCATGCCGTGCTGGAAGAGATCAACCGCTATCGCCCCGGGCGCGTGGTGTTGATGGGCGAGGCGCTGCGCGACAAGTCCGTCACCGCGCGCATCAAGATCGCCGAGATCGAGACAGCCCTGCTGCAGATTCAGCACACCTTCGATCTCAGCGCGCGGTCGTTCCCCGCGGGCGTGCTCGTCCTGAGCTGACAAGGTCGCGCAGGCATTCCTGCGTTTCCCGGTGTCAGAAAAAAATACGTGCCTTTGCTGCGGATTCGCCGATCGGTAGCCGTCTAGAAAAATCAATCCCGAACCGTGGGCGCCGAGGCAGCCGTGGATCCCGGGATCTTCCGAGGCCGGCTGCGCGAGCACCCGCGCGGCCGGATCGGCTTCGATATTTCAGTGACAGGAACTCACATGAATACGCGCGGGCGCAGAGGCAGGGATCGGCAGTCGGTACGCGGAGGAAGCCCCAGGTTCACGATGGTGCCGATGGCGCGGGCCATTGCGCTGACGCTGGCGGCGGGAAGCATGATCGGCAGCGCACAGGCCCAGCGGGCCTTCAGCCCGGGCTGGATGGCCCAGAAGAACCTGATCCAGAACAACGCGATGCAGACCGGGCGCCTGCCCGACGGCAGGCCGGCGTCGATGTTGAGCAATCCGCAGGCCCAGCAGCAGCGCGCCAACGAGCAGCTCGACCGCTCCATCAACAACCTGAATCTCGCGGCGCGCAGCATCGCCGCGCAGCAAGCCGCACAGGCGGCCGCCCGCCAGGCGGCCGCGAACGATCCGTCGGTGCCGGATGGCCTGGCCGACGGCGGCCTGAAGGTCGACAGCAACAGCCTCACGGCCGGCTGGCACAACGCCAACGCGCCCGTGCAGTCGCAGGTCGATGGCCGCGCCAATGTCGCCATCCAGCAGACCGGGGACAAGGCCATCCTGAACTGGGAAACCTTCAACGTCGGGCGCAACACCACGGTCGACTTCAAGCAGGACCCGAGCTGGGTCGCGCTCAACAGGGTCAACGATCCGCAGGCGCGCCCCTCGCAGATCCAGGGGCAGATCAAGGCCGACGGCACGGTGCTCATCGCCAACCGCAACGGCGTGGTGTTCTCGGGCACCAGCCAGGTCAACACGCGCAACCTGGTGGCGGCCGCCGCGAAGATCACGGACGACCAGTTCCGCGACAAGGGCCTGTACGTCGACACCACCGGCAGCGCGCCCACGTTCACCGATGCGGCCGGTGCGGTCGTGGTGCAGGCCGGCGCGCAGATCGCGACGCATGCGCCGGCATCGGTCACGCAGGGCGGCGGCTACGTGCTGCTGCTGGGCAAGGAGGTGCGCAACGCGGGCCAGATCACCACGCCTTCGGGCCAGACCGTGCTGGCCGCCGGCGACAGCTTCACCATCCGCAAGGGCGTGGGCACCGAGGCCAACCAGGGCTCGACCACCGCGGGCAACGAAGTCTCGACCTCGCGCGCCGCCGACAGTGCGTCCGGCACCGTCGTCAACACCGGCCTGATCACGGCCACCACCGGCGACGTCACGCTGACAGGCCATTCGGTGACGCAGGCAGGCGTGATCGTGGCGACGACCTCGACGAGCAAGCGCGGCACCGTGCACCTGTCGACCCGGGCCGGCGACGAGACCGGCACCGTCACCGTGGCGGAGGGCAGCACCACCGCCATCGTGCTCGACGCGGGCAACGGCACGGCGCTGGACAGCCAGCGCGACGCGGCGCTCAAGCGCATCGGCAGCGCGGGAAATCTCACCGCCGGCGTCTTCGACAACCTCAGCGGCGTCGTCGATCGCAGCGATCTCTCGCGCGTCGAGATCGTCAGCGGGAGCACGGTCGAATTCCAGGGCGGCTCGATGACGCTGGCCACGGGCGGCGAGATCGCGGTGTCCTCGCCGAAGCGCACGCTGATCGCCAAGGGCGCCCAGCTGGACGTGTCGGGCGCGGTGGGCGTCAAGGTCTCGATGGAGAGCAACAACATCCTGATCAATGCGCAGGGCAACGAGCAGCGCGATGCGCCGATCAACCGCGACACCAGGAACCTCAACAGCCTGGACCTGTGGGTCGACCGGCGCAGGCTGGTCTTCGTGCCGACGGGCACCAACGGCTATCCCACGGACCGCTGGTACACGGCGGGCGGCCTGCTGGAGGTCGGCGGCTACCTGTCGACCAGCGGCCATTCGGTGGGCGAGTGGATGGCCCAGGGCGGCACCGTCACGGTCACCGGCGGCGACCTGGTGACGCGCGCGGGCTCCAGCATCAACCTGTCGGGCGGCACGCTGGACGTGGCCACCGGCATCATCCGGCAGAGCTGGCTCAAGGGCAGCGACGGCCGCCTGTACGAAGTGTCCGGCGCGCCGGGCGACCTGCTCTACGACGGGCTGTACCGCGGCTTCGAGAACACGCACGTGCGCTGGGGCAAGAAGGCGGCCGAGTACTTCTACAACCCGTTGATCGCGCCGCAGAGCCGGCTGGAGAACGGCTACACCGTGGGCCGCGATGCCGGCAAGCTGGTGGTGGCCACCACCAGTGCGGCGCTCGAAGGCACGATCGTCGGCGACACCTACCAGGGACCGCAGCAGACGCAGGCGGCGCAGGAGGGACTGGATGGCTACCACCAGTCGCAGAACGCCGCGGCGCGGCGCGGCCAGCTCATCCTCGGCCAGTACCGTCCGGTGTACGACACGGCGACGGGCACGCTTGGCTACGGCCTGACGCCGTTGCTCGACGAGGTCGCGCTGGGCGAGCTCACGCAGGGCGTGGCCGATGGCCTGCAGCTGGCCGACGAGGTCGCGCCCGAGCGCAAGGGCGTGGTGCTGCTGGATGCCGCGAGCCTGAGCGCTTCGGACCTGGGGGCGGTGCGCATCGCGGCCAAAAAGAACATCGAGGTCCGCAATGCATTGCAGGTTGCCGACGGCGGCGAGATCGTGCTGTATGCGCCGGCGCTGGATGTCGCGGCCGGGCTGACCGCGCACAGCGGCACCCTCCGCCTTGGCAACGTGCTGAAGCAGACCGACCTCGCGGGCCTGGTCAAGGACATCGGAATCGCCGTTCCCGCCGGCGTGGAAGGCGGTGTGCGGGTGCACGACGGCGTCACCCTCGACGCCAGCGGCCGCTTCAGCGATCTGCGGCTGGCGCAGGGCGACCCGGCCGGCCTGGCCCATGTCGACGGCGGCACGGTCAGCATCCGCTCGACCGAGAGCGTGACGCTGGCGGCCGGGTCGGTGATCGACGTGTCCTCGGGCGCGGCCGTGATGGCCGACGGCAGCATCGGCGGCGGCAAGGGCGGCTCCGTCCAGCTGGCCTCGGGCCTGACGAGCACGGGCGCGGGCAATGCCATCGCCGTCCTCACGCTGGACGGCGAGATTCGCGGCTATGGCGTCAAGGGCGGCGGCACGCTGGAAATCGAATCGGCGAGCGCGATCTCCATCGGCGGGAACCTGACGCCGGTCGACGGCGTGCTGCGGGCCGGGGACTCGGCGCTCGTCGACCTGGTCCTGCTGGAAGGCCACGATATCCATGTGCTGGCGGGCGGCGTGCTGCCCGTCGACTACAGCTATGTCTCGACGGTCGCGCGGCCTGGCGAGGCTGTCGGCCCGACTGGGCCCAGTCCGGGCGTGAACACCGTGCTCGCAGCCGACTGGGTGCCTCCGGTGCTGGGTTCCTCCACCAGGTACGGCATCTACATCGACGGAATATTCGCGATACGAACCGCTCAGGGCATCGAGATACAGGCCGAGGGCGGCCCGATACTGGACCATATCCCCGCGGGCTCCTCCGTTTCGTTCTTAGCGGACAGCGCAGTCGCGTCTGCTTTCGCCGAGTACATCGTTCCGTCGAATGTCTTCCCCAACGGCCTGCCGATCCAGGACCGCACGGTGGTGCTGCGCAGCGGCGATCGCGCGCCCTTCGACGTGACGGTGAAGATGGAGGCCGGCTCGCGCCTGGCGGCCGGCTCGGTGCTGCCGATGGATGCCGCGGTGGCGGCCACCACCACGCTGGCCACCGGGCTGTTCCAGACCGGGTTCGCGCAGTACAACGTGCGCGCGCACAACGGCCTGGTCGTGCCCGACGGCGTGGCGCTGGACGTGAACATGCCGGTGCTTCGGGCGGACACCTCCGCGTTGTCGCCCGGGGCCGACATCCGGGGGGCATTTCAAACCTGGCTGCCCGACCTGTACCAGGCGCATCCGACGACCCGTACGCTGGACCAGCGTCGTGGCGCCGGCCTCTCGCTGGCGGCGGGCATCGCCGATGCGCTGGCGTCGGGCAACGGCCGCGGCCTGGACGTGGGCGAAGGTGCCGCCGTGCGGGTCGATCCCGGCCAATCGCTGGCCCTGTCCAGCCAGGGCAACCTGACGGTCGATGGCCTGCTGCAGGCGCAGGGAGGACGCATCAGCCTGCTGGGCCCCCAGATCGGCACCGCCGGCGCCGATGGCGTGGCCAGCACGCGCGCCATCCTGCTGGGCGAACATGCGGTCCTCGATGCATCGGCCGCGTCCCTCACGGCGACCGATGCACGGGGCCGACCCTTCGGCCTGCTGACCGACGGCGGCAGCATCGTCGTGGGCGGCACGATGCAGGCGTCGGACAGCCGCTCCGTCGCCTCGGACGCCTTCGTGGTGATCCGGGAGGGCGCGGTGCTCGATGCCTCCGGCGGCTCGGCGCGGCTGGATGTCGACGGCACGGGAACCCGAACCGTCGCCAGCGACGGCGGCAGCATCCAGCTCGCCTCGGCCAACGGCCTGTACATCGACGGCAGCCTGCGAGCCCACGCGGGCGGCGCGGGTGCGGCGGGCGGCAGCCTCACGGTGGCGCTGGAGGCGCCCCTCTATGAAAAGCCGACCACGGTGGACAGGGCGGTGCTGGCCGTACGCGAGCTGGGCATCGTCCAGCAGCGCGCGCCGGGCGCATCCGATGCGGCGGGGCGGCTCTACGGCCACGGCGCACTGGGCGTGAACCAGGTGCAGGACGGCGGTTTCTCCTCGCTCACCCTGTACAGCAACGGCCTGGTGAGTTTCGGCGGCGATGTGAACCTGGCGATGAACAGGGAGCTGCGCATCTACTCGGGCGCGCTGGGCGTCGCGAGCGATGCAGCTCCCACGATCAACGTGTCGCTGTCCGCCCCCTACATGCTGCTGGCGGGCATCGTCGACAACGCGGCGCGGGATGGTTTCGTGCGTCCTTCCTATCAGGGCGGCGTGAGCACGCTGGACTCGAGCGCGGTGCTGAACGCGCAGGCAAAGCTCATCGACATCAAGGGTGCCGTCACGCTGGGTCTGAACGACACCGTGGGTTCGTCGAAGGTGGAGCGGGCTGGCTTCGGCCAGTTGAACCTGGTGAGCGAGGGCGACCTGCGTTTCGTGGGCGGCGGCCGTTTGCAGGACGGCGCAACCACCGATGTCGAATTGAACAGCAGCGGCGACATCCTGCTGCGCGCGGCACAGCTGTACCCAGCCACCGGCGTGTCGGCGCGCGTGCTGGCAGGTCGTGCGAGCGCCGAGGCCTACGATCCGGCCGGGCGCCTGGTCATCGAGCGCCAGGACCCACAGGCGGCCGACCCGGCACTGCCCTACTCGGTCTTCGGTTCCCTGACGATGGGGGCCGCCAACATCGAGCAGCACGGTGTGCTGCGTGCACCGCTGGGCTCGATCACCCTGGGCACGGATGTGTCCCGCACGTTCGGCCAGACCGCCTCCGTGAACCTGGCGAGCGGCAGCCTCACTTCCGTGAGCGCGGCCGGGCTCGTCATGCCCTATGGCGGCACCGCCGACGGCGTGACCTACAGCGACCTGGGAACGCCGGTGTCCCTGCTCGGCGTCGGCGCCGGAACGATCGAGGTCTCCGGCCGGAACATCGCCACGCAGCAGGGGGCGGTGCTGGACCTGTCGGGCGGCGGCGACCTGCGCGGCGCCGGCTTCGTTTCCGGTCGGGGCGGCTCCACCGACGCGCGGATGAATCCGCTGATGCAGACCGGCCGCAACAGCTTCGTGCTGCCGGGGCTCGACAGCAATCCGGTCTATGCCATCGTGCCCGGCTATGCCTCGGCTTATGCCCCTGCCGGTGGCGGCGGCGCCGTCGATCCGCGGATCGGCCAGCAGGTCACCATCGGCGCCGGCGACATCCCGGGACTGGCCGCCGGCACCTACACCCTGCTGCCGTCGAACTACGCGCTGCTGCCGGGCGCCTTCCGGGTCGAGGTCAATGGCGCGGCGACCGGCCTGGTTCCCGGCCGGGCCCTGCCGATGCGCAACGGTTCCTTCGCGGTGGCCGGCCAACTGGGCACCGCCAACACGGGCATGGCCGACAGCCTGTCCAGCGCGCTGGTCATCACGCCCGGGGACATGCTGCGCAGGTACTCGCAGTACAACGAAACCAGCTATGCCGACTTCGTGCAGCAGCAGGCCGCACTGGCCGGGACCGTGCGCGCCATGCTGCCGGCGGACGCCAGGACGCTGGTCTTCCAGCTGCCTTCCGAAGCCGGCAGTTCCTTCAGTTTCGAGGGGCTGGCGAACTTCACGCCGGGCAAGGGCGGACGCGGCGGCACGGCCGACATCGTGGCGAAAGGGCTCAATGTCGGAGACGGGGCGATCGAGGTTCTCGCCAATGGCGCTTCGCCCACCGGCGGTTTCGAGGGGCTCTCGTTGCACGCGGGGGACCTCAACGCCATCGGCGCGGCCCGCCTGGTCGTGGGCGGCCGTCTGTCGTCGACCTACGGCGCGCAGAGAAACGGCCCCAACCTCAGCAACTACGTCGACGTGGTGGGGCAGACGGGCCGCATCGTGCTGCGCGAGGGCGCCGTCCTGAAGGCACCCGAGGTGTTTCTGGTCGCGCTCAACACCGAAGGCGGCATCACCGTCGAAACCGGTGCGGGCATCAACACCATCGGCACCGGCAGGGTGGCCTTCGATTCGACGGATGGCTACCTCTACCGGCCGGGTTCGGCCTCGGTACTGGCGGCTTCCAACGGCTGGCTGAACGTGCTGGCGCCCGAAGCGGACCGGTCCTCGTCGATCGGTTCTGGCCCGATCGCGCTGGGTGTCTGCGGCATCACGTGCACCGGCACCACCCAGCTCTATTCGGAAGGCACGTTGCTGGCCGCAACCCGCCGCGATTTCCAGCTCGGCGACAGCGTGCGCTATGGCACGCGCAACCTCGTGCTGGCCGTCGGGACCGTGAACGCCGGCAGCGAGTCGGACCTGGCGGCCGCGGCCACGCAAGGCGCGCTCACCACCGGCCTCACGCTGAACCAGACGGTGCTCGACCGCCTGCTGCGCGGCGACACCGCCTACGGTGCGCCGGCCCTGGAGCGGCTGGTGCTGACGGCGGGCGAGTCGGTGAATCTCTTTGGCAATGTCAGCCTGGACACCATCGACCGCGCCACCGGCAAGTCATCGCTGGCCAACCTGGTGCTGTCCACACCGGCCATCTACGGCCACGGCGAGGCGGGCGATGTCGCCACCATCAACACCGGCAAGCTCACCTGGGCGGGGCTCGCGAACGAGGCCCCGGCGCCGATCGTCGGCGGCCGCGGCACCGGGGCCGGCAAGCTGGCGGTGAATGCCGACGTGATCGAGTTCGGCTACGACGCCACCGCGCAGCCCAGCGGCGTGGACAATTTCAGCCGCACGATCCTGGGCTTTGCCGATGTGCAGCTGAGCGCCGGCGAGCGCATCACCGCCAACCGGAAGGGATCGCTGTCGGTGTACCAGTCGCAGGTGGCCGATGCGAACGGGCCGCGCCGCGAAGGCGGCAACCTGGTGCTGACGGCACCGCTGATCACCGGTGCCGGCGGTTCGGTCAACAGCATCACCGCGGGCGGCACCCTGCAGCTGCTGGCGCCGGCCGGCGGCGCAGCCGATGCCAGGGCCACGAGCCTGGCGGCCGACGTGCAGGCCGGCGCCGAGCTGAGCCTGACCGGCCGGGCGGTGCGGATCGACACCACGGTGGCGCTGCCCAGCGGCAAGCTTTCCGTCACGGCCGACGGCGACATCGTCCTGGGCAATTCGTCCTGGCTGGACCTGGCCGGCCGCGACATCGCCCTGTTCGATGTCCACCGCTATTCGTGGGGCGGCGACGCGACGCTGCGCAGCACCTCGGGCAACATCACCCAGGCGGCAGGGTCCACCATCGACCTCTCGGCGCAGAACAACAACGCGGGCCTGCTCAGCGCAACGGCACTGGCGGAAGGGGCCGGCCGCGTGGACCTGCAGGGCACGCTGCGTGCCGGCGCCAGCGGCCGCTACGACGCGGGCGGCACCCTGGTGCCCTATCGCGCGGGCGGGGTGGACATCCGCGCCCAGCAGCTGGGCAGCGGCGGCGCGCTCACCGACGAATTCGCGGCGCTCAACAACCGGCTGAACGACGGCGGCTTCATGGGCGAGCGCAGCTTCCAGCTCAAGCAGGGCGACCTGCGCATCGGCAACGAGTTGAAGGCTCGTCAGATCAACATCTCGCTGGACAACGGCCGCCTGGAGGTGGCCGGCACCATCGACGCGAGCGGCGAGCAGGTCGGCAGCATCCGCCTGGCGGCCGCCCACGGCCTCACGCTGGCGAACACCGCCGTGCTCGATGCCCACGGCACGGTGCTGCGCGTGGACGGCTACGGCAAGATCATCGACAGCCCCAACCGGGCCATGGTGGAGCTGGACTCCGGCACCGGCACCCTGACCCTGGCCGACGGCGCGCGCATCGACCTGCGCCACGGCACCGGCTCGAGCGGCGGCGACGGCAGGAACCGCGGCACGCTGGACCTGTTCGCACCGCGCATCGGCAGCGGCGGCCTGGCCACCGACGCCGATGCGGCCACCTTCGGCGACATCGCGATCGATGCCCGCGGCCGCGTGAACATTCAGGGCGCGAAGTCGATCGCGGTGTACGGCAGGCAGCGCTATGCCGACGCACCCTTCGGCACCGATGCGGCCGCCAGCGGTCGCCCCTACCAGGTCATCGACCAGAACTACCTCAACGGCAAGAACGACGAAGCCGGCTTGTTCGTCGATGCCGCGCTGCGCAATACCGATCTGCTCGGCACCCGGCTGGCCGGCCTGAACAACGCTGCCTACCGCGATGCCTTCCACCTGCGCCCGGCCATCGAGATCGTGAGTGCCACGCCCGACGGCGACCTCGTCGTGCAGGGCGACCTCGACCTGTCGGGCCTGCGCTATGCCAGCCTGAACCCGAACACGCAGAAGACCGGCGTGTACGGCTCGGGCGAGGTGGGCGCGCTGACGCTGCGCGCCGGCGGCGACCTGTCGATCTACGGCAGCATCAACGACGGCTTCGCGCCCCCGCCCGGAACGCCCGACGACGGCGGCTGGCTGCTGACCTCCGGCGTGCAGGCCTTCGGCGGCGACGTGGTGGTGCCGGTGGCCGGCGTCACCCTGGCCGAAGGCACGACCTATCCGGCGGGCAAGACACTGAACTACGCCATCACGGTGAAGGACGTCACCCTGCCCGCCGGCACCGTGCTGCCCGGCGCCATCACGCTGGACAGCGGGTTGACGCTGCCCTTCGGCACGGTGCTCGCGGCGGACGTGCGCGCGCCCGACGGCAGCGTGCTGCTGCCGGCGGGCCGGATGGTGGGCACCGGCGGGCTGGAGCTGCCGCCAGGCGCGCAACTGCTGGCCGGTGCGCGCCTGCCCGTGGCGGTGACGCTGCTGCAGCTGACCTGGCCGAAGGGCGCGGCGCTGCCGGTGGCGATGGTGCAGTCCGGCGCGCTCACGCTGCCGGTGGGCGCGCTGATCGCCGCCGGCACGAACGTGGTGCTGCCCGACGATGCGTTGTCGGTCGATCTGCGGCCGGCCGATTCGACCGGCCGCCAGGCACAGAACTGGGCGGTGGCGCAGATGCTGCCGGAAGGCTCGCAGTCATGGAGCCTGCGGCTCGTTGCGGGCGCCGATCTCGATGCGGCCGATCGCCGGTTGACCCGGCTGGATGCGGGCAGCATCCTGCTCGCCGACACCCACTACACCGTCTATCGGGAAAAGAAGATGGTCGGCGGCGGAGGGGTCTGGTATTGGACCGACGGCAATCTCTATGGCCAGCCCGGCGCCAGCCCGGTCGGGCCGGAGTACCTGGACCCGAGCTTCAACGTCTGCGAACTGCAGCCGGACCAGTGCGTCCAGGTGTCCTGGCTGTGGGCGGGCGACAACCTCTATGGCCAGCCCGGTGCCAGCCCGGTCGGGCCGGAGTACCTGGACCCAAGTTTCAACGTCTGCGAGCTGCAGCCGGAGCAATGCGTCGCGATCGGCACCAACGGCACGGTCAAGGTGGTTGCCGTCACCCCGAAGTCGCCGGTCTTCAGCGTGCTGCGCACCGGCACCGGTGACCTGGACATCGCGGCGGGCGGCAACTTCTCGATGCAGTCGCCGTATGGGGTCTACACCGCCGGCACGCAGACCCGGCTGGGCGATGCCGCGCTCGATGCGGCCTACAACCAGTCCCGCGGGCGGGTGGCCGGCGGCACGTCGGTGCTCGGGACGGCGGCCGGCGATCTGGCCGGCGGCTACGAAAAGCTGGTCAGCGGCACGGACAGCCTCTACAAGGCCTGGTATCCGGATGGCGGCGGCAACCTGTGGGTCGATGTCGGGGGCAACCTCACAGGGGACTCCTGGAGCGCCAGCAGCCAATTGGCCGCGGCCAGCGCCAGCGTGGGCAACTGGCTGTGGCGCCAGGGCACGGGCGGGACCGCGGGCGTGAACGACGTGCCCACGGCATGGTGGCTCAACTTCGGCACGTACGCGATCGATCCGCGCGCCAATTCCTCGCTCTGGCCCGCCGTGACGGGGTTCACCGGGATGGGAACATTGGGCGGCGGCAATGCCACGATCCGCGTCGGCGGCGACGCCGGTGTCATCACCACCCGTTCGACCGGCGTGGCCGACGAGAACGCGCCGGGCAGCAAATCGGCACGCAGCCAGGGGATCGTGCTGGCCGTCGGCAGCACGGGCCGGGTGCTTCCGGACGACAGCCTGGTTCTCACCGGCGGCGGCGATCTGAACGTGCGCATCGGGGGCGGATGGAACGGCAGCATGGCGGGCCGCCTGGCCAACAGCAGCACCGGCGTGGCGCAGACGCACGAGCTGTACGGCGGGCTGGTCAACCTGCGCGGCGAAATCGCCATGAGCGCGGGGCAGATCGGCACCATCCAGCTGTTCTACGGTGCCGCTCAGGATGCCAGGGAGGTCCGGGCACCGAGTGCCTACACGTCCAGCCAGTCCCGCGCGACGGGCGGCCTGATGCTGATGGAGGGCGATGCGAGCGCGACGATCGCCAGCCGCGGCGACCTGGTGCTCGGCGGCACGGGAGACGCCGGCCTGGTCGGCACGCCCAACGGCATCGCCTTCACGTCGCCCAACGGCAACGGTGAAACGGGACAGAGCTGGTTCACGCTGTGGACCGACCGGACGGCGGTCAACCTCTCGGCTGCGGGGGGCAACCTGGCCTTCGACACGCGCGCCAGCGAGACGATCGCGAAACCGCTGACGGCCAACTGGGACTACACGAGCAACGGCGGCTGGTTCCTCCTGCCGGGCAACGTGAGCGCCGTGGCAGGCACCGGCAGCATCTACTACGGCCAGTCGGCGGCGTATCTCAACACCTTCGGCGGTGCGACCCAGTGGGACAACGGCGGCCTGCTGCTGGCGCCGCTGGGCCGGCGCCGCATCGAGCTGCTGGCGGGCGATTCGCTGTATGGCGGCGGCTACGCCATCAGTTCGTCGGGTGCGAATGCGTCGGCCATGGCAACGATCCATCACCCGGGCTTTGTCGGATCCGATGCATCGGGCGCGCCGCTGGTCACCAACGCCAGCGCCACCGGCCCGCAAGTCGGCCTCGGGCTGTCGCCTTTGCTCGCCTTCGGCATCAACAGCGTGGGCGGCAGCGTCGGCGTGTCCGACGGCGCATCCGGCCCGTCCCGCTTCTATGCGCTCCATGGCGACATCGTCGGGCTGCGAACGGGCACCACGGCGACGTACAACGGCGGTGCGCGCGTCAACGAGGTCGACTACGTGGCGGCCGGCCCCATCGCCGCGCGGGCCGGGCGGGACATCGTCTACGCGGGAACGCGGATCGGCGACACCCTGTCCTCGGTCAGCGGTTTCACGAGCGACTCCTCCGTGTCCGCAACGGTGGCCGGCAACCTGATCGTCCACACCAACAAGAACGACGTCTCGGTCATCGAAGCGGGCCGCGACATCCTGTACGCCAACTTCGACGTCGCCGGCCCCGGCACCCTGGAGATCTCCGCGGGCCGCAACCTGATCCAGAACGACCGGGCCAATCTCACGAGCATCGGCCCGGTGATCGCGAGCGATGCGCGCCCCGGCGCCGGCATCGTGGTCCAGGCCGGCGTGGGACCGCAGGGCGTCAACTACACGGGGCTGCTGCGGCAGTACCTCGAACCCGGCAACCTGGCCGCGACCGGCACGCCGCTGGCCTCCCAGCCGGGCAAGGTCGTCAAGACCTACGGCGCCGAACTGGCCGCATGGCTGTCCGAACGCTACGGCTTCGCGGGCACGGCCGAGGAGTCGCTGGCCTACTTCGATGCCCTGGCACCGGAGCAGCAGCGCATCTTCGCGCGGCAGGTCTACTTCGCCGAACTGCGCGAGGGCGGACGCGAATACAACAACGCGGACAGCCCGCGCTCCGGCAGCTACCTGCGCGGGCGCAATGCCATCGCCGCGATGTTCCCCGAGCGCAATGCCGACGGCCAGCCGAACGCCTACCAGGGCGACCTGTTGATCTACGGCGGATCGGGCATCCACACGAACCTGGGCGGCGACATCCAGGTGCTGACGCCCGGCGGTGCGCAGACCTACGGCGTGGAAGGCGCAGCGCCGCCTTCCACGGCGGGCCTCATCACGCGCGGGGAGGGCAGCATCCAGCTCTATGCGCTGGGCAGCATCCTGCTGGGCCAGAGCCGCGTCATGACCACCTTCGGCGGCGACATCCTGGCCTGGTCGGCAGAGGGCGACATCAATGCCGGCCGCGGCTCCAAGACCACCGTGGTCTTCACGCCGCCGCGCCAGGTCTACGACGACATCGGCAACATGAAGATCTCGCCCGACGTGCCCAGCACGGGCGCGGGCATCGCAACGCTCAATCCGCTGCCCGAAGTGCCGCCCGGGGATATCGACCTGATCGCGCCGCTCGGGACCATCGATGCGGGCGAGGCGGGCATCCGGGTGTCGGGCAACGTGAACATCGCCGCGCTGCGTGTGGTGAACGCCGAGAACATCCAGGTGCAGGGCAAGTCGGCGGGCCTGCCCGTGGTGGCGGCGGTGAACGTGGGCGCGCTGACCAATGCCAGCGCGGCTGCGAGTTCGGCGGCGGCCGCGGCGCAGGACGTGATGCAGCGGGAACGTGCCGAATCGAGAAAAGCCCTGCCCTCGGTCTTTACCGTGCGCGTGCTGGGCTTCGGCAACGAGCCGGCGGAGGGGAGCGAAAAGTCGTCGACCCCGGCGCAGCAGGGCGGCCCGCAAAGCAGCAACAGCAAACGCCCTGCCTACGATGCGCAGAGCTTTGTGCAGATTGCCGCGCACGGCGATGCGTTCGACCCCGCCGTGATGTCGAAGCTGTCGGAGGCGGAGCAGCGTGAATTGCGGCAAGGCAAGTAGTTTTTCCTCGCGCCCTTTTCCTCGCAGCCTCGTGGTGAATACCGTGCTCTGCTTCGAAACGCCGCATGCCGAGGGCGAAGAAGTCCTTGCGGCCGACGATGGCGCGGCGCGATCGGGCGGCGTGGCGCTGCGCGACGTCCTGGCCGCGAACTACAAGCGCCTGCACCAACGGCTCCAGCGGTTCCTGGGCGATCCCGACCTGGCCAGCGACAGCCTGCACGACGCATGGCTGCGCCTGGGCGACAGGATTCCCGCGCAGGCGGTCCTCAGTCCCGAAGCCTATGTCTATCGCGTCGCCTGCAATGTGGCGATGGATCGCTTGCGCAGCAACCGGGCCTGGCAATACGCGAGCGACGTCGACTTCGAACTCGAGGGCCTGCCCGACTCCGCGCCGGGCCCGGACTCCATTGCGGAAGTGCGCTCGGACATCGAAGCGGTGGAGCGTGTGATGAAGCAGTTGCCGCGTCGGCACCGTGCGGTGCTGGTGGCGCTGCGCATCGATGAAATGACCCGGCAGGAAGTCGCCTCGCGCTACCAGTTGTCGCTTCGCGGCGTGGATACCGCATTGCGGCAGGCCATGGAGCATTGCGCCGCGTCCCTGCCCAGGATGGGGACGGCGACCAGCCGCCTGGGTCGTGCGCACAGCCGGAGTCGCCCATGAATCGCGTCGGCAGTTCCTGACCCCTGACAACGCCGGGTCACGGAGCCTTGCGCATAATTGACGCAAGCTATGACTCTCACCGAACTCAAATACATCGTCGCAGTAGCCCGCGAACGGCACTTCGGCAAGGCGGCCGAGGCCTGCTACGTCTCCCAACCGACCCTCTCGGTGGCCATCAAGAAGCTCGAGGACGAACTCGAGGTCAAGCTCTTCGAGCGCAGCGCCGGCGAAGTGACCGTCACGCCGCTGGGCGAGCAGATCGTGCAGCAGGCGCAAAGCGTGCTCGACCAGGCCGCCAGCATCAAGGAAATTGCCAAGCGCGGAAAAGATCCGCTGGCCGGCCCGCTGAACCTGGGCGTGATCTACACCATCGGCCCGTACCTCCTGCCCGACCTGGTGCGCCAGGTGATCGCGCGCACGCCGCAGATGCCGCTGGTGCTGCAGGAGAACTTCACCGCCAAGCTCTTGGAGATGCTGCGCGCCGGCGAGATCGACTGCGCCGTGATGGCCGAGCCATTCCCCGACACCGGCCTTGCGATGGCGCCGCTGTACGACGAGCCCTTCATGGCCGCGCTGCCGGTCAATCACAAGTTCGCCGGCCGCGAATCGATCACCTCGGAAGAGCTGCAGAACGAGACCATGCTGCTGCTGGGCACCGGCCACTGCTTTCGCGACCACGTGCTCGAGGTGTGCCCCGAGTTCGCGCGCTTCTCCAGCAATGCCGAAGGCATCCGCAAGAGCTTCGAGGGCTCGTCGCTCGAAACCATCAAGCACATGGTGGCCTCGGGCATGGGCGTGACGCTGGTGCCGCGCCTGTCGGTGCCGGCCGAGGCGCTCAAGCCCAAGGCCAAGGGCAAGAAGGACTCCGAGCAGATGGTGCGCTACCTGCCGGTGCGCGATGCGCACGACCGCGATCCGCCCACGCGCCGCGTCGTGCTCGCATGGCGGCGCACCTTCACGCGCTACGAAGCCATTGCCGCGTTGCGCAATGCGATCTATGCCTGCGAGCTGCCGGGCGTCAAGCGTTTGTCCTGACGATTTGCGACGTTGGCCTACGTGCCGGCCGTTTTGAATCGTTGATCGCTGGGATAGAGTGACGCTGTTGCGAAGCCGCGTGCCGGCTTCGAGAATCGACATGTTCCTCTCAACTTGAAGAAAGACCACTCGCCATGGCCAAAGCTCCAAAGAAAACCAAGCCAGCATCGACCGCCTCCTCGGGCAAGGTGCCCAAGAAGGGCGGCGCCATCGTCGCGCAGGAGTCCGGCAGCCGCAACGCGCCGATCATCAACATCGGCATCGAGCGCCAGGACCGCGCGGCCATCGCCGAAGGCCTGAGCCGCGTGCTGGCCGACACCTACACGCTGTACCTCACGACCCATAACTTCCACTGGAACGTGACCGGTCCGCACTTCAACTCGCTGCACGCGATGTTCATGGGCCAGTACACCGAGCTGTGGGGCGCGACCGACGTGCTCGCCGAACGCATCCGCGCCCTGGGCCACTACGCGCCGGGTTCGTACGCCGAGTTCAGCAAGATCGCCACCGTGCCCGACGTGCCGCAGACCCCGCCCAAGGCGATGGAGATGGTGCGCATCCTGGTCAAGGGCCACGAGACGGTCTCGCGCATCGCGCGCGAGTTCATTCCCGTGGCGGAAGAGGCCGGCGACGATCCGACCGCCGACATGCTGACCGCGCGCTGCACGGTGCACGACCAGACGGCCTGGATGCTGCGCTCGCTGCTCGAGGACTGAGCTCGCGGCGATTCCCGGAAACCGGGGCATGAAACCGAGAGCGGCACAATGGCCGCTCTTTTTTCGTCTGTCGTTTTCGTTCTTCTTTTGCCGCATGCTCGCCCGTCGTCTCGCGCTCTACCTCGACCTGATCCGCTGGAACCGCCCTGCCGGCTGGCTGCTGCTGCTCTGGCCCACGCTGGGCGCGCTCTGGTTTGCGGCCGAGGGCTGGCCGGGCTGGCAACTGGTCGTGGTGTTCACGCTCGGCACCTTCCTCATGCGCAGCGCGGGCTGCTGCGTCAACGACGTGGCCGACCGCGATTTCGACCGCCATGTGAAGCGCACCGCCCAGCGGCCCGTGACGAGCGGCGCCCTGTCGGTCAAGGAAGCGCTCGCGCTGGGCGCGGTGCTGGCGCTGATGGCCTTCGGGCTGGTGCTCACCACCAACCGGGTGACGGTGCTGTGGTCGTTCGCTGCGCTGGCCATCACGCTGATCTATCCGTTCGCCAAGCGCCTCGTGTCGATCCCGCAGGCGGTGCTGGGCATTGCCTTCAGCTTCGGCATTCCGATGGCCTTTGCGGCGGTGCAGTCCACCGTGCCCGTGTTCGCCGCGTGGCTGCTGGCCGGCAACCTGTTCTGGGTGCTGGCCTACGACACCGAGTACGCGATGGTCGACCGCGACGACGACCTCAAGATCGGCATGAAGACCTCGGCCATCACCTTCGGCCGCTTCGACGTGGCGGCGGTGATGTTGAGCTACGCGATCTTCCTGGCGATCTGGGCGTGGGCCGGTGCCAGTCGCTCGTTGGGCGCGCTGTTCTTCGCGGGGATTGCCATCGCTGCGGGACAGGCGTTCTGGCACTGGCGCTTGATTCGCGAGCGCACGCGCGACGGCTGCTTCAAGGCCTTCAGGCTGAATCACTGGCTGGGCTTCACGGTGTTCGCCGGCGTCGTGGCCGGCTACGCCATTCGCTGAAAGAAGAACGCACATGCTCGACCGCCTGACGCAGAAGATCGGCCAGGAGGGCCTGTCCGAGTGGCACGTCATCACCCAAGAGATGGTCGACCGGTACGCGGTGCTGTCGGGCGATGGCGAAGACGAATGGATCCACCTCGATCCGGGGCGCGCGGCCCGCGAGGCGAACTACGGCGGAACGATCGTGCCTGGCTTCTTCCAGGTCGCGCACCTGATCCGCCTGACCGGCGAGGCGATGCGCACGCTGCTGCCGTTTGATTCGAACCACGCGCTGAACTACGGCTTCGACCGCCTGCGCTTTGTCAGGCCGATGCCGGTGGGCGCGCGTTTTCGGGCGCGGGTGCGCATTCTTGGCGCGACGCCCAAGGGGGAAGACGGTTTCTTGTTGAAGGAAGAGGTGCTGCTCGAACTCGAGGACGGCACCGTCACGCTGGCGGCCGAGTGGCTGTTCTTCCTCGGGCCGCGCGCGCTGGCGGCCTGATCGGGCTCAGCCCCGCCCGAATTCTTCGCCCAGTTCGGCCGCCCGCTTCTGCGCGGCCCGGATGGCGGTCTTGAACTGCGCCTTGACGTCCGCGCCTTCCAGCGAGGTGATCGCCGCGTAGGTCGTGCCGCCTTTGGAGGTCACGCGCTCGCGCAGCACCGAAGGCGGCTCGGTCGCGCTGTGCGCCAGCGCCGAGGCGCCGGTGAAGGTGCCGATGGCCAGCCGCTGGGCCTGGTCGGGCGTGAGGCCCATCTCGACGCCGGCCTCGGTCATCGCCTCGATGAAATAGAACACGTAGGCCGGGCCCGAGCCGGACATGGCGGTGACCGCATCGAGCGCGGGTTCGGCATCGACCCAGAGCAACTCGCCCGTGGGCGTGAGCAACTGGCTGACGAGCGCGCGATCGGCGCCTGTGACGTCCGGCCGCGCGAACAAGCCGGTCATGCCCTGGCCGACCAACGCGGGCGTGTTGGGCATGGCGCGCACCACGCGCTCGGTGCCCAGCCAGCGGGCGATGCTGTCCGACGGAATGCCCGCTGCCACGCTCAGGTGCAGTGCGTCCTCAGCGAATGCGCGCACCGGCTTGGCCGCTTCCGCGAAGGTCTGCGGCTTGACGGCCCACACCACGACGGCGCAGCGCGCAAGCGCCTCGCCGGCCTCGGCCTGTGCCGCGATGCCGAAGGACTGCGCGAGCTTCGTGCGCGCCGCCTCGAAGGGCTCGACCACCTCGAACGTGTCGGCCGGGGTGCCTTGCTGGATCAGTCCGCCGATGATGGCGCTGGCCATGTTGCCGCCGCCGATGAAGGCGATGGGCGGCAGCGGCGCAGGGGCGGTGCGGGGCAGGAAGGTCACGGCGATGGTCATGGTCGGTCGATGTATTCGAAGGCGGCGAACTGGGTCACTTGCAGCGGATTGAAATTGTCGTCGCTCACGACCACCAGCAGGCGGTTGCCGTTGGGAAGTGGCGGTCCCCAGCACATGCCCTCGGTGTTGTCGAGGCGGGAGAGGCCGAGCGACGCGAAGTCGACCACCAGGGTCTTGGCGACGGGCTGGTGGTTGCCTGGCGCCAGCGTATCGGTGGCGAGCACGTCGCTGGCGGCGCGGGTGTCAATTTCGTAGAGGCGCAGCGAATTGCCGGTTCCGGTGGCATAGGCGCGCTCCAGCACCAGCATGCGGTGCGCATCGAGCATCAGCACCTCGCTCACGCCGTTGTCCGCGTAGCTGCCGGGGATGAGGGGGCGCAGGGGGATGGCGTCGGGGACGTAGGCGATCTGGCGGATGGCCTGGCCGGTCTCCAGGTCGACCTGGGTGAAGCGGCAGGGGCCGCCGGGTGCGCTGGTGGTGGGGACGGGGCCGTCCTGGATCAGGGCGTTTTCCATCGAGAGCCAGGCGAAACGGCCATCGGGCGTGAGGGCGATGCCCTCGAAAGTCAGGTTGTCGCGCGGACCGCGGCGCTGGGCCGGATCGGGCGTGAACATCGCGGGCAGGGCGAATTCGCGCAGAAAGCGGCCGTCGCGCGCCGATTCATACAGCGCGGGGCCGAAACCACGGGCGATGTCGCCTTCGCTGCTCCAGAGCAAGGTGCCGGTGGACGGGCGCAGGCGGATGGCTTCGGGGTCGGGAACCGGGAGTCCGTTGATCGCGTGGCGGCGGTCGGGCCAGGGGCCGCCGCCGGGGCGTTGCAACTGAACAACGGCCGTCGGCTCTGGCTGGCCAGCTTGCGGCTGGGGCCAGCGGGCCGTGTAGTAGCGAACGGGGGCGAGGTCTGACCGGTCATCGCTGATAAGCAGGTACTCACCTCGTGTGGCGTCGTAGTCGATGCCCGAAAGGCCACCCGCCGTGGTGTCTTCTATATGCAGCCTGTGCGCCCAGCGCGCCTCGGCGATGCGCCGCAGGCGCCCGGTGCCCGGAACCGGCGTTGCGCTCCCGCAGCCGGCGAGGCCCAGCGCCAGCGCGGCAGCCACGCCTCCCAGGAGACTGCGGCGAGTGGGAAGAGGGGGCGAAAGAAGGGTTTTGGGAGTGGCGCGCACGCTCCGAAGTCTAGTGTCAGCAGGCGATGGTGTAATGAGTCGGTTGACATCGGCAGAAGTGCCTGCAATAATCGCGGGCTTCGCTTCTAAAAGGCGAAGCTTTCAGCCCAAAGCGGAAGTGCCTCGAGTGGTTCGAGGTGCCGACGACGGGCCCAAGACTGACCGCGGTGTCTCCCTCCTGGAGGCTCATCGGTACAAGTTGGGAATATCAAGAAATGATCCAAACTGAATCCCGGCTCGAAGTGGCCGACAACACGGGCGCGAAATCCGTCCTGTGTATCAAGGTGCTCGGTGGCTCCAAGCGGCGTTATGCCAGCGTGGGCGACGTCATCAAGGTCAGCATCAAGGAAGCCGCTCCACGTGGTCGCGTCAAGAAGGGCGAGATCTACAGTGCAGTGGTGGTCCGCACCGCCAAGGGCATCCGTCGCGCCGACGGTTCGCTCGTCAAGTTCGACGGCAACGCAGCAGTGTTGCTCAACGCCAAGCTGGAGCCTATCGGCACCCGCATCTTCGGACCGGTGACGCGCGAGCTGCGCACCGAGAAGTTCATGAAGATCGTGTCGCTGGCACCCGAAGTTCTGTAAGGACAACAACGCCATGAACAAGATTCGCAAAGGCGACCAGGTCATCGTGTTGGCCGGTCGTGACAAGGGCAAGCGCGGTACCGTGTCGCTCCGCAAGGACGACTCGCACATCGTCATCGAAGGCCTGAACCTCGTGAAGAAGCACACCAAGCCGAACCCGCTCAAGGGTACGACCGGTGGCATCGTCGAGAAGTCCATGCCCATTCACCAATCCAATGTGGCGATCTTCAATGCCGCGACCGGCAAGGCCGATCGCGTGGGCATCAAGATCACC
Organism: Variovorax sp. RKNM96; assembly: GCF_017161115.1. Taxonomy (GTDB): domain Bacteria; phylum Pseudomonadota; class Gammaproteobacteria; order Burkholderiales; family Burkholderiaceae_C; genus Variovorax. The sequence goes on along the minus strand of NZ_CP046508.1, from coordinate 6,862,674 downwards.
CAGGGTGCTGACGGCAAGCGCGTGGCTGTTCGCGTCTTCAAGTCCAGCGGCGACGAAATCAAGTTCGCCTAAGAGGTACTCACATGGCACGTCTCCAACAACACTATCGCGAAAAGATCGCGAAAGACCTGGCAGAAAAGTTCGGCTACAAGTCGCCGATGCAGGTCCCCCGCCTCACCAAGATCACCCTGAACATGGGTGTGGGTGAAGCAGTCGCCGACAAGAAGGTTCTCGACAACGCTGTTGCCGACCTCACCAAGATCGCCGGCCAGAAGCCCGTGGTCACCAAGTCGAAGAAGGCTATCGCCGGTTTCAAGATCCGCGAAAACCAGCCGATCGGCTGCATGGTCACGCTGCGTGGCGTGCAGATGTATGAGTTCCTGGACCGTTTCGTGACCATCGCGCTGCCGCGTGTTCGCGACTTCCGCGGCATCTCCGGCCGTGCGTTCGATGGCCGTGGCAACTACAACATCGGCGTCAAGGAACAGATCATTTTCCCTGAGATCGAGTACGACAAGGTCGATGCCCTGCGCGGTCTCAATATCAGCATCACGACGACGGCCAAGACCGACGAAGAAGCCAAGGCGCTTCTCGCTGGTTTCCGTTTCCCGTTCAAGAACTGAGGTGATCTGTGGCTAAAGCATCTTTGATCCAGCGCGAACTCAAGCGCGACAAGCTGGTTGCCAAGTTCGCTGCGAAGCACGCGGAACTGAAGGCAATTTCCAACGACCTGAAGAAGAGCGACGAAGAGCGCGCTGCTGCACGCCTCGGCCTGCAGAAGCTCCCGCGCAACGCGAACCCCACGCGTCAGCGCAACCGCTGCGAAATCACCGGTCGCCCCCGTGGCACCTTCCGTCAATTCGGTCTGGCCCGCGCCAAGATCCGCGAACTGGCTTTCAACGGCGACATCCCTGGTGTCACCAAGGCCAGCTGGTAAGCCAGGCAGGAGCAAACAACATGAGCATGAGTGATCCCATTGCCGACCTGCTGACGCGTATCCGTAACGCGCAGATGGTGGCGAAGCCCACTGTGTCGGTCCCGTCTTCCAAGGTGAAGATCGCGATCGCACAAGTCCTGAAGGACGAGGGCTACATCGACGGCTTCCAGGTCAAGACCGAAGCCGGCAAGAGCGAACTTGAAATCGTCCTGAAGTACTACGCTGGCCGTCCGGTCATCGAGCGCATCGAGCGCGTGAGCCGTCCTGGCCTGCGTGTCTACAAGGCCAGTGCTTCCATTCCGCAAGTCCAGAACGGCCTCGGCGTTGCGATCGTCACGACCCCCCAGGGCGTGATGACCGACCGCAAGGCGCGCGCCACCGGTGTCGGCGGCGAAGTTCTGTGCTACGTCGCCTAACCGAGACATCGAGGAGTCACTGAAATGTCCCGAGTAGGAAAAATGCCGATCACCATCCCCGCAGGCGTGGATGTGTCGATCAAGGAAGACCAGATCAGCGTCAAGGGCACGGGCGGCACGCTCAACCTTGCACGCAACCCCCTGGTCAAGGTCGTCAGCAATGACGGCAAGCTGAACTTCGAACCGGCCAACGAATCGCGTGAAGCGAATGCGATGAGCGGCACGATCCGTCAGCTGGTGAACAACATGGTGGTTGGCGTGACCAAGGGCTTCGAGAAGAAGCTCAACCTGGTCGGCGTCGGCTACAAGGCCGCAGCGTCCAACAACAAGTTGAACCTGCAAGTCGGTTATTCGCACCCGGTCAACATCGACATGCCGCAAGGCATCACGGTGGCCACCGCGACCCCGACCGAAATCGTGATCAAGGGTGCTGACCGTCAGCGCGTTGGTCAAATCGCCGCTGAGATCCGCGCTGTTCGTCCGCCTGAGCCTTACAAGGGCAAGGGCATCCGTTATTCGGACGAGAAGATCGTGATCAAAGAGACCAAGAAGAAGTAAGGGGCAGCAAAATGATGTTGACCAAAAAAGCACAGCGTCTTCGCCGCTCGCGCCAGACCCGCATTCGCATCGCGACACAGGGTGTGGCCCGTCTGACGGTGAACCGCACCAACCTGCACATCTATGCCACCGTCATCTCCGACGACGGTACCAAGGTGATTGCAACCGCATCGACGGCCGAAGCCGAAGTGCGCGCCTCGCTCGGCGGCTCGGGCAAGGGTGGCAATGCCGCCGCAGCCATCGCCATCGGCAAGCGCATCGCTGAAAAAGCGAAGGCTGCCGGCGTCGAGAAGGTCGCTTTCGATCGCGCAGGTTTCGCCTACCACGGCCGCGTCAAGGCGCTGGCCGAGGCAGCCCGCGAAGCCGGTCTGCAGTTCTAATCGGACACGAGATTCAAAATGGCAAAGATTCAAGCAAGAACGCAGAACGAAGGTCCTGAGGACGGTTTGCGCGAGAAGATGATCGCGATCAACCGCGTCACCAAGGTGGTGAAGGGTGGTCGTATCCTCGGTTTCGCGGCACTGACCGTGGTCGGCGACGGCGATGGCCGTGTCGGCATGGGCAAGGGCAAGTCGAAGGAAGTGCCCGCTGCAGTGCAGAAGGCGATGGAAGAAGCCCGTCGCAATCTGTTCAAGGCCCCGATCAAGAACGGCACGCTGCATCACCAGGTGCAGGGCCATCACGGCGCCTCCACCGTCGTGATGTACCCGGCTCCCAAGGGTACCGGCATCATCGCCGGCGGCCCGATGCGCGCCGTGTTCGAAGTGATGGGCATCACCGACATCGTGGCCAAGAGCCATGGTTCGTCGAATCCCTACAACATGGTTCGCGCCACGCTCGACGGGTTGAAGAACTCGACGACCGCGTCCTCGGTGGCTGCCAAGCGTGGCCTGACCGTCGAAGAAATCTTCGCTTAAGCGCAAGCCTGAAAGAAGCATTCAAATGACGACGCAACAACAAACCCTCAAGGTGCAATTGGTCAAGAGCCCGATTGGCACCAAGGAATCGCATCGCGCGACCGTGCGTGGCCTCGGCCTGCGCAAGCTCAACAGCGTGAGCGAGCTGCAAGACACCCCGGCGGTGCGCGGCATGATCAACAAGATCAGTTATCTGGTCAAAGTTCTGTAAGAGAGACTGATATGGAACTCAATGGCATCAAGCCGGCAGCCGGCGCCAAGCACGCCAAGCGCCGCGTTGGCCGCGGTATCGGCTCGGGCATCGGCAAGACCGCAGGTCGCGGTCACAAGGGCCAGAAGTCGCGCGCTGGTGGCTTCCACAAGGTTGGTTTCGAAGGCGGCCAGATGCCGCTGCAACGTCGCCTGCCCAAGCGTGGTTTCAAGTCGCACCTGCTGAAGTTCAACGCCGAAGTCACGCTGACTGCTCTCGAGCAGCTCGGTCTGGCCGAAGTGGATGTCCTGGCACTGAAGCAAGCCGGCCTCGTGGGCCAGCTCGCCAAGGTCGTCAAGATCGTCAAGACCGGTGAACTCACCAAGGCCGTCAAGCTGACGGGCGTGGGTGCAACCGCTGGCGCCAAGGCTGCGATCGAAGCAGCCGGCGGCAGCGTCGCCTGATCACCATCGGACTGAAAGAAGTTCTTCGTGGCAACTAACGCGGCAACGATCGCAAAAACAGGCAAGTTCGGCGACCTCCGTCGTCGGCTCGTCTTTTTGCTGCTCGCGCTCGTGGTCTACCGGATTGGCGCGCACATCCCTGTGCCGGGTATCAACCCGGACCAGCTGGCTGCGCTCTTCCAGGGCCAGCAGGGCGGCATTCTGAGCCTGTTCAACATGTTCTCGGGCGGGGCGCTGTCGCGCTTCACCGTGTTCGCGTTGGGGATCATGCCGTACATCTCGGCGTCGATCATCATGCAGCTGATGACCTACGTTCTTCCGACCTTCGAGCAATTGAAGAAGGAAGGCGAGGCCGGCCGCCGCAAGATCACGCAGTACACGCGCTACGGCGCGCTCGGTCTGGCCCTGTTCCAGTCGTTCAGCATCGCAGTGGCCCTCGAATCTTCGGCCGGTCTGGTGATCGCCCCCGGTTTCGGCTTCCGCCTGACCGCGATGGTGAGCCTGACCGCAGGTTCGATGTTCCTGATGTGGCTCGGCGAGCAGATCACCGAACGCGGCTTGGGCAACGGCATCTCGATCCTGATCTTTGCAGGCATCGCGGCAGGTCTGCCGAGCGCCGTGGCAGGTCTGGGTTCGCTGGTGACCACCGGTGCGATGAATCCGATCGTCGCGCTCTTCATCATCGCGGTCGTGGTGCTGGTCACCTACTTCGTGGTGTTCGTCGAACGCGGCCAGCGCAAGATCCTCGTGAACTATGCGCGGCGCCAGGTCGGCAACAAGGTCTATGGCGGCCAGTCGTCGCACCTGCCCTTGAAGCTGAACATGGCCGGTGTGATCCCGCCGATCTTCGCCTCGTCGATCATCCTGCTGCCCGCAACGGTGGTTGGCTGGTTCAGTACCGGTGAAGGCGGCTTCCGCTGGATCAAGGACATTGCCAACGCACTGCGTCCGGGCGAGCCGATCTACGTGCTGCTGTACGCTGCCGCGATCGTTTTCTTCTGCTTCTTCTACACGGCACTCGTGTTCAACAGCAAGGAAACGGCCGACAACCTGAAGAAGAGTGGTGCATTCATTCCTGGCATTCGCCCGGGTGACCAGACCGCTCGCTATATCGACAAGATTCTGGTTCGCCTGACGTTGGCCGGCGCGGTGTACATCACCTTCGTCTGCCTGCTGCCCGAGTTCCTGATCCTGAAGTACAACGTGCCGTTCTACTTCGGTGGTACCTCCCTGCTGATCATCGTGGTCGTCACGATGGACTTCATGGCCCAGGTGCAAAACTACATGATGTCCCAGCAGTACGAATCGCTGCTGAAGAAGGCGAACTTCAAGACATCGTAGGGCTGTGGTTCAGTATTGAGATCGGGCGGTAGACCGCCACGTTAAACAGTTTTAGGAGAATGAAATGAGAGTTTCGGCTTCGGTCAAAACCATCTGCCGTAATTGCAAGGTCATCCGCCGTAAAGGTGTGGTGCGTGTGATTTGCACCGACCCGCGCCACAAGCAGCGCCAGGGTTGATTGAAGAGTATTAGAGGACGCACATGGCACGTATTGCTGGCATCAACATCCCGCCGCACAAGCACGCTGAAATCGGCCTGACCGCCATTTTCGGTATCGGTCGCACCCGCGCCCGTCAAATCTGCGAAGCGAGCGGCATCGAATATTCGAAGAAGATCAAGGATCTGACCGACGCCGATCTCGAGAAGATCCGCGATCAGATCGCTCTGTTCACGATCGAAGGCGATCTGCGTCGCGAGACGACGATGAACATCAAGCGTTTGATGGACATCGGCTGCTATCGCGGCTTCCGTCACCGTCGCGGCCTGCCGATGCGCGGCCAGCGCACGCGCACCAATGCCCGCACCCGCAAGGGTCCGCGCAAGGCTGCGCAGTCCCTGAAGAAATAAGGATAGACCAGCATGGCTAAAGCACCTGCAAACAACGCCGCACAGCGCGTTCGCAAGAAGGTTCGCAAGAACGTTGCGGACGGTATCGCCCACGTGCATGCCTCGTTCAACAACACCATCATCACGATCACCGATCGCCAGGGCAACGCCCTGTCGTGGGCTTCGTCGGGTGGCCAGGGCTTCAAGGGCTCGCGCAAGTCGACCCCGTTCGCTGCGCAGGTCGCTTCCGAAGTGGCCGGCCGTGCTGCTGTCGAACAAGGTATCAAGAACCTCGACGTCGAGATCAAGGGCCCGGGCCCCGGTCGCGAATCGTCAGTGCGCGCACTGGCTGCGCTCGGCATCCGGATCAATTCCATTGCCGACGTGACGCCCGTTCCGCACAACGGCTGCCGTCCCCAGAAGCGTCGCCGCATCTGATCGTCAGTCCGCAAGGCGCAGCCAGCTTTCGAGCGGCTGCGCATTTGTTTTTTAACTAAGCCCACCGCCATCCGCGTCCCGCCGATGGCTCCCGCAGGCAACTGCGGCAGATGACACAAAGGAATACTCGTGGCACGCTACCTCGGCCCCAAGGCCAAACTTTCCCGCCGTGAAGGCACCGACCTGTTCCTGAAGAGCGCCCGTCGTTCGATTCAAGACAAGGCCAAGTTCGATTCCAAGCCCGGCCAGCACGGTCGCACTTCGGGTCAGCGCACCTCGGACTACGGTCTGCAACTGCGTGAAAAGCAGAAGGTCAAGCGCATGTACGGTGTGCTGGAAAAGCAATTCCGCCGCTACTTCGAAGAAGCCGATCGCCGCCGTGGCAACACTGGCGCCAACCTGCTGTTCATCCTCGAATCGCGCCTGGACAACGTCGTCTACCGCATGGGCTTCGGCTCGACCCGCGCTGAAGCACGCCAACTCGTGTCGCACAAGGCGATCACGGTGAACGGCCAGTCGGTCAACATCCCGTCGTACCTGGTCAAGACCGGCGACGTGATCGCCGTGCGCGACAAGTCGAAGAAGCAGAACCGCATTGTCGAAGCCCTTCAACTCGCCCAGCAAGTCGGTATCCCGGCCTGGGTCGATGTGAACGCCGACAAGGCTGAAGGTACCTTCAAGAAGGTGCCCGATCGCGACGAATTCGCAGCCGACATCAACGAATCGCTGATCGTCGAACTGTATTCGCGTTGATTTTTTTGTTCCCGCACACCTCGCGTGTGTGGGAAACAAGTTTTTGTTGTTCACGTTCCTGCCCCGTGCTTCGTTGCGGGTCAGGTGCTTCACCAGCCTTACCGGTGTAACGAGCCGGGGGTATTGAGAGGAAGTCTGCATGCAAACCACCCTGCTGAAACCCAAGACCATCCAGGTCGAGCAACTTGCCGCCAACAAGGCGAAGGTCACGCTCGAGCCTTTCGAGCGCGGCTACGGCCACACGCTCGGCAACGCGCTGCGTCGCGTTCTGCTGTCGTCCATGGTCGGCTATTCGGCCACCGAAGTCACGATCGCTGGCGTTCTGCATGAGTACTCGTCAATCGACGGCGTGCAGGAAGATGTCGTCAACATCCTTCTGAATCTCAAGGGCGTGGTGTTCAAGCTCCACAACCGCGACGAAGTCACGCTGAGCCTGCGCAAGGACGGCGAAGGCCCGGTCCTAGCATCGGACATCCAGACCCCGCACGACGTCGAGATCATCAACCCCGACCACGTGATCGCGCACCTGTCGCAAGGCGGCAAGCTCGACATGCAGATCAAGGTCGAAAAGGGTCGCGGCTATGTGCCCGGCACGATGCGCCGCTACGCCGACGAGCCGACCAAGTCGATTGGCCGCATCGTTCTCGACGCGTCGTTCTCGCCCGTCAAGCGCGTGAGCTACACGGTCGAAAGCGCCCGCGTCGAACAGCGTACCGACCTGGACAAGCTCCTGGTCGAGATCGAAACCAACGGTGCCATCACCGCTGAAGATGCAGTTCGCGCCTCGGCTAAAATCCTGGTCGAGCAGCTCGCAGTGTTCGCGCAGCTCGAAGGCGGCGAACTGGCTGCATTTGATGCACCGGCACCGCGCAGCGCACAGCAATTCGATCCGATCCTGCTGCGCCCTGTCGACGAGCTCGAGCTCACCGTGCGTTCGGCCAACTGCCTGAAGGCCGAGAACATCTACTACATCGGTGACCTGATCCAGCGCACCGAGAACGAGTTGCTCAAGACCCCCAACCTGGGTCGCAAGTCGCTCAACGAAATCAAGGAAGTCCTCGCTTCGCGCGGCCTGACCTTGGGTATGAAGCTTGAAAGCTGGCCGCCGGCCGGTCTCGACAAGCGTTGATTTTTGTTTTTTGAATTGAGCCCATGAGGGCTCGTGCCCGGGCAGTACCTGATACGGCTGCCTGTTTAATAAAGTAAAGGAAAAGCACCATGCGTCACGGACACGGACTTCGCAAACTCAACCGCACCAGCTCGCACCGCCTTGCGATGCTGCAGAACATGATGAATTCGCTCATCGAGCACGAAGTCATCAAGACCACGGTCCCCAAGGCCAAGGAACTGCGCCGCGTCATCGAACCGATGATCACGCTCGCCAAGAAGCCCACGCTCGCCAACAAGCGCCTGGCCTTCGACCGCCTGCGCGACCGCGACAGCGTCGTCAAGCTCTTCGCCGATCTGGGCCCGCGTTTCGCGGCACGTCCGGGCGGCTACACGCGCATCCTGAAAATGGGTTTCCGCGTGGGCGACAACGCGCCGATGGCTCTGGTCGAACTGGTCGACCGTCCTGAAATTAAAGAAGCAGATGCCGCGCAAGGCGCTGCAGAATAAGTTATAATTCCATCTTGCCGCGCGATGGAGCAGCCTGGTAGCTCGTTGGGCTCATAACCCAAAGGTCGCAAGTTCAAATCTTGCTCGCGCAACCAATTTAAAAGGCCCTTTGAATTTCAAAGGGCCTTTTTTCTTGGGTCGGTGAATTGAATGAATCAAGCCCTCGCAATGAGGGCTTTTTTATTTCCCGGATCCCCCTGAAATTTCAGCCGTGCCAGGCTGAACAGCGAATCACGCTGCAGAAATTGCCGCGATGGAAATGCGGCTCCTTGTCCGCGATCACATCGGCCTTCACGTTGCCGAAGGTGGTCTCCGGCTTGTGCTTGATGCCATCGTAGAAGGCCTGGATGATGTCTTCCTTGAAGTGCTCGGTGCGCGGGTGCGCATGCACGACCTGCGTGCGCTCGGCTTCGCTGTACTCCGGATAGGTCAGTCCCAGCACGTCCATCTCGACGCCGGCCGTCACCAGCGCCACGACCGGATGCATGTGCTGCGGAATCCCCGGCGTCGTGTGCAGCGCGATCGCGGTCCAGACCAGGTCGACGTCCTGTTGCGAGATCCCGTGGCCGCGAAGAAAGTCGCGCGCCACATTCGCCCCGTCGACCTCGAAGCGCTCGTTCGCGCTGCTGTGCGCCTTCACCAGCCCCATGTCGTGGAACATCGCGCCTGCATAAAGCAGCTCCGGGTCGAAGGTCAGGCCGCGGTGCTTGCCGGCCAGTGCGCCGAAGTAATAGACGCGGCTGGAGTGGTGAAACAGCAGCGAGGGCGCCGTGTCGCGGACCAGTTCGGTGATCTCGCCTGCGAGCTTGCTGTCGGGGATGCGGACCCCTTCGATCGTTGTCGTCAAAGCCATGTGGATTTCTCCTGTGAGTGTGAGAACAACTTTAGGAGTCGGCTACAGTGTCTTCAGTGGACGTGATACGGCAAATCCTGCCATTGCAGAGTCGAAAGAGACACGAAAGAGAACAACCATGCTCACCACGAAGACCATCGCGATCCTCGCCATGCCCGGCGTCCAGTTGCTGGACGTCTCCGGCCCGCTCGACGTGTTCGCCGAGGCGAACGTGCAGGCGCGCACCGAGGCCTACCGGCTGCGCGTGATCGCGAGCCAGCCCGGAGCGATCCGCAGTTCATCGGGGGTGCGGCTCATGCCCGACGCCGTCATCGGCGAGGACATCGGCGAACCGATCCACACGCTTCTCGTGGCGGGCACGCCGCATGCCGCGAGCGCGGCGACCAACCTCGACGTCACCGCATGGCTGCGCGAGCTCACGCCCAAGGCGCGCCGTTTCGGCTCGGTCTGCAGCGGCGCATTCGTGCTGGCGCAGGCGGGGTTGCTCAACGGCAGGCGGGTCACGACGCACTGGGCAGTGGCCGATCAATTGGTGCAGGCCTTCCCCGCAGTGCAGGTCGATGCCGATGCGATCCACGTGCGCGATGGGCGCCTTCGCACGGCCGCCGGCGTGACGGCGGGCCTCGACCTGTCGCTGGCGCTCGTCGAGGAAGACCTCGGCCGCGAGATCGCCATGAAGGTCGCCGCCCAACTCGTGATGTTCTTCAAGCGCCCCGGTGGCCAGATGCAGTTCAGCCGCAAGGGCGAAGCTGCGCCCACCGGCCGATCGGCCCTGCAGGAGGTGCAGCGCTGGATCGCAGCGAACCCCGCGGAGGACCACAGCGTTGCCCACCTGGCCGAACGCATGAGCCTGAGCCCTCGCCACTTCGCGCGGCTGTTCACACAAGAGGTCGGGGCCACACCTGCAGCCTGGGTGGAAGGGATTCGCGTCTCCGCCGCACGCCGGCTGCTCGAGGCCGGCGATGCCGCGCCGAAGCAGGTGGCCGCCCAATGTGGATTTGCCGATGCCGACACATTGCGGCGCGCGTTCCAGCGCCAGGTCGGCATCACGCCGGCGGAGTACCGCAAGCGCTACGCGCACGCCGTCGGCTGACGACGGCACGGCGAAGAAGAAAAACGATCAGTCCGGAATGACCGCCGTGACCTCGATCTCGACCTTCGCGCGGTGCTCGACCAGCGCCGCCACCTGCACGCAGGTCATCGCCGGGAAGTTGCGTCCCATCGCATCGCGATAGACCGGGCCCAGCTCGGCAAGCCGGCGGCTGTACTCGTCGCGGTCCGTCACGTACCAGGTCATGCGCACCATGTGCTCCGGGCCCGCGCCGCCCGCGCGCAGCACCTCGGCGATGTTGCGCAGCGCGAGGCCGCACTGCTCGATGAAGTCGTCCGACTCGAACTGCTGCTGCGCATTCCAGCCGATCTGGCCGCCGACGAACAGCATGGTGCCGCGCGCGGCGACACCGTTCGCATAGCCCTTGGGAGGCAGCCAGCCTTCGGGCTGCAGGAGTTTGTTGATCATGGTGTGCTGTTGAGTTGTCTCAGTTTGAATCGCTGGAGCTTGCCGGTCTCGGTGCGCGGGAGCACCGTCACGAACTCGATTTCCCGCGGGTATTTGAAGGGCGCGATGGTGGCCTTCACATGGTCCTGCAGCGCCTTCACGAGGGCTGCATCGCCTTCGTTGCCGGGCTTGAGCACGCAGAAGGCCTTCACGATCATGCCGCGGTCGGCGTCGGGCTTGCCGATCACGCCGCACTCGGCGACCGCAGGGTGCTTGAGCAGGGCGTCCTCGACCTCCGGCCCGCCGACGTTGTAGCCGGCAGTGATGATCATGTCGTCGGCGCGCGCCTGGTAGAAGAAGTAGCCGTCGTCGTCCTGCACGAATGAATCGCCGGGGTAGTTCCAGCCGTTCTTCACGTAGTCGGCCTGGCGCGGATCGTCCAGATACCGGCAGCCGACCGGCCCCTGCAATGCGAGCTTGCCGACGGTGCCGTGCGGCACCTCGTTGCCCTTGTCGTCCACCACCTTCGCGGTGAAGCCCGGCACCGCCTTGCCGACCGCGCCCTTTCGCACTTCATCGCCCGCAGCGGAGATGTAGATGTGAAACACCTCGGTGCCGCCGATGCCGTCGAGCATCTCGATGCCGGTGGCTTCCTTCCACAGCTGGCGCGTCGCATCGGGCAAGGCCTCGCCCGCGCTCACGCTGATGCGCAGGCTGGGCATGCCGTGCTGCCGCACGAAGGGCGCCATCTGGCGATAGAACGTGGGCGCCGTGTAGCAGATGGTCGCACCGACCTCGTTGATGAGCTTCACCAGTCCTTCAGGCGTGAACGGCGCATCGGCGAAGTACACCGAGGCACCGGCCCACATCGGGAACACGAGCAGGCCGCCGAGCCCGAAGGTGAAGGCCAGCGGCGGCGAGCCCACCACGATGTCGTCGCTGCGCGCCTTGAGCACATGGCGCGGCCAGGTCTCGCACATCGCGAGCACGTCGCGGTGCGTGGTGACGGGCGCCTTGGGCTTGCCCGTGGTGCCCGAGGTGAAGGCGAGCAATGCGATGTCGTCGGCTGCGGTGGGGCATGCGGTGAACACGCCGCTCTTGCCCGCGGCGCGCGCGGAGAGCGAGTCCGCCGCGTCGGGTTTGTTGAATGCGATCACCGTTGCGAGCACCGGATGCTCCTTCTGCGCGGTCACCAGCTCGTCGAGCAGGCGACCGTCGCACAGCGCGGCAACGGGGCGCGCCTTCTCGATGATCTCGCCGAGCTCCTTGGCGCGCAGCAACGGCATCGTCGCCACCGCGATCAACCCGGCCTTCACCACCGCAAGCCACGCGAGCGCCATTGCCACCGAGTTGCCGCCACGCAGCAGCACGCGGTTGCCGGGCACGAGGCCGAGGTCTTCGGTCAGAACCTGCGCGATGCGGTTGACCTCGACGGCGGCCTGTTTGTACGTGAGCGTGCCCGCCGGCGAGCGCAGCATCGGCTTGTCGCCGAAGCCCTTGGCGTCGGCCTTGTCCAGCAGTTCCTCCACGAGGTTCAGCTGGTCGGGCAACTGCAGCTCGGGCAGGTCGTAGCGAAAGACCGGCAGCTGCGCGGCAGGCGGCAGGCGGTCGTGAACGAAGCGGTCGACTTGGGCAGACACGGTATTTATCCCCGCAGAACGGATTTGCCAATGATCAGTTGTTGGACTTCCGTCGCGCCTTCGTAGATGCGCAGCGAGCGGATGTCGCGGTAGAGGCTTTCAATCTTCGTGCCAACCTTCACGCCGAGGCCGCCGTGCATCTGCAGCGCCATGTCGATCACGCGGCTCGCGTTTTCGGTGGCGCACATCTTGGCCATCGCCGCAGCGGCGGACACATCGCCCACTGCCGCTGCGCCGCGTTGCTCTGCGTCGTCGCGCATCCATGCCGCGCGGTAGGTGAGCAGTGCGGCGCTGTCGATCAGCGCGGCCATCTCGCCGAGCTTGGCCTGCGTGAGCTGGAAGTCCGCGAGCGTCTGGCCGAACATGCGGCGGCTCTTCGCGTGTGCGATGGCTTCGGCGAGTGCGCGACGGCCCATGCCGAGCGCCGCCGCCGCGACCGATGCGCGGAAGATGTCGAGCGTGCGCATCGCGAGCTTGAAGCCACCGTTGAGCTCGCCGAGTTGCGCGGTGCGCGGCACGACGCAGTTCTCGAAGCGCAGCGTGGCGAGCGGGTGCGGCGCCATCACGTCGATGTGCTCGGAGGTGTCGAGTCCGGGCGTCGTCGCGTCGACGATGAACACCGTGATGCCGCGCGTGCCGCCCGTCGGATCGGTCTTCGCGAACACGCAATAGAAATCGGCGATGCCGCCGTTGCTGATCCAGGTCTTCTGGCCATTCAGCAGCCAGCCGTCGGCCGTGGGTTCGGCGCGCATGGCCATCGCGGCCACATCGGAGCCCGCATCGGGTTCGCTCAATGCGAAGGCTGCGATCTTGTTTCCTTTGCCGACTGCAGTCAGGTACTGCGATTGCTGCTCCGGCGTGCCCGCGAGCGTGATCGCACCGCTGCCCAGCCCCTGCATTGCAAAGGCAAAGTCGGCCAGCGGCGAGTGGTAGCCGAGCGTCTCGCGCAGCAGCACGAGCGCGCGCGAATCGAGGCGCTCCAGCGCGCCGCCCGCACTGCCGGGCACGGCATAGCGCAGCCAGCCGCCATCGCCCAGGCGCCGTACCCATTCGCGGCAAGCCGCGCGGTCGTCGCGCTCGTCGATTTCTTGCGCCGCGCACCAGGGCAGCAGGTCACGCGCGAGCGAGTGATGGGCTTCGTCGAAGAACGGCAGCGCGAGATGCGCGGTCGAAGGCGGTGCAGGGATCTTCGTCATCATGGCTTCAGTCCCCACCGAACACGGGCTTGTGCTTCGCCGCGAAGGCTTCGTAGGCGCGCTTGAAGTCCTCGGTCTGCATGCAGATCGCCTGCGCCTGCGCTTCGGCCTCGATCGCCTGGTCGATGGTCATCGACCATTCCTGCGCCAGCATCGTCTTGGTCATGCCATGCGCGAAGCTCGGGCCTTCGGCCAGTTCGCGCGCCATCTTGGTGGCGGCTTCGAGCAGCGCATCGCTTTCGTGCAGCGCATTGAAGAAGCCCCAGGCGTGGCCTTCCTGCGCCGTCATCGCGCGGCCAGTGAAGAGCAGTTCCGATGCACGGCCCTGGCCGATCACGCGCGGCAGCAGTGCGCACGCACCCATGTCCGCACCGGCAAGGCCCACGCGGGTGAAGAGGAACGCGGTGCGCGTCGAAGGCGAGCCGTATCGCAGGTCGCAGGCCAGCGCGATCATCGCGCCGGCACCGGCGCACACGCCGTCGATGGCACCCACGATCGGTTGCGGACACGCGCGGATCGCCTTCACCAGGTCACCCGTCATGCGCGTGAACTCGAGCAGCTCGGGCATGCGCATGCCGGTCAGCGGCCCGATGATCTCGTGCACGTCGCCGCCCGAGCAGAAGTTGCCGCCCGCGCCGGTCACCACGATCGCCTTCACGTCGGTCGCGTAGTTCAGCGCACGGAACAGGTCGCGCAGCTCGGCGTACGAGTCGAAGGTCAGCGGGTTCTTGCGCTCGGGCCGGTTCAGCGTGACGGTGCCGACGCCGGCTTCGTAGCTCCATGCGAAGTGCTTGGCCTTGTAGGCTGCCTTCGCTTCGAATTGCGCGTGCATGGGATTGCCTGCGCCGATGTAGTGCTTCATTCGGTCTCCGCCATCGATTGGTTGTGTGAGTGTTGCTTGACCTTGCCGAGCAGCTTGTGCAGCTGCGCGATCTCCTTGCTGCTGAGGCCCGCGAAGGCCTCGACGATCCAGTCTTCGTGCTGCTGCGCCATTTCGTGGAAGAGCTTGCGGCCGCGCGCGGTGAGCCGCACGCGCCAGGCGCGGCGGTCGCCTTCGACGTTAATGCGCTCGACCAGCCCTTCGGTCACGAGCTGGTCGGTGATGCCGGTGACATTGCCGCCCGTCACCATCATCCGGCGCGAGAGCTCGTTCATCTTCAGTCCGTCGGGCGAGCGCTCGAGTTGCGACATCAGATCGAAGCGCGGCAGCGTGGTCGCGAACTGCGAGCGCAGTTCGTTGCGCACCTGCTTCTCGATGATCTGGGTGCAGGTGAGCAGCCGCAGCCAGAGCCGCAAGGCTTCGGGGTGTTCGCTGTGCGCGCGCGCTTCGAGGTCCATGTCAGTGCGTCTCCTCGGTGTTTTGCGCCGCCACCGCGGCGTTCGCAGCCGCGGCCATCTGCTGTTGCTTGGCGATCTCGCGGTACATCTGGTCGCGGCCGCTGAGGTATTGCTTGGGCCAGTCGACATCGCGGCTCTGCAGCTTCGCGGCTTCATGCAGCGTCCATGCGGGGTCCGCGAGGTGCGGGCGCGCGATGGCGCAGAGGTCGGCGCGGCCGGCCGCGATGATGCTGTTGGCCTGGTCCGCCTCGGTGATCGCGCCCACCGCGATGGTCGAGATGCCGACCTCGTTGCGGATGCGGTCGGAGAACGGCGTCTGGTACATGCGGCCGTACACCGGCTTGGCCGCGCGCGTGGTCTGGCCGGAAGACACGTCGATGAAGTCGGCGCCGGCTTCCTTGAAGAGGCGCGCGACGATGACCGCGTCTGCGTCGGTGTTGCCGCCGGGCGCCCAGTCGTGTGCGGAGATGCGCACGCTCATCGGCTTGTCCTCGGGCCACACGGCGCGCATCGCGCGGAACACTTCGAGCGGGTAGCGGCAGCGTGCCTCGATGTCGCCGCCGTATTCGTCGGTGCGCTGGTTGGTGAGCGGGCTGATGAAGGCCGACAGCAGGTAGCCGTGTGCGCAGTGCAGCTCGAGCCAGTCGAAGCCGCATTCGACGGTGCGGCGGGTCGAATCGACGAACTGGTCGCGCAGCGTGTCCATTTCGGCGCGCGTGATCGCGGCCGGCAGCTGGTTCTGTTCACCATAGGGCAATGCGCTGGCGCCGAGCACCGGCCAATTGCCGTCTTCGAGCGGCTCGTCGGTGCCTTCCCAGCCCACGCGCGTCGAGCCCTTCGGGCCGCTGTGGCCGAGCTGCATCGCGATCTTCGCGCTCGACTGCGTGTGCACGAAATCGACGATGCGCTTGAAGGCCGCTTGCTGCGTGTCGTTGTAGAGGCCGGTGCAGGCCGGCGTGATGCGGCCTTCGGGCGTCGGGCTCGTCATCTCGACGAACACCATCGCCGCGCCGCCGAGTGCGCGCGCGCCCAGGTGCACCAGCAGAAAATCTTGCGGCACGCCATCGACTGCGCTGTAGGTCGCCATCGGCGAAACCAGGATGCGGTTCTTCAGCGTGAGCCCGCGCACCTTGTACGGCATGAGCATCGGCGCCATCGCCTTGCCGCCCGCGAGCCACTGCTCGTAGCCGCCGAGCCATTTCGTGTCGCGCACGCGCAGGTTCTCGTGGCTGATGCGCTGCGAGCGCGTGAGCAGCGAATAGGCGAACTGCTCGATCTGCATGCCGGTGTAGCGCGGCACGTTCTCGAACCACTCGGTGGAGTTGCGCGCGGCGTTCTGGATCTTCAGCACCTCGACGCTGCGGCGCGCCTCGTAGCCTTCGAGCACGTGGTCGACGGTACCGCCCTGCTCGAATTCGTTCGCGAGATCGATCGCATCTTCGAGCGCGAGCTTGGTGCCCGAGCCGATCGAGAAATGCGCCGTGTGCGCGGCGTCGCCCATCAGCACGACAGGCACCGAGCGGCCTTCGACGTCGATGCGGTGCGTCCAGCGTTCGCACACCACGCGCGGAAAGCGGATCCAGTTGGCCGAGCCGCGCAGGTGCGTGGCATTGCTGATCAGCGAGTGGCCGCCCAGGTATTTGGCGAACAGCTTCTCGCAGAAGGCGATGGCTTCGGGCTGTTCCATCTGGTCGAGGCCATGGGCCTTCCACACCGCCTCGGGCGTCTCGACGATGAAGGTCGAGGTCTTGTCGTCGAACTGGTAGGCATGCGCCTGGAACCAGCCGTGCTCGGTTTCCTCGAACGCGAAGGTGAAGGCGTCGAAGGTCTGGTGCGTGCCCAGCCACACGAAGCGGCAGTTGCGCAGGTCGACGTCGGGCTTGAACACGTCGGCATAGCGCTGGCGGATGCGGCTGTTGAGGCCATCGCTCGCGATCACGAGGTCGGCCTTGTACTGCGCGGCGATGGCCTGGTCGTCGGTGGCGTCGGTTTCGAACACGAGGTCCACGCCCAGCGCGAGGCAGCGCTCCTGCAGGATGTTGAGCAGGCGCTTGCGCCCGATGCCGCAGAAGCCGTGGCCACCCGAGCGCACCTGGCCGCCCTTGAAGAAGACCTGGATGTCGTCCCAGTGATGGAACTCGTTGCCGATCAGCGCGGCGGTGTCGGCATCGGCCGCCTTGAGGTTGCCCAGCGTCTGGTCGCTCAGCACCACGCCCCAGCCGAAGGTGTCGAAGGGCCGGTTGCGCTCCACCACCGTGATCTGCAGCGCAGGGTTGCGCGCCTTCATCAGCAGCGCGAAATACAAGCCCGCCGGACCGCCGCCGATGCACAGGATGCGCTGGAGGTCCGAGGCGGGAGCGGATGGGAGCGGGCTGAGGCTGTTCATGGTTGAATAGTTTAGACATAAACAATCTGCTGTCAATGCTGGTTTCGTAACGGGTCCTGCAGGAGGCCGTGTAGAGAGGGATGCAAACACTTGCAAAAATCAATACCATGGGCCCCATGCAAAACTTGATACCCAAGATCGAGTCGCAGCTGGCTTCGCTGCCTGTCCCCATCGCGCTGGAACTGCCGGATGGCCGGCGCGTTGCCCAGGCGGGAGCCCGCGTCACGCTGGCTTTCAAGGAGTGGACGGTGCTGGCCAAGCTGGCCGCCCGGCAGGTGGGCGCCATCGGGGAGGCCTACGTCGAGGGCAAGGTACAGATCGAGGGCGCCATGCGCGACCTGATCGACGCCACCGTCGGCATGCTGCCCGGCAACCCGGCGGAGACCGACACCAGCTGGTGGAGCCGGCTGCAGCACCGCGCCAAGTCGCGCGGCTCGCATTCGCTGCGCAAGGACGCCGCGCAGATCGAGTTCCACTACGACGTTTCCGACGATTTCTACGCGCTGTGGCTGGATCCGCGCCGCGTGTACTCATGCGCCTACTTCCGCTCGCCCGAGCTCACGCTCGCGCAGGCGCAGGAGGCCAAGCTCGACCACATCTGCCGCAAGCTGATGCTGCAGCCGGGCGAGCGCTACCTGGACATCGGCTCCGGCTGGGGCGCGCTGCTGCTGTGGGCCGCCGAGCACTACGGCGTGGACGCCACCGGCATCACGCTGTCGAAGAACCAGCATGCCTACGTGCAGCGGCTCATCGAAGAGAAGGGACTGCAGGACCGGGTTCGCGTGGAGCTGCGCGACTACCGCGAACTGCCGGACACCCAGCCGTTCGACAAGATTTCCTCCGTGGGCATGTTCGAGCACGTGGGCGCGGCCAACATGCCGACGTACTTCCGCAAGATCCACACGCTGCTCAAGCCGGGCGGCCTGGTGCTCAACCACGGCATCACCTCGGGCGAGCTGAACTACCGGCAACTGGGCGCGGGCATGGGCGACTTCATCGAGAAGTACATCTTCCCCGGCGGCGAGTTGCTGCACGTCACGCACGTGCTGCGCGAGACGGCGGCGGCAGGCCTGGAGATGGTCGACACCGAGAGCCTGCGCCCGCACTATGCGCGCACGCTCTGGGCCTGGTCGGATGCGCTCGAGGCGCAACTGGACACCGCCCGCGAGGTGCTGCAGCGCAGCGGCGGCCGCCAGGGCGAGAACGCGGAGCGCGTGCTGCGCGCCTACCGCCTGTACCTGGCGGGTTCGGCCATGAGTTTCGAGCAGGGATGGATCTCCCTGCACCAGATGTTGTCGACAAAGCCTGACGGGAATGTAGGGCGCGCGGACGTCTTGCGCGGCGCGCAATCGGTGTACCCTTTTGCCCGTGACTACATCTACAAGTGAGTGAGAAAACCATGCTCTATCGTTTCCAGTCCCGGGCTTCCGCTGATTTCGTGATGCTCGAAGTGCACGCGCGCCAACTGCTCGACATCATCGGCAAGTCGGCCGCGCCGCAAGGCATCGTCACGGTCGAGCAGATTCCAGGCGCCATCTCCGCACTCGAGGCCGCACTGGCCCGCGAGGGCAGCAATGCCCACAACAACGACGACTACGCCGTCGAAGGCCACACCAGCGACGCCGAGAAGCAGCATGTAGGACTGCACCAGCGTGCAGCCCCCCTGCTTCACATGCTCAAGGACTCCCTGGCCGACAAGAAGGACGTGACCTGGAAGACCTGAGCGTCCCGGTCAGTCGACCTTTGCGCCGGAGTCTTTCACGACCTTCGCCCACTTCACGTGCTCGCTCGCAATGAGCTTCGTGAAGTCGGCCGGCGAATTGCCGCTCGGGATCGCACCCTGCGCGAGCATCTTCTCCTTGATGGCGGGCGTGCCGAGCGACTTGGCCACTTCCTGCTGAATCCGGTTCACGATCTCGGGCGAGGTGCCGGCCGGCGCCAGAAGGCCGAACCATGAGCTCGCCTCAAATCCCTTGAGCGTCGGGCCGCCCGCTTCCTCCACCGTCGGAAGGTCAGGCAGCGCCGGCGAGCGCTGCGAGCTGGTCACGGCCAGCGCGGTGAGCTTGCCGCCCTTGATCTGCGCCATCGACGAAGGCAGGTTGTCGAACATCACGTCGGCATTGCCGCCCACCATGTCCAGCAGCGCTGGGCCCGAGCCCTTGTACGGGATGTGGGCCATGAAGGTTCCGGTCATGCTCTTGAAGAGCTCGCCCGCCAGATGGATCGAGGTGCCGCTGCCGCTCGACGCCATGTTCAGCTTGCCCGGGTTCGCCTTGGCGTACTTGATGAAGTCCTGCACGTTGTGGATGTTCAGCGCCTTGGCTTTCTCGGCGTTCATCTCCATCACGTTCGGCACGGCGGCCACCAGCGTGATCGGCACGAAGTCCTTGATCGGGTCGAAGGGCAGCTTGGGGTACAGCGCGCGGTTGATGCCGTGCGTGCCCACCGTGCCCATCAGCAGCGTGTAGCCGTCGTTCGGCGCGCGCGCCACGAGCTCGGCGCCCACGTTGCCGCCCGCGCCCGCGCGGTTGTCCACGATGAACTGCTGGCCGAAGGCCTTGGAGAGCTCGGGCGCCACGGCGCGCGCCAGGATGTCGGTGGTGCCGCCGGCCGCGAAGGGCACGACGATGCGCACGGGCTTGGTCGGCCAGGTGCCCTGGGCCCACGCGGCGGGCGCCATCAGGGCGATGGCGGCAGCAGCGGCCGACGCCGTCAGCGCGGCCCGGCGATTCGTTTTGAAAGATAAGTTCATGCGCGTGTTTGTACAGGTGAACCCTCCCCGCCGCCGCGAGTGAAAACCCCGGGAACCGGTGCTTTCAGGCCACCTGCATCCGCTCGGCGAAACGCTCGCGGCGAAAGCGTTCCAGCACGAAATCGACGAACGCGCGCGTCTTTGGCGGCAGCAGCTTCTTGCTCGGGTAGTAGAGCCACACCACTCCCGCGTCGAAATGCCATTCGGGCAGCAGCCGCACCAGTTCGCCGCTGCAGAGGCCCCGCTCGACGAAAGGCATCGGCAGCATCGCCACGCCCAGCCCCATCAGCGCGGCGTGGGCAATGGCCTCGGGGTCGTTGAAGATCGCGCGCGGCCGCGGCAGCTCCACCGTGGCCTGCTGGCCGCCCGCGTGCTGCAGCGTCCAGCTGCGCAGCCGCCCGGTGGGCGAGGAGCGCCGCAGCAGCGCGTCGAGTTGCGCCAGGTCGGCGGGTTGCCCGGGCAGCTCGCGCCCCGCCAGGTAGGCCGGCGAGGCGACCGCCACCACGTGGATGCGCGACAGCTCGCGCGCCACCATGCCGGGCGACAACTCGATGCCGCCGCCGATGGCCGCGTCGAAGCCCTCGCCGACCAGGTCCACCTGCTGGTTGTCGAAGTACCAGTCGGGCAGGATGGCCGGATAGCGCGCCAGGAAGTCGCCCATCATCGGCAGCACGTACTCGCGCCCGAAGGCTTGGCCCATGCTCACTTTCAGGGTGCCGGACGGCTGGCCGTCGTCCTTGGCCAGGCCCGCCACCGCGTCCTGCAACGTGGCGAGCGGCCCGCCGATCTGCGCGAGGAAGCGCTCCCCGCCCTCGGTCAGCGTGAGGCGGCGCGTGCTGCGCTGGAAGAGGCGCACGCCCAGCCGGGCTTCCAGCCGCGCCACGTTCTTGCTGACCGCCGCCGGCGTGAGCCCGAGGCGCCGCGCGGCCGCCGAGAAGCTGCCGCCCTCCGCACTCTGGACGAAGGATTCGAGGTGATTGAGCGGTTCCATGCGCTCATTTTCGATCTCATCTTCAACTTTGGGTTGAATTTGATTGCCTTGATTGATGACTACCGGGAAGGGAGTGGAATCCCGACACTGAAGTCATTCCTCCACTGATCCAACGGAAAAAATCATGGCTTCCACCGCTTCCACCGCTTCCACCTCCTCTTCTTCTCCCGTCCTGGCCGGCAAGGCCGCCTTCGTCACCGGCGGTTCGCGCGGCATCGGCGCGGCCATCGTGCGCCGCCTGGCGCGCGACGGCGCCGCCGTGGCCTTCACCTATGTGAGCGCCCAGGCCGAGGCCGACAAGCTGGCGGCCGAAATCCAGGCCGCAGGCGGCCGGGCACTCGCCATCCGCGCCGACGCCGGCGATGCCGCCGCGCTGTCGGCCGCCGTCGCGCAGGGCGCCAATGCATTCGACCGGCTCGACATCCTTGTCAACAACGCCGGTGTCTACCTGGGCGGCGAGCTCGACACCTTCTCGCTCGCGGATTTCGACCGCACCGTGGACGTCAACGTGCGCGCCGTGTTCGTGGCCGCCCAGGCGGCCGCGCGCCACATGGGCGACGGCGGGCGCATCGTCAACATCGGCAGCATCAACGCCGAGCGCGTGCCTGCCGCGGGCGCCAGCGTCTATGCCATGAGCAAGGCTGCGATCGTCGGCCTCACGCGCGGCCTGGCACGCGACCTGGGCGCGCGCGGCATCACCGTGAACAACGTGCAGCCCGGCCCGGTCGATACCGACATGAATCCCGCCAGCGGACCGCGCGCCGCCTCGATGCACGACGTGATGGCCCTGCCGCGCCACGGCCGCGCCGAAGAGATCGCCGGCATGGTCGCCTACCTCGTGGGCCCGGACGGCGGCTTCGTCACCGGCGCCAGCCTGAGCGTCGACGGCGGGTACACGGCCTGATCTGCAGGCGTCAGCCGAGCAGCTTCTTCGCGGCGGCCGCGATGGCCTCCACGCCGACGCGCGACTGCGCCTCCAGCACCGGCGCATAGCCGACCGGAATGCGCGGTGCGCCAAGCCGAGCGATGCGGCAGCCCGTGGCTTCCGCGGCGCTGGCCGCGATCTCCGCGCCGAAGCCCGCGGCCTGCACCGCCTCGTGCACCACCAGCAATCGCCCGGTGCGCGCGCACGAAGAGAGCACCGTCTCGCGGTCCCAAGGCCACAGCGTGCGCAGGTCGATCAGGTCCACCGCAATGCCTTCTGCCGCGAGCGCATCGCACGCTGCAGCGCAGGCCTGCATCTGCCGGCTCCAGCTCACGAGCGTGAGCGCGTTGCCCTCGCGCACCCGCGCCGCCTTGCCGAGCGGCACGGCGATGTCTTCGTCGACTTCGCCGCGCAGGCCCCACAGCGTCTTGTGTTCTATATAGACGACCGGGTCGCCGCACTGCAGCGCGGCGCGCAGCAAGCCGTAGTTGTCCTGCGGCGTGGAAGGGCTCACCACCACCACGCCCGGCAGGTGCGCGAACCATGCTTCGAGCGATTGCGAGTGCTGCGCCGCCGATGCGTCCCAGATGCCGCCCGGCATGCGCGCCACCAGCGGCACACGGCCCTGGCCCCCGAACATGAAGCGGTTCTTGGCGGCCTGGTTCACCAGTTCGTCCATGCCGCAGAGCGCGAAGTCGACCACGCGCATCTCGACCACCGGCCGCAGCCCCGCGAGCGCCATGCCCACGCCGGCGCCCATGATCGCGGCCTCGCTGATCGGCGTGTCGATCACGCGCTCGGCGCCGAAGGTTTGCTGCAGCCCCCTGTACTGGCCGAAGATGCCGCCGCGGCCCACGTCCTCGCCGAGCACGACCACGCGCGCATCGGCTTCCATCTCGCGCTGCACGGCGAGCACGGCGGCTTCGGAGTAACTCAGTTCCTTGCTCAATGCCATTGGCCCGCTCCGGTGGTCTGCACGTCGGTGAATGCGGCGCTCGCATCGGGCCAGGGCGCTGCATCGGCGATGGCCAGCGCGGTGTCGACTTCGTCGCGTGCCGCGTTCTCGATGGCGTCGAGCGTGGCCGCGTTCACGCCGGCCGAGAGCAGGTGGCCGCGCGTGCGCGCGATCGGATCGGTCTCCAGCGCCGCGGCCAGCTCGGCCGGATCGCGGTAGGCCGCGAGATCGACCGACACATGCCCTTTCACGCGGTACGTCAGCGCATGCAGCAGGCGCGGCCCGGCGCCGCCGCGCACTTCATTCACGAGCCGAGCGGCGGCCTCGTGCACCGCGAACACGTCGTTGCCATCGACCTGCGTGGCTGCGATGTCCATCGAGGCGGCGCGTGCCGAGGCGCCGTCGCCGGCCGTCATCGGCCCGCTCGCGGTGGTCGCGCTCCAGCGGTTGTCCTCGCAGACGAAGAGCACCGGCAGCTCGTACACGCGCGCCCAGTTCAACGCTTCGAGAAAAGGGCCGCGATTGATCGCACCGTCGCCGAAAAAGCAGACCGTGATGTCGTCACTTTTCTTCATCAGCTTCTGCGCATGCGCCGCGCCCACCGCAATCGGCAGCCCCGCCGCCACCACGCCGTTGGCGCCCAGCATGCCGACCGAGAAATCCGCGATGTGCATCGAGCCGCCCTTGCCGCCGTTGAAGCCCGTGGCCTTGCCGAACAGCTCGCACATCATGCGGGTGAGGTCCGCACCCTTGGCCAGCGTGTGGCCGTGGCCGCGATGGGTGGAGGTGAGGTAGTCGCTGGTGCGCAGGTGGGCGCACACGCCGGCGGGCACAGCCTCCTGCCCGGTCGAGAGATGCAGCGGCCCGCGCACTTTTGCGGCACCGCCGGCCTGCTGGCCATAGGCGCTCACGCCGCCCTGGCTGGCTGTTTCTGCGGCGTTCTCGAAGGCGCGGATGCGCACCATGGTGCGATAGAGCGCCTCACCGGCGCCGGAAGTGCTCGAGTCCATCTTGTCTCCAGCGCCTCTGGAATGGGCGCGTGCCAAAAATCGTATCAGTATCGATTGGCAGGACGGATCTAGCTCGACCGGCATGCGGCGCGCACGATGCGCGCCGTCGGGTTCTGCTTCATGTCGCGAAAGAGCATGGGCTTGGGCGCGTCGCCGTAGTCCGCGACGTGGTGAGGCTCGCCTTGCCACAAGGGCTCGATGTAGAAGCGCGCGGCCACGTAGGAGGCGCGCCGCGCCTGGCAGTCGAACACCACGCGCGATTCGTAGGAGCGGTAGGGCACGCCCTCCCAGTTGGTGCGCGGCGTGGACCGATTCACGCGCAGGTTCATTCCCTGCCGCGCGGGCTCCGCCGCCGCGGCGCCGGACGGATCGACCTGCACGGTGTCGGCCGCCTTGTCTTGCGGATCGCCCACCACCGTGAACCACGCGGACTGCGCATGGACCATGCCGCCAAGCAGGCCGATCGCCATCAACCAGTACCTCACGCCATCGCTCCGAAAGAACGGCACGGGGTGCGTGCCGGGCTCAAAAAAAGCCGACCTTGCCGGCCGGCCGCTGAAACATCAATTTACCGTTCTTTGCGGCACGCGCCTGTCGGACAGCGCCGCTCGGGGAATTCCCCGATGCCAATCATCCGGCTGCGATGGGATAGTTAGTTCGCCTTTCAAACTAACTAATTTCTTACACGGCAGGAGAGACACCGATGCAACTCAAACAAACTTTGGCCGCCATGGCCTTCGGCCTCACCGCCGTGAGCGCACTGGCCCAGACCGTGGTCGGCGTGAGCTGGTCCAATTTCCAGGAAGAGCGCTGGAAGACCGACGAGGCCGCCATCAAGGCGCAGCTCGAGAAGCTCGGCGCCAAGTACATCAGCGCCGATGCGGGCGGCTCGCCCGAGAAGCAGTTGGGCGACATCGAGGGCCTGATGTCCAAGGGTGCCAAGGCGCTCATCGTGCTCGCGATGGACAAGGACGCGATCCTGCCGGCCATCACCAAGGCCACGCGCCAGAAGGTGCCTGTCGTCGCGTACGACCGCCTGATCGAAGCGCCCGGCGTCTTCTACATCACCTTCGACAACGTCGAGGTCGGCCGCATGGAGGCGCGCGAGGTGCTCAAGGTCAAGCCCAAGGGCAACTACGTGATCATCAAGGGCTCGCCGAGCGACCCGAATGCCGACTTCCTGCGCGCGGGCCAGCAGGAGGTGCTCGAGGCTTCCATCAAGAAGGGGGACATCAAGATCGTCGGCGACGAATACACCGAAGGCTGGAAGCCCGAGGTCGCGCAGAAGAACATGGAGCAGATCCTCACCAAGAACGCCAACAAGGTCGACGCGGTGGTGGCTGCCAACGACGGCACCGCCGGCGGCGCGGTCGCGGCGCTCACGGCCAAGGGCCTGCGCGGCGTGCCGGTGTCGGGCCAGGACGCGGACTTCGCGGCGCTCAACCGCATCGCGCTGGGCACGCAGACCGCCACCATCTTCAAGGACTCGCGCGAGCTCGGCCGCGAAGCCGCCACCGCGGCCATCTCGCTCTCGCAGGGCAAGCCGGTCGAGAAGGCCGCGCAGTGGAACTCGGGCCCGAAGAAGGTCGCGCTCTCCTCACGCCTGCTCACGCCGGTGCCTGTCACGCGCGACAACCTCGACGTCGTGGTCAAGGCCGGCTGGATCAAGAAGGACGAGCTCTGCAAGGGCGTCCCGGCCGCCAGCGCGCCGGCGGCCTGCAAGTAAGCCGGGCCAGTCTTCAACCCGCACGATGAATGTGTCAGGCCGGGCTGTGAGGCCCGGCCGGGACGCCGTCGCGCATCCGCTGCATCGCCTCAAGGGGGGTACCGAAAAATGAGCAACCAAACTCCGGGATGGTGGCGCCGCACGGGCGTCGACCTGCGCCTGATCCTGATGTGCGTGCTGCTGGTCGTCATGGCGGTGGCCTTCAGCATCATGTCGGGCGGCGTGTTTCTCTCGCCCGAGAACCTCTACAACGTCGCGCAGCAGACCGCCGTGGTGGGCATCGTCTCCACCGTGATGGTGCTGATCATCGTGGCGCGCCACATCGACCTGTCGGTCGGCTCGGTGATGGGTTTCGTGGGCGTGCTCATCGCGTACCTGCAATACACCTCCGGCTGGTCGTGGCCCACGGCCTGCCTCGCGGGGCTCGCCGTGGCGCTGCTCGTCTCGATCTACCAAGGCTGGCTCACGGCCGTGCTCGGCGTGCCCTCGTTCGTGGTCACGCTCGGCGGCCTGATGTCGTTCCGCGGCGCGGCCTTCCTCGTGGCCGACGGCAAGACGCAGCCGGTGAACGACGAATTTTTCCAGCGCCTGGGCGGCGGCTATGACGGCGGCGTCGGCACCACGGCAAGCTGGGTGATCGCGGCGCTGGTGGCGCTCGTGCTCTTCGGCCGCATGGTGCAGAAGCGCCGCGCGCGCCAGCGCTACGAGATGCCGACCGAGGCGCTGTGGCTCGACGTGCTCATCACGGCAGTGCCGGTGGCGGTGGTCTTCGGCTTCGCGGCGGTCATGAACAACTACCAGATCTCGTCCAAGTCGGAGCCGCAGGGCATTCCGATTCCGGTGCTCATCTGGGCGGTGGTGGCGATCGTGCTGTCGTTCATCGTGCACCGCACGCGCTTCGGGCGCTATGTGTTCGCGATGGGCGGCAACCCCGATGCGGCGGCGCTCGTGGGCATTCCGGTCAAGCGCGTGACGCTGATGCTGTTCGCGCTGCTGGCAGTGCTGGTCACCGTCGCGGCCATCGTGTCGATCGCGCGGCTCAATGCGGGCACCAATTCGCTGGGCACCGGCATGGAGCTCTACGTGATCGCGGCGGCCGTCATCGGCGGCACCGCGCTCGCGGGCGGCAGCGGCTCGATCTTCGGCTCGGTGCTGGGCGCGCTCATCATGCAGTCGCTCGACAGCGGCATGCTGCTGCTCGATGTGCCGATCGGCAAGCGCATGGTCATCATCGGCCAGGTGCTGATCGTGGCGGTGGTGTTCGACGTGCTCTATCGCCGCAAGTTCGGGGAGAACTGACATGGCCGACATCGACACCTCCAAACCTCTCGTCGAACTGCGCGAGATCCGCAAATCCTTCGGCGGCGTCAAGGCCGTGGACGGCGTGAGCGTCAACCTCTACCCCGGCGAAGTGGTCGCGCTGCTCGGCCACAACGGCGCGGGCAAGTCCACGTTGATGAAGATGCTTGCGGGCGCCTATCCCATCGACTCGGGCGACACGCTCATCGCCGGCGAGAAGGTCAACATCCGCACCCCCGCCGAGGCGCAGGGCCAGGGCATCGAGACCATCTACCAGACGCTCGCGCTCGCCGACAACCTCGACTCGGTTTCCAACCTCTTCCTCGGCCGCGAGAAGATGACGCGCTGGAACACGCTCGACGACCACTTCATGGAAGTGCAGGCGCGAAAAGTGTTCCATCGCCTCAACAAGAACTTCACCAACATCCGCGTGCCGGTGCGCCGACTCTCGGGCGGCCAGCGGCAGGTGGTGGCGATCTCGCGCGCGCTGTATTTCAATGCGCGCATCCTCATCATGGACGAGCCCTGCGCCGCGCTCGGCCCGGAAGAAACCGCGATGGTCGGCGGCCTCGTGAAGCAGCTCAAGGCCGATGGCGTGGGCATCTTCCTCATCACGCACGACATGCCCGACGTGTTTTCGCTGAGCGACCGCCTCGCGGTCATGAAGAACGGCAAGCTCGTGGGCACCTACCGCACCGAAGACGTCACCGAAGACGAGGTGCTCGGGATGATCATCGCGGGCAAGCGCCCCGAAGGCAAAGAGCAGGCGCATCACGCAGCAACGGCCGCAGCGACCGCCTGAACCGTTCGGCGACATGAAGACCATCGGCGACCAGCAGCTCTTGAAGCGCATGAACCGCAGCGTGCTGCTGCGGTTGCTGCGCGCGCAGCCGGGGCTCTCGCGTGCACGGCTGGCCACCGAGAGCGGCCTCACGAAATCCACCGTGAGCCTGCTGGTGCGCGAGCTGCTCGACGAAGGCTGGCTCAAGGAATCCGATGCGGCGGTGAACGACGGCCTCGGCCGACCGTCGACGCCGCTGCAGATCAACGTCGACGTGCGCGCGTTGATGGGCGTGGAGATCGCGGTGGAGACCGTGCGGCTCGTGTGCGTCTCGCTGCAGGGTGAGGTGCTGTACTCCAACACCCACGCGCTCACCGACGGCTCGCCCGCCGGCGTGTGCGCGCAGGTGGCGCGCATGGCCTCGGCCGCGCACAGGCAACTCGATGCGCTGGGCCTGAGCCTCTCGAGCATCGGCGTCTGCGTGCCGGGCGCGGTGGACGATTGCACCGGTGTCGTCCGCTTCGCGCCCAACCTCGGCTGGCGCAACGTGAGCCTCTTGCCCGCGCTCGAGACATCGTTCGCCGCTGTGGGTCTGCCCCACGTCACGGTGCAGCTGCAGAACGATGCCGATGCGGCCGTGCTCGGCGAATACGAATTCGCCGCGGGCGAGGGCGAGGACCCGCTGATCTTCGTGAGCTGCGACGTCGGCGTGGGCGCGGGCGTGGTGCTGAACGACCGCCTCTTCACCGGCGCGCAGGGCATGGCGGGCGAGATCGGCCACACGATCCTCGAACTCGACGGTCCGCTGTGCTCGTGCGGCCGGCGCGGGTGCGCCGAGGCCTTCTTCGGCTCGCGCACGCTGGAGCGCGAGGGCGTGGACATGCCGCGCGCCGCGGCCTTCTTCGGCGTGCTGCTGCAAAACCTGTGGGTGACTTTCAATCCGCGCGCGATCGTGCTCGGCGGCAAGTCGTGCGCAGCGCATCGAGGCTTCGTGCAGGCCGCGTTCGAGGCGGTGAAGCGCCACGCCGATGGCGCAGGCATGCCCGCGCCCGACCTGCGCACCGCGCGCTATGAAGAGCTCGCGCCCGCGGTCGGCGCCGCGGCACTGGCATTGCACGAATACTTAAGGCCGCTGCAACCCGATGCGAGAACGCGGCGCGCACGCGCCGCACAGGTTTCAGCCACGGCCTGAGCCATCGGCCTACGCGCGGCGCGCGATCGATGCCCTAACGTTCGAGGATTCCGTCTTTCGGGAGTCCAGGCCATGACGCGTTCCTCCGCCCAGTTCACCCAGCCCGCCGGGTCATCGTCGCCCTCCACCCTGCTTGTCGTGGTCGCCGTAGTCATCGGTCTCGCGGGCCTTGCGCTCGCGGTCGCGGGCGCATGGCTCATCGCGCTCGGCGGCTCGTGGTACTACCTCGTCGCGGGGCTCGGGCTCATCGCCTCGGCCTTGCTGCTCCAGCGTGGTGGCGGCATCGGGTTGCTGTTGTATGCGGCGGTGGTCTTGCTCACGCTGGTGTGGGCGTTGTGGGAAGTGGGCTTCGACTGGTGGCCGCTGGCCGCGCGCGGCGACGTGTTCTTCGTGGTCGGCCTGTTTCTCCTCACGCCCTGGGTGGCGCGTGCACTCGCGCAACGCGATGCAACGGGCATCGGCCGCACACGCGCCGCGCTCGGCGTGGTGCTCGCAGCCTTCCTGCTGGCGGCGGTGTTCTCGTGGACGCGCGAGCCCGGGCGCATCGAAGGCATCGCGCCGCTGCCCGACGCATCGGGCAACGCAACGGCCGCCGCCACCGCCACCGCACTCTCCAGTCCGCCCGCGCCGAAGGACGACTGGACCGCCTACGGCGGCACCGGCTTCGGCCAGCGTTACTCCGCGCTCGACCAGATCACGCCGGCCAACGTCGCGCAGCTCGAAGAGGCCTGGCACTTCCGCACCGGCGACGTGCGCGGTCAGCCCGGCGATCCGGAAGAGACGACCTTCGAAGTCACGCCGCTGAAGATTGGCGAGCGCCTCTTCCTCTGCACGCCGCACCAGGCGGTGGTGGCACTCAACGCGACCACGGGCGAGCAGCTCTGGCGCTACACGCCCGAGATCAAGCGCCCGCTCGCGCTGCAGCACCTGACCTGCCGGGGCCTGTCTTACTACGCGGGCAGCGCGGCGCAACCCGCCGCCGCATCGGCGCCATCCCCTTCACCTTCGGCACCAGCCGGCGACTGCGACGCGAAGCTTTTCATGCCCACCGCCGACGGTCGCGTCCTCGCGCTCAACCCCGAGAACGGCAAGCCTTGCCTGGCCTTCGGCGGCGGCAGCGGGCAGATCGATCTCTGGAAGAACATGCCCAACGTGAGCCTGGGCGCGTACTACTCGACCTCGCCCGTCGTCGTGACGCGCTCGCTCATCGTGGTGGGCGGCACGGTGCTCGACAACGTCTCGACCAAGGAAACCTCGGGCGTGATCCGCGCCTTCGACGTGAACACCGGCGCGCTGGTGTGGAACTGGGATTCGGGCAACCCCGAAGAAACCGCGCCCATCGCGGCCGACCGCACCTACACCGTCAACTCGCCCAACAGCTGGTCGATCTCCAGCGTGGACGAAGCGCTGGGGCTGGTCTACGTGCCCACCGGCAACCAGCCGCCGGACCAATGGGGCGGCAAGCGCACCGAGGGCGCGGAGCGGTATTCGTCGTCGGTGGTGGCGCTCGACCTGGCGAGCGGGCGCGTGCGCTGGAGTTTCCAGACGGTGCACCACGACCTCTGGGACTACGACGTGCCCGCGCAGCCGAGCCTCATCGACCTGCGCGTGGGCAGCGAGACCATCCCGGCGCTGGTGCAGCCGACCAAGCAGGGCGAGCTCTTCGTGCTCGACCGGCGCAACGGCAAGCCGATCGTGCCGGTGAACGAGCGGCCCGCGCCGCAGGGCGCGGCCACGGGCGACCGCACCGCGCCGACGCAGCCGGTGTCGGGGCTCTCGTTCGATCCGCCCGCGCTCACGCCGGCCAACATGTGGGGCGCGACGGTGTTCGACCAGCTCGCCTGCCGCATCGCGTTTCACCGGCTGCGTTATGAGGGCCGCTTCACGCCGCCGTCGACACAGGGCTCGCTGATCTATCCGGGCAACTTCGGCGTCTTCAACTGGGGCAGCATCGCGGTCGATCCGCAGCGGCAGATCGCCTTCACCACGCCGGCGTCGCTGGCCTTCGTCTCGCGGCTGGTGCCGCGTGCGGACGACACCACGCGCTATGTGCAGGGCAAGGGGCAGCCGACCGGCAGCCTGCCGGCGCTCAACGAGAACTTCGGCGCGCCGTTCGCGATCAAGCTCAACCCGTTCACCTCGGTGCTGGGGCTGCCGTGCCAGGCGCCGCCATGGGGGCATGTGGCGGGCGCGGACCTGCGCAGCGGCAAGGTCGTCTGGATGCACAAGAACGGCACGGTGCGCGACAGCTCGCCGTTGCCGCTGCCCTTTGCGATGGGCGTGCCGAATCTCGGCGGGCCGGTGATGACTGCCGGCGGCGTGGCGTTTCTTTCGGGCACGCTCGACCAGTACGTGCGCGGGTACGACGTCGGCAATGGCAAGGAGTTGTGGCGCAGCCGCCTGCCCGCGGGCGGGCAGGCCACGCCGATGACCTATCGGGGCAGCGATGGGCGGCAGTACGTGGTGGTGGCGGCGGGCGGACATGGCTCGCTCGGAACGCGCACGGGCGACCATGTAATCGCGTACGCGCTGCCCAAGCGATAGGCGCGACCCGCGCTCGGACCGGCCTCAGTCGAGCTGCAATCCCGCCTCCTGCGCGGCCTTGGGCAGGATGGCCAGCTCGCGCTTGAGCACCTCGGCGAAAGCCTCGGGCGTGTTGCCGGTCGCCGGCGCCACGCCGCCCAGTTCATTGAGCCGTTTGCGGAAAGCCGGCTCGGCGGTGATCTTGGCGATCTTCTCGCCCAGCAGCTTGACGACCGGTGCGGGCGTCTTCGCGGGAGCGACGACGCCGAACCACACATCGAAGTCCACGCCGCCGGGCACCCCCTGCTCAGTGAGCGTCGGAACGTCGGGCCACAGCTCGGAGCGGCCGTTGCGCAACTGGCCGATGGCCTTGAGCTTGCCCGACTGGATGAAGCTGCGCACGTCGCCGGTGCCTAATAGGCCCCAGGTCACTTCGCTGGCCATCAAGGCCTGCACCAGCGGCGCGCCGCCCTTGTAGGGCACGTGCGTGAAGTTGCCGCCGGCGTTGGCGTTGAAGGCTTCCGACGCCAGGTGCGACAGCCCGCCCGCGCCGGCCGATCCGTAGGGCAGCCCACCCTTGCCGGCTTTCTTGCCCGCGGCCAGCAGCTCCTGCACGTTCTTGTAGGGTGACTTCTCGGGCACCACCAGCAGCAGCGGCGCGAGCGACACACGCGACACCGGCACGAAGTCCGAGGCCTGGAAGCCCGCCTTCTTGTAGATGACCGGGTTGATCGACAGCATGCCCGTGAGCGTCACCGCCAGGGTGTGGCCGTCGGCGGGGCTCTGCGCCACGTTGATCATCGCGATGTTCCCGCCCGCGCCGGGGCGGTTCTCGACCACGACGGTCTGCCCCAGTTCCTCCTGCAGGCGCGGGCTCAGCATGCGCGCGGCCACGTCGGTCGCGCCGCCCGGCGGATAAGGCACCACCAGGCGGATCGGCTTGGTCGGAAAGGCGCCGGCGCCGTCCTGCGCCATGGCGAAAGTGCCCAGGCCCAAGGCCAGTGTTCCTGCCGCGACGGCACGGCCGATGAGGGTGAGAGTACGCACGTTTTTGCTCCTGGTTTTTCTTGGGGGGAACGAAGAGGCCGGGCTCAGCGGCCGCCGCCGGTCTCGTAGCGGGCCTGCCGTTCTTCGAGCGCGTGCCAGCCGATGAGGTCCTTGAAGTCGGCCATCGGCGTCTGCGCGAAAGGCAGGCCGGAGAAATCGCCCGAGCGGCGGCGCGCCAGCTCGCGCAGGTTCGCCTGCACCGTGTGCACGGTGGTCAGCAGGCCCGCGATCGGATAGCTCGCGATCGCCGTCACGCTCTCGATCTGCTCGCGGGTCAGCGCGGTCATCCAGGTGCCGGCCATCAGCATCAGCGACAGCCGTCGGCCGCAGGTTTCGCGCAGCTGCACGAGTTGCTCGTAGCTGCCGAAGGTGCGCGAGATCGGCTGGATCAGGTCGGCCCCCGCTTCGGCGTAGCGGGCGGCGCGCTCCAGCGCTTCGGCGGGGTCCTGGGCATCGGTGCGCGCGACGATCACGAGGTCGGGGTCGGTGCGCGCGTCGAGCGCGGCCTTGATGCGCGCGATCGCGTCGTCCATCGACACCAGCGTGGACGTCGGCGCGGCGGCGGGGCAGCGCTTGGGGCTAACCTGGTCTTCCAGCTGCAGCGCCGCAGCGCCGGCTTTCTCGAACTCGCGCACGGCCCGACCCACGTTGAGCACGCTGCCGTAGCCCGTGTCCGCGTCCACGAAGATCGGCTTGCGCACGACGTTGGCCATGCGGTTCACGGTGGCGACGTTCTCGCTGAGCGTGTACAGCTCCATGTCGGGCTGGCCCAGCAGCGCGGCGGAAATGCCGAAGCCCGTGCTGAAGATGCCGTCGAAGTCCGACTGGTCCACCAGCAGTGCCGACAGCGCGTCTTGCGCGCCGCCGCACCAGAGGGTCGGGCCGTGGGTGATGCGCTGGCGCAGCGCCTGGCGAGATGAGGTCATCGTTTGTCTCCTGAAAAAATTGCGCTGCGGCCCGGCATGGGCGCTGCGCCATGGGCTTGCAGAAAAGGTCAGGCCGTGCGGCGTTTCAGATAGGGAATGAGCCCGCCCGCATCCAGCATGCCGCGCTCGGAATCGGAGAAGGGCTGCAGCATCAGGGTCTGGCCCGAGCGCAGGTTCTTCATTTCACGCGTGCCCCAGTCGACCGTGAGCTCGTCGCCGCGCGCCGTTGCTGCGCGGATGCCCGGGCAGCTGATGAGCGGAAAGCCCATGCTCGTCTCGCCGCGGAAAAAACCGGGCGAGAACGATTCGGCGATCACCGCGGCGATGCCCAGGTGCCGCATCGCGCGCATGGCCGGATAGTGCGGGTGGCCGTAGCCGAAGTTGTGGCCGCCGATCAGCAGGTCGCCCTGGCCGACGGTGGCCGCGAAGCCCGGGGTGTAGTCGGCCATGGCCAGCGCGGCCAGTTCCTTCACGTCGGTGATCTTGATGTTGCGCACGCCGACGATGAGGTCGATGTCGTAGTCGTCTTCCTCGAAGACCCAGGCCGCGCGGCCGCGCAGGTTCGCCAGGCTCATGCGAGCGCTCCCGCGGCCTGCGCCAGATAAGGACGCGGGTCGGCGATGCGGCCTTCCAGCGCGGAGGCCGCCACCACCGCCGCATTGCAGATGTAGATCTCCGAATCCACGCTGCCCATGCGCCCCGGCGTGTTCAACGTGCCGGTGGACACGGCGCGCTGGCCGTCGGTCATGGTGGCGATGCGCCCGAAGCAATAGTCGCAGCTGGGCGAACTGATGAAGGCGCCCGCCTCGACCAGCACCTCGATCAGCCCTTCGCGCGCAGCGGCCGCCATGATGGCCTTGGACGTCGGCACGACGTGCAGTTGAAAGCCCGGCTGGATGTGACGGCCTCGCAGCACCTCGGCCGCGATGCGCAGATCCTCGAGCCGACCGCTCGCGCACGAGCCGAGGTAGCCGGTGTGCACCTCCACGCCGGTGAAATCCTTCAGGTCCCGCGTGTTGGCGGGGCTGGGCGGAATCACGACGATGGGCTCCAGCGTCGTGACGTCGATCGTCACCACCTGGTCGTAGTGCGCACCGGCATCGGGGTAGACGGGCGCGAGCGCGATCTTCGAGCGGCCCTGCACATAGGCGAGCGTCTTGGCATCGGGCGCGATGAGCATGGTGGTCGCGCCGAGGAACATGGCTTGGCCGCAGATGGTCTGGCGCCCTTCGATGCTCATCGCGTCGATCACCGGCCCGCACAGCTCCACCACCTTGAAGCGGCAGGAGGCCGGGCCCATCACGCGGACCATGTGGTGAAACACGTCGCGCGCCATCACGCCGGGTTGGAGTGTTCCCGTCAGTTCGACCTTCACGCTTGCCGGCACGGTCATGGTGAGCGTCTCGGTCACGAAGGACTCGAGCACGCCCTTTCGCGCACCGAAGGCGAAGGTGCCGAAGGCCCCCAGCTGGCTCACATGGCCGTCGAAGTGAACGGCGAATGCGCCCGGCGTGGCGTAGCCCAGCTCGGCCGCCACCTGGTGGCCGATGCCCTCGCGTTCGTGCACCGGCACGCCCTGTTCCTTCCCCCAGGCGCGGGTGATCTTGTGCAGTTCCTCTTCCTTGGGCGCGGTGGCGGGGACCATGTGGTCGATGAAGAGCACGAAGCGCTCGGGGCTGGACACCTTCTCGATCCCGAAGTCCTCGCGCGTTTCCTTGAAGAACACATCGGTGTAGCCGGGAAAGTCGTAGGCGATCACGAAGTCCGGCCGCGCCGTGATCTCTTCGCCGGGCACCACGCCCGGCCTGCCGGCGGCGCGGGCGAGGATCTTTTCCGTCATCGTCTGGGGCATCTTTTTTATTTCCACGATATGGCAATTCAGTGGGTTCGAGATACCTATTACATTCGAGCGAATTTCCCCGCCCTTGGGGAACAACCCCAATTACTGCCGCATTGTGGAAACTAAACGCCGAGCCGCGCCTGTCGCCCCTCTCGCCCCCGTGAAGAACGCCGCGCCTTCACCCGCACTGCCGCCCACCAGCGGCGCACGCTCGGGCACGCAGAGCATCGAGCGCGTGGTGGGCATGCTGCGCGTGGTGGCTTCGCGCGGCAGGCGCGGCATGCGCATCGCCGATGTCGTGAGCCTGAGCGGCCTGCCCATGTCCACGTGCTTTCGCATGCTGCAGCGGCTGGAGGTGGAAGGGCTGCTGGTGCGCGACCTGCTCACCCGCAAGTACCACCTGGGGCCGCTCTTGTACGAGCTGGGCATGCTGGCCCAGCCGCACTACCAGCTGAGCGAGCTGTGCGACGAGGCGCTGCGCGCCATCGCCGAGCTGACGCACGACACGGTCTATCTGAGCGAGCGGCGAGGGCCCGAATCCATCTGCACCAGCCGGGCGCTGGGCGCCTACCCGATCAAGGCGCTGACGCTGGACGTGGGCATTCGACGGCCCATGGGCGTGGGCGCCGGCGGCCTCGCGATCCTGAGCGCGCTGCCGGAGGCCGAAGCCGAGCTGATCGTCGCGGCCAACGAGGCGCGCTATGCCAAGTTCGGCGCCTTCGAGCCGGGCTTCCTGCGCGAGGCCATCGCGCAGACGCGTGCGCAGGGCTATTCGTTTCTGGACAGCGCGGCCACGCCCGGCGCGGCCGCCATCGGCGTGGCCTTTCCGCCCGACAACCCGATCGCGGCAGTGAGCGTGGCGGCCATCTCCAGCCGCATGGGGCCGGCGCGGCGCGCGGAGGTGGCCAAGATCATCCACCAGCAGGTGCGTGCGATCTGCGTGCTGCTCGAAGCCAAGTCGACGGCCCCCTCATCGGGCCGCGATGGCGATTGAGCCGCCGGCCCGCGCAGGACGCTAGAGCCCCCAGCCGCGCATGCGGCGGTACAGCGTGCCGCGCGACACGTGGAGCTGGCGCGCGGCCTGCGACACGTTGCCGCCGTGCGCGGCCAGCGTTTCCTCGATCAGCTTGCGGCTGTGTTCCTGCAGCGTCTCGGCGTGTGGCGCATCGGTGGCCGCCGCGAGCGCCGGCGTGGTCGCTGCATCCACCGAATGCGCGACGGGCGCTGGCGCATGCACGCTCGGCATCGCCACTGCGTGCTGGAAGTCCACCCCGTCCGCGCGCTTGAGGTGCGCCTGCACCCACACGCCCAGGCCGCTCGCGAGCCGCAGCGGCTGCGCGGATTCACGGCGCCCCAGCCGCAGCAGGCTCGCAAGGTCGTGGCCCAGCAGGCATTCGACATCGCGCTCGCCGGCCGCTTCGGGCAAGCGCCCGAGCAACCGCGCGCCGGCGTTGTTGAGCCACGCGATCGTGCCGTCCGGTGCGATGCCGGCGAGCGCCTCGAGCGGCGTGCCCAGCAGCGTGGGGCTCGCCTGGAAACGCAGGATGAGGTGGTCGCGCGACTGCGCCTGCAGCAAGCGGTTCTCGATCGTCGTCGCATACAGCGACACCATCGATGCCGCATCGAAACCGAAGCGCCGCGCCTCCACCGTGAGGTCCAGCACGCCGGCCAGGCGTCCCGTCACATCGCGGATCGGCGCGGCTGCGCACTGCATTTCGCGCAGCACGTCGAAGTAGTGCTCGGCGCCATCGACGGTGCAGGCTTGTCCCGTGGTGGCGACGATGCCGGGCGCGGTGGTGCCCACGATGCGCTCGGAGATGTTCACGCCCACGCGCGCGGTCTTGCGCAGCACCGGCTGGTGCGCGGCGCACGGCTGCTGGGTGACATGCACCACCACGCCTTCGCGGTCGGTGAGGATCACGCGGCAGTCGGTGCCGGCGAGCGCGTGCTCCATCTGTCCGAGCTCCTGCCGCGCCACATCCAGCAGCTCGCGGTTGCGCGCGAGCGTGGCGTGCAGGCGGCTGGGCGTGACGGCATCGAAGGGCACGATGCGCTGCCGGTCGGCATGCGTGCGTGTGCAGCGCATCCACGACTGCAGCACCGCCTCGCCGATGAGGCCCGAGGGCCGCACGCCTTCCTCGAAGAACTGCCGCCGCGCGAGCGCCACGCGCTGCGC
Organism: Variovorax sp. RKNM96; assembly: GCF_017161115.1. Lineage (GTDB taxonomy): Bacteria > Pseudomonadota > Gammaproteobacteria > Burkholderiales > Burkholderiaceae_C > Variovorax. The sequence continues at coordinate 6,825,443 of NZ_CP046508.1, read as the reverse complement.
GGGCGTGTTGGCGAAGAGCTGGCGCGGTGCATCCGCAGTGCCGAGCCGGTCGAGCTTTTCGAGGGCCATGTCGTTCGATGCCTCCCAGGAATCGGGGAACCCCGTCGAATGTGTTCCGCAATGGAACAAGGCTCGATTGGGGAAATCCCGAAGGTGAAGGCGAGCGCCGCGCGAACGATCCTTGGCCCACAAGGAGACCCACGATGAAGAAAACCACCACCGGGCTGCGCCTGCTGGCCGGCGCATTGCTGTGCCTGGGCGCATCGATGGCTGCGGCCCAGAGTTCGCAGGACCGTGCCGCCGCCGCAGTCAAGAAGGTCGACGGCAACTTCGTGCGCGCCAACGCGGCGCAGAAGACACCCGACTGGCCCAGCGTGGGCCTCGACTACGCCGAGTCGCGCTTCAGCAAGCTCGACCAGGTGAACGCGGGCAACGTGAAAGAGCTCGGGCTGGTCTGGTCGTACAACCTCGAGTCGACGCGCGGGGTGGAATCCACGCCGCTGGTGGTGGACGGCATCATGTACGTCACCGCGTCGTGGAGCGTGGTGCATGCGATCGACACGCGCACCGGGCAGAAGCTCTGGACCTTTGATCCGCAGGTCGATAAGTCCAAAGGCTTCAGGGGCTGCTGCGACGTGGTGAACCGCGGCGTGGCGCTGTACGAAGGCCGCGTCTACGTCGCCGCCTACGACGGCCGGCTCATCGCGCTCGATGCGGCCACAGGCCAGAAGGTGTGGGAGAAGAACACCATCGACGGCCAGAAGGGCAGCTACACCATCACCGGCGCGCCGCGCGTCTTCAAGGGCAAGGTCATCATCGGCAATGGCGGCGCCGAGTACGGCGTGCGCGGCTACGTCACCGCCTACGACGCGAAGACCGGCGACCAGAAGTGGCGCTGGTTCGTGGTGCCGGGCGATCCGTCCAAGCCCTTCGAGGACGAGTCGATGGCGCGCGCCGCCAAGACCTGGGACCCGAGCGGCAAGTACTGGGAAGCCGGCGGCGGCGGCACCGCGTGGGACAG